>CAMWLR010000029.1 GCA_947175215.1 uncultured Porphyromonadaceae bacterium
CGCGTCTGTTGTTTATACCCGACCGCTATGATATGGCCCATATCGCCTTTGCCATAAATCACACGATGGGTGGGCTTAGCGGCTTAGGCTGCGGGGGGTGGCGGGGGGGCGGCCGCGCCTACACACCCGACTGCATCAGACTCGCCTACACCTGCCAGCTCGATATTTATGTCTTGCTCAGAGATAAGGCTCTCGGGCACCTCTGATCTCTCTGAGATATGCGTCACGGGGATTCTGACGGTAAACACCGACCCCTTACCCTCCTGACTGTCGACCGTGATGCTACCCTTGTGCATCTCGACAAATGCCTTGACCAGCGACAGACCTATCCCCGAGCCCTGAGGTCTGACCTTGTCGACCATAAAGAACTGGTCGAAGATATTCCCAAGCTCGGCGGCAGGGATACCTATACCCGTGTCGGCGACTACGAGCGTGAGCGTCTCGCCGTCGCAGCTGTATGAGATGTCGATACTGCCATTGTCGGGTGTGTACTTGATGGCATTGGCCACGAGATTAAAAAACACGCGCTCCATCTTCTCGGCATCGAGTGCAAGTTGTATATGCTCAGTGTCGGCGGTATGCAACGTGAGGCGGATGTCACGGCGGCGCGCCACCTCGCGAAACGAGTCGGTCCACTCGGCCAGCACTCCGGTGAGGTCTACCTCGGTGAGATTGAGCCGCAGCTTGTCATTCTCAAACTTGCGGAAATCGAGAATCTGATTGATAAGACGGGCCAGTATGCGTGTATTCTTTCCGGCGAGAGCAAGCAGATCGCGCTGCCGCGAGGTAAGGTTGTCTGACTTGGCGAGTTGCGCTATCGGCTCGGCGATAAGTGTAAGCGGTGTGCGCAGGTCATGCGACACATTGGTATAAAATGCAAGTTTTGACTGTATCGCCTCCTGCAGCCGGTCGTTAAGCTCGGCGCGGCTGTCGGCCAGGCGTTTCTGCTCGCGGCTCTGCTCTTCGAGGCGCCGGTTGTGATCCATCAGCACAAGCTGGTGGCGTTTGCGCTGCCAGAATGCCCTCAGCACCATAAACAGCGAGAAAAGCACCAGCAGCAATATCACGATCGAGGCATAAAACAGCGATGTCTGCGCCGAGTGCTTCGACCAGAAGTCGTCTACCCTCTTTTTGAGGGCCTTCATCTTAGAGACCTCATTGTCGAGTGTCTGATTCTGGCGCATCAGTATGTCGACATTCGACAGATCTACTGCCGATGATGCCGGCATGGTGGTCTCTTTGCTGTAAGGTCTCCCTTGCAGTATATCGAGAGCGGTGTTGACAAGCAGATGCCCCTCGGTCGGATAAAGAAATGTGGCGTCTATCACCGAGTCGGCTACTGCCCTCATGCCGATGTTAGGGGCGGCATCTATACCTATAATCTTAATATTGTCAAGTCCGCGACGATGTGCCACGCCGGCTGCCCCGATTGCCATACGGTCATTATGGGCATAGATCAGATCTACGTCGGGGTGAAGTGTTAGCAGCGAGTCGGTGACGCGCTCGGCATCAGACAGATTCCAGTTGCCATATCCCGTGCCGGCGATCTCTCCCCCGCCGGCAGTCACCACTTCGTCAAATCCGACACGCCGGCCCACGGCCGGTGACGACCCGGCCAGCCCGTAAATCTCAAGCACCTTTATCGGACGCGACAAGCCCGAAAACAGATGCAGGGCATAGCGGCCGGCGCTACGGCCTATCTCCCGGTTATCGGTGCCGATACGCGCGGTATAACTGTCGTTATTGACATTACGGTCGAAAATTATCACCGGAATACCCCTCTCATACACCTCGGTGATCACCGGCGTTATGGCCTGCGCCTCGTTAGGGGCCACGATTATAATGTCAAACCCGTTGTCGGCAAAATAACGTATATCGGCGATCTGCTTCTCATTATTGTCATCGGCCGAACGGATCTCGACCTCGACATTATCATGCAGCATGGCCTCAAGCATTACCTCTTCGTTCATCTTAGAGCGCCAGTCGTCATCGCTACACTGCGACACACCGATGCGCAGCGGTTTCTCATCTTTGCATGACACAACAAGCAGTGAAGTCAGCGGAACTATGACCGCCACGATAAGTAATCTGTAGAATCGTCTCATGGTATTATTATCAGAGATGATGCAAAGATAAACAAATATATAAGCAATATCGTTGCATCTATGGGTAAATATTCGGCATTGGCAGATTTTTTATACCTTTTGCAGAATTATTCTTAGTCATGATGCATAAATTACATTAGTTTTGCAGCGTAATAAAATAACGCGACCGTAAATCAGATATCAATGAATCATAAAGCAATCTTAGGACTATCGATGGCGGCAATGACCGCAGCATTCACCTGCAATGCCGACAACGATGTAAAAGTCGAGCATCTCGGCGTAAACAACACGCTGGTGCGTGTAGAGGGTGATGCCCGCTATCTGCTGATGCCTGTGCAGGAGTCAAACGAAGACGCCCGCATCAACATCCTTGTCGACGGCAAACTCGACCGCACCATTTTTGTAAGGCTGGCAAAATCGAAAGTCGACTATCAGGTACCTCTCGATCTCAAGCAATACGAAGGTCATAATGTAATACTCAATGTAGTGACGGCTCAGGATAGATCGTCGATACGTGAGGCAAGCAATGATGCCTGCTGGTCTAACTTCGTTCTGGCCGACACCTTTGACACTGCCAACCGCGAGAAATATCGCCCGGCATTCCATCACACCCCCCTTTACGGCTGGATGAATGACCCCAACGGCATGGTTTACAAAGATGGTGTGTGGCATCTCTACTATCAGGCTAATCCTTTTGGCTCAAAATGGCAGAATATGACATGGGGACACTCATCGTCGACCGATCTTGTAAACTGGGAGCATCATCCGCTGGCCATCGAGCCCGACGGGCTGGGCACCATATTCTCAGGAAGCTCGGTGCTCGATCATGACAACACTGCCGGATTTGGCCCTGACGCTATAGTCAGCCTCTATACTTCGGCCGCCGAGAGTCAGATACAAAGCCTCGCGCACAGTTCCGACGGGGGTATGACCTTCGAGAAATATCCGGGTAATCCGGTGATTACCCTCGACAGCGAGGCCCGCGACCCGAATATGTTCTGGTATGCACCCACGGGTGAGTGGATTCTGATGCTCGCCCACGCTCTCGACCATGAAATGCTGATATATGCCTCACCCGACCTGAAAAACTGGACATTGCGCAGCTCTTTCGGCAAAGGCCTCGGCGCACAAGATGGTGTCTGGGAATGTCCTGATATGTTTGAACTCGCCGTTGACGGCATCGACCGTAAGAAATGGGTGCTGATATGCAACCTCAATCCCGGAGGGCCCTTTGGCGGAAGCGCAACACAATACTTCGTCGGGGATTTCGACGGAACTACATTCACCCCTGACCTCGACGCTGACGGGAAAGTCCCCACCAAATGGATGGATTTCGGGAAAGACCACTATGCCACAGTATCGTTCAGCGACGCGCCCGACAATCGTCGCACTGTGATCGGATGGATGAGCAACTGGCAGTATGCCGCCGAAGTACCCACCATGCAGTTTCGCAGCGCAAACACTCTTCCCCGCGATGTAAGCTTGTTTACCGGTGCCGACGGTCAGATTTACCTCGCATCGACACCGTCACCCGAGCTGGTGTCGATGCGTGACAAGCTCGTCAAGAAAGCCGGTCGCAACACACTCTCTGAGAAACCGCGCGAATATCGACTCCCCGCCGAGAATGACGGTATATGCGAGATATTGCTCGACATCAACCCCAAGTCAGCATCATCAGTCACCGCAACCCTCTCTAACATGGCAGGCAACAAGGTGGTGATGACATACGACCCCGCCGCACGCACACTGGCTTTTGACCGCCGCGAGAGTGGCATCACCGACTTCAGTCAGGACTTCCCCGCCGTGACTGTCGCCCCACTGCTCGACTCAGCCGATGAGCTTTCGCTGAGAATATTCATCGACCGATCATCTATCGAGGTATTTGCCGACAACGGCCACTCGGTAATGACCAATCTCGTATTCCCCGAGCAGCCCTACACGACACTATCAGTCACTGCCGACGGAAAAGCCGAGCTGACCTCGATGTCGATCTACTCACTCTCTCCCTCTAAATAATCCCTGATATTTTTAACCTCTCAAACATACAATGGATTCGACACAATCAATCTCTATGCCGCGGAAAACATCGCTGATGCAGTTTATCCCCGTGATGCTATGCTTCTTTGCCATGGGATTTGTCGACCTGGTCGGCACCGCATCAAACTATGTGCAGAAAGACCTGTCACTCACCGACTCTCAGGCCAATCTTTTCCCCTCTCTGGTATTCTTCTGGTTTCTGATCTTCTCAGTGCCCACAGGTATGCTCATGAACCGCATCGGGCGCAAGAATACCGTATTGATCTCACTGATAGTCACCGCCCTGTCACTCATCATCCCCCTCACAGGCAACGGCTATTACACCATGCTTGCCGCTTTCTCTCTGCTCGGCATCGGCAACGCCATTATGCAGACTTCGCTCAATCCTCTGGTAACTAACCTTATCGGCAACGACAAACTCGCGTCGACACTGACTTTCGGACAGTTTGTCAAGGCCATAGCATCATTCCTTGCCCCGATACTCGCCTCATGGGGAGCTACCACGCTGATGCCTACATTCGGGCTTCACTGGAAAGCGATGTTTGTCATCTTTGCCGTGGTCAGCCTGCTGTCGATCACCGCTCTGGCAGCCACACCGATCGACGAGGAGCGCCCCGACAAGGCATCGGGCGTGGGCGAATGTCTCAAGCTGCTCGGCACCCCCTTCATTCTGCTCTGCTTCCTGGGCATCATGTGTCACGTAGGTATCGACGTGGGCACCAACACCACCGCACCTAAGATCCTCATGGAGCGCCTTGGCGTCACACTTGAGGAGGCCAGCTTTGCCACCGGCGTATATTTCATCTTCCGCACTATCGGCTGTTTCCTCGGCGCATTCCTGCTGCGTGTAATGTCGCCCCGCATTTTCTTCGGCATCAGCGTCATCCTTATGGCTCTGGCCATGATACTGCTGCTGACCGCCCAGTCACTGACACTCATATATGTCGGTATCGCCCTGGTCGGCTTCGGCAACTCTAATGTCTTCTCGGTGATCTTCGCTCAGGCCCTGAACGCATCGCCCAATGAGAAAAACGAGGTATCGGGTCTGATGATAATGGGTCTCTTCGGAGGCACCATCTTCCCTCTCGCCATGGGTTTTGCAGCCGACGCCGTCGGAGCGCAGATCGGCGCAGTGGCAGTCATGGCGGCAGGTGTCATCTATCTGCTCTACTATACATTGAAAATCAAGAAAATCTGATAATATAACCCTAAGAAATTATAATATAACCCATGAAAGATATAGTTGTAGGAATGGGCGAAGCCCTGTGGGATGTACTTCCTGAAGGGAAAAAGATCGGCGGAGCGCCCGCAAACTTCGCATACCACGTGTCGCAGTTTGGTCTCCCCAGTTGTGTAGTCAGCGCCGTAGGCAAAGACCCCCTCGGCGAGGAGATCGTGACCAACCTCACTGCCAAGGGGCTCAACCAGCTCATCGAGGAGGTTCCTTATCCTACCGGCACGGTGCAGGTAGAGATCGACCCCGCCGGCATACCTCAGTATGAGATTAAAGAGAATGTCGCATGGGACAACATCCCCTACACCGCCCGCCTTGAGCAGCTCGCCGAACACACCAAGGCTGTATGCTTCGGCTCGCTGGCCCAGCGTAACGTGGTGTCGCGCAACACCATCAACCGTTTTCTCGACGCGATGCCCCACAATGATGACAATCTGGTGGTCTTTGATGTCAATCTGCGTCAGGGATTCTACACCAAAGAGATTCTGTGCAACTCTATGGAGCGTTGCAACATATTGAAGATCAACGACGAGGAGCTGGTGACCGTAAGCCGGATGTTTGGTTACCCCGGCATCGACCTGCAAGACAAGTGCTGGATATTGCTGGGTAAGTATAACCTGAAGATGCTCATTCTCACCTGCGGTGTTAACGGCAGTTATGTCTTCACCCCCGGAAAGGTCTCTTTCCAGCCCACTCCCAAGGTAGAGGTTGCCGACACTGTCGGAGCCGGCGACTCATTCACCGCAGCATTCATCGCATCGATACTCAAAGATGAGTCGGTCGAGGAGGCTCACAACAAGGCTGTGCTGACATCAGCGTTTGTGTGCACCCAAAACGGCGCCATGCCGATCCTCCCCAAAGATCTCACTGAATAACAGGTAAAAAAGATTATAAAACACCCTGCCGGGGTCACGCAGCTGATGCGTCATCACCCGGATTCTCACCGCTCGGGCGACTAGACAAACTCTATCGCCCGGGCGGTGTCATCTCATCTGTCGGCCATCTCACACCCCAACAAAAAAGCGGCCCGATATAATATAAACTGAAAAAATTCGTTAAACATTTGTAACCGCAAGTTGGCCGCTGTGTGGGCTATTCTCTGCGGCCATTTTCAAATAATGACGAATTGAATCCCTGAAATGAAATTCCGCATACTGTCTCTTGCCTTGACCACGGCTGTCGCAGTCTCTCTGCTTTCATCATGCAGCTCGTCAAAGAGCAATCTGGCTTACTTCCGAGACATCACCGCTCAGACCGAGATCGTACCCCTCCCACCGGTGAAACCTGTCAGGATCGCGCCCGAAGATGAACTGTATATCACCATCACGTCAGCCGAGCCCACAGCCACCGCCCATTTCAATCTGCCGGCAGCCAACCCCGCTGCTCAAAAAGATATGCTCATCTATCAGTCACCACGCCAGTTAACGTATATTGTAAACACCAAGGGTAACATCGACATGCCCCAGATCGGCACCATCCATGTGGCCGGCATGACCATCGAGGAGTTACAGGCCGACCTGACCAAAAAAATCTCACAATGGGTCGATGATCCCACGGTGACCGTCAGGATGGTCAATTATCATGTCAACGTACTCGGCGAGGTGACCCGTCCCGGTGCTATCGAGGTGTCGACCAACCGCTTCTCGATCCTTGATGCAATCGCCAGCGCCGGCGACCTCACCCCTTACGGCGAGCGTCAGAATGTACTGCTTATCCGCGAGGAGAACGGCAATCAGAAACGTGTGCTGCTCGACCTGACATCGTCAGAACTGCTCACCTCTGAGTATTATTACCTGCAACCCAACGACTATATCTACGTCAAGCCCAACAAGGTCAAGGAGGGTAACGCCAAATATGACTCTAACAAGAGCTATAAACTGTCGATGATCTCGACAGTCGTCAGCGCATCATCTGTGATTGCATCACTCGTGATCGCCCTGACCGTCAAGTAAATCCACACCCGATGCCCGCAATGGAAAACAAGAAGAAGAAAAATAACTCTGACATCATAGACCTCACCTCTCTGCTCGACCAGTATAAAGCCAAATGGTATCTATTCGTGATCTCGGTGGCTGCGTGCTGCTCTCTGGCCCTATTCTGGGCCAAGACCCACCGCCCCGTCTACGAGGTGACGGCCAATGTGCTCATCGACACGGGCGACAACGACCCGATGGCAGCCCTGAGCATCGGCAGCATCTTTGGCGCGACAAACTATGTCGACGACGAGATCTTCATACTCAGCTCTCACTCGCTGTATGCCAATGTGGCCCGCGAACTGGGCCTCGACCGCAAGCGCATCTGGCGCCCGGGATTCATGCAGAAGATCACCATGATCGAGGATTACCCCCTCGACATCGTCTCACCCCCCATGTTTGCCGACACGGCCAAGGTGTCACTGACATTCAACATCAAGGTCAATGACAAAGGTAAGGTCAACGGCAAGGTCTTAGGCCCGCGCCAAACCAAGCTCGCCACCATCAAAGACGCCACACTGCCCCTCGAGATAAAGACCGAATACGGCAACTTCCTGATCACCCCGACCAAGAATTTCGTGGCCGGCGAGCCGTATAAATACCGCTTCATAGTCAAGAGTTATGACGGCGCTGCCGAGGATCTCGACCAGGATATCGCCTCATTCATCGCCAACAAGCGCACCCACGTCATACGCCTGGTCTACCCCACCGACAACCCCGAGTTTGGCAAGACTCTGCTCAACACCATCATGGCCAAATATGACGAGCGCGTCATCGAGACCAAGACCCAGCAGTCATCTAAGACTCTGCAATTTCTCGATGACCGCATCAGCCAGTTAGCCACCGATCTGGCAGGCATCGAGCTTAACCTGCAGCGTTTTAAGGAGAGCAACCGACTGACTGATATTGAGGCCGACGCCCAGTATAACCTCACCATGAAGGGTGAGTTGTCAAAGCGCCTGTTTGAGGCCGAGAGTCAGCTTGAGGTCGCCCGCATAGCCCGCGATTTCATCGCCTCACCCGACAACAACTACTCGCTGATCCCCGTCACCTCTAATGACATGACCGCGACCGGGGTCAACTCACTCATCAAGACTTATAACGAACTCGCCGCCGAGCGCCTGCAACTGATGTCGGGCGCCAAAGGTGACAACCTACAGGTCAAGAACATCGAGCGTCAGCTCGACGCCATGCACACCAACATCGCCGTGTCGTTGGCCAAGAACTATGACAACACCCTTGCCATAGTCAACGAGCTGCGTCAGAAGATGGGCCAGACACAGAGCACCATCGGTGACATCCCCGGTCAGGAGCGTGAGATCATCGACATCAAGCGCGACCAGCATATCAAGCAGTCACTCTACCTGCTGCTGCTCCAGAAGCGCGAAGAGACCGCCGTCATGCTTGCCAACGCCGTCTCAAAGGGTATCGTGGTCGACCCGGCCTTTGTACCCTCAAAGCCGGTATCGATGGGCAAGATGAAGCTGCTTGCCATAGCCTTTGTGTTAGGTCTGATGCTGCCCGTTATATTCCTGTTCACCCGCAAACTGCTCAGGGGTAAGCCCGAGTCGCGCTCTGAGATTGAGAGTCAGCTCACACCCACCGTGCTCGGCGAGATCTCGACATCACGCGCAGGCAAGAACCTGGTGGTGACCCCCAACAGTATGTCATCGACCGTCGAGCTGTTTAAACTCATACGCACCAACCTGCAATTTATCCTCAAAGGACACGACCACAGCACCATCATGGTCACCTCGTCGCAGTCGGGCGAAGGTAAATCGTTTATCGCCATCAACACCGCGGCGGCACTGGCACTGCAAGGCAAGAAGGTTCTGCTCGTCGGCCTCGATATACGCAAGCCGATGCTGTCGGTGTATCTCGATCTGCCGTCTGATCACCCCGGCCTGACCAACTATCTGCTGCGCCCCGAGGTCACTTTTAATAATCTCGTGCAACACATCAGCGAGGTTAAAGATCTCGATGTGGTCACCGCCGGTATCATACCCCCCAATCCGGCCGAACTGCTGCTTGAGCCGCGTCTCAAAGACTTCTTTATCGAGGCCGGCAAGCGTTATGATTATGTCGTCATCGACTCGGCCCCTGTGGGGATGGTCAGCGACTCGCTGTCGATAGCCGACTTTGCCGACGCGACGATCTATGTCACCCGTCTTGGCGTCACCCGATTCCGCGACCTGCAGTTTATCAACAGTCTCTATGACGATGACCGTCTGCCCAAGATGAATGTCGTGGTCAACGGCACCACCACGACTCGCGGGTATGGATACGGATACGGCTCGGTCGAAGATCACGGCAAGAATATCGTCGGTAAAAAGAAAGGAATTCTCGGCAAACTCAAAGGGCTGTTCAGCAAATGACCAATAACGTCCTCGCCACACCTGCTCAGGATACACAACCTTCCCCCGCCGCCGTCAGCAATGACACGCCGCGGGGAAAGGTGTATTTCGACATACCCCTGTCAGAGTGGCTGTGGAATCTGCTGTTTATGCTCTCGCTGTCACTCACCGGGCTCAGGATGCCGCTGGGTAACCTGTTGGTGGTGATATTGCTGATACGCGCCTTTAAGATCAATCGCGAACTGTTTATCAGCATGCTCACCCTCACCGCCGGGGGATATGCCTACTCGATGTCATCTATCGACTGGGGGGTAAACGTGATGTTTTACCTCTTCCCGACAGCCATATTCGCTATGTGCGTGCTGCGCAAGACGCGTCCTGTCAAACAGACCGTCATCGCTTACTCGGCGTTTGCGCTGGTCACCGTCATCATGGCCGTCAAATGGGGATCGGTGGGTATCATGGATCAGTTGCGACAGATGATGGGCTACCTGTCATTCTGCTACTTCGCCGTTGTGCTGCTATGCTTCTCGGGCGAGGGTTTTGACATCCACCGTTTCTGGCGGGCGACTTTCTCACTGATGATCATCGGCTGCGCATTCTATATCATCGACGGCTACGTACTCCGCGGATGGGTGCTTGTGCCATGTTCATGGATCAACTATGCGGGGACACAGTCACTGTGGTATGACCCGGTGCTTTCGGGCGGCATACCCCGCAAATACCCTCCCGGTCTATATCCGTGGGCGTTGCTGATCTACCCCCTGGCCAAATATTATAAGATGCGATGGTGGCAGTGGGTACTCCTTATCGGAGCGATGCTCGCCTCACGCACATCGACCGTGCTGTTTGGCCTGGTGTTAGGTTTTATCTTAGCCCAGGGGACATTCAAACGTTACATCGGATACACCATCGCGGCCGTGGCGGTATTCACGGCGCTATATTTTGTCGATGCCTCGATGGGAAAGACAGAGCTCGGCCAGTCACACCTGCGCATAGCCTCTACCATCGACCAGTTTACAGACCTCAGCGCAGCCGAGGATGACGAAGACCTCTCTGAGGCGGGCACCGGACGTATGGCCCAGGCGATACCGGCCTTTGAAAAATTCTTTGAGGACGGCAAGCAATGGACCGGATACGGCTTTATCGACAACCTCACCGAGGTGCCCGGCCTCATCATCGACAATGAGCTGATCGCGGCCGTGAATCCCGAACTCAAGTACCGCGCGGTGACCGATGTCGAGATCACCCAGGTGCGCGTGCTGCTGACCCTCGGCTTTATCGGCCTGGCGATATGGTTTGGGTTTATCTTCGGCATCTGCCGTATTCTCAGGGGTATGCGCTACGCCGGCTATTACACCAACGTGGCCATTATCATCATGATATTCGGAGTGGGCGGCTTCGACTCATGGTTTACATATCTCGGCATATTCCTGGGCGCGCTGTCATTCTCGACAGTGCTGCTGGCCAACAAACCGCAATCGCTCAAGGAGTACCCCTCAGACAATCAATATGCCTAACGAAAACGACCGCCGCATAGCCCGCAACGCCATCTACCTCTACGGGCGGATGATGCTCACCATCTTTGTGTCGCTCTACACATCGAGGGTCATCCTCGACGTGCTCGGCGTGGCCGACTATGGCGTGTATAACGTCGTGGGGGGTATAGTGGTGATACTCGGTTTTCTCAACGGCACTATGAGCGGCGCCACCCAGCGCTTTCTCAGCTATGAACTCGGCGCGGGTGACCCCGCCAAGCTGCGCAAGACATTCTCGGCGGCCCTGACCGTACATGCCGCCATAGCCCTGGGGATGTTTGTGTTGGCCGAGACTGTCGGCCTGTGGTATGTCAACAACGAGCTGGTGATTGCCCCCGAGAGGATGGCCGCCGCAAACTGGACATATCAGTTCTCGGTGCTTGCCGCCGTCATCACCATCTTCCAGATACCATATCTCGCCGCCATAATGGCACATGAGCGTATGGGATATTACGCCCTTGTGGCTATGGCCAACGTCTTTCTCAAACTCGCTATCGTGCTGGTGGTGCAGTTTATCGCCGCGGCCGACAACCTCTCGATCTACGCCTCGCTTGTCTTTTTGGTCGCTGCGATCGTGGCCGCGATGTATATCATCTACGGGCGGCGCAACTTTGCCGAGTGCCGCTGGTCGCTGCGGCATAACGACAGCCGCATCGTCAAGAGCCTGCTCAAATTCTGCTCATGGGATGTCTACGGCAACCTCTGCTATACCACCCGTTTCCAGGGGATGCTGGTCATCCTCAACCGCTTTGGCGGCACGGTACTCAATGCCGCCGGAGGACTCTGCGCCACCGTCTCGGCCACCATCAACAGTTTCGCCGCCTCGGTCATCACGGCCTTCCGTCCCCAGATAATACAGCAATACGCCAAGGGTGATTACCCCTATATGCTCAAGCTGCTCGACAACTGCGCCCGCTTCTCACTGCTGTTGCTCGGCCTGCTCATAATCCCGCTGATTACCGGCATGGACAAGCTGCTCGAACTGTGGCTCGTCGACCCGCCTCGCTACACGGCCGACTTCTGCCGCCTGGCCCTCGTGGCCGTCTGCGGCGAACTGATGCACTCGGTCATCGGCATCGGCATCCACGCCACCGGCAACGTCATCCGCATCAGCTTCATTTCGGGCACGCTCTTTCTGCTCGAGTTGCCCGTGATGTGGTTTCTGCTGGTATATACCGGCAATCCCACAGTCATCTATATGGTGCATATCGCCATGGTGTTTATGATCATCTATGTCGACTCGCTGATATTAAAAGTGCAGCTGTCGGCGTTCAAGGTCGGTCGCTTCTGGTTAAAGGGAATCTTCACCCCGATGTTGATAATCGGTGTGACCTATGCCATAGTGGCCGCGGTGACACACGGATGGGATTTCGACATACTGCTGCTGTTGGCAATGGGCGTCTTTTCGACCGCCGTCCTGGCCGCATTGAGCTGGTTGTTTGCCATCGACGGCGACATGCGCCGCAGCATCGCAGGGAAAATACGCTCACGCCTGTGCCCGGGGCACCGGCAAACATCCTGACCAAATATGAGATATACGTTAAAGACAGCCTGGAATTACGCCCTGGCCGACTGGCATCGCCACCAGCACCCCGCCATGCCCGCCGACCTTATCGGGCAGCCCACCCCCGGCGGAGGCGGCGCGGCTATGATACTCAACGCCCTTGTCTGCCGTGACCATTGCGCGGCATTCTGTTTCTGGCTCAGAATGGCGCGGCTGCCGATGAGTACCGGCATCGGGCTGCCGGCCAAACTGATGCACAGGCGGCTTAAAAACAAATACGGCCTGCAGATACAACCTCAGACCGACATCGGCCCGGGTCTTTATATCGGCCACGGCATAGGCATCGTCATACATCCGCTCACGCGCATCGGTGCCAACTGCAACATCAGCCAAAACCTAACCATCGGCAGCAACCGGTCGACACCCGCCGTGATAGGCGACAATGTCTATATCGGCCCGGGGGTCTGCATCGTGGAGAATGTCAGCATCGGCGACCGGGCAGTCATCGGGGCAGGTGCCGTAGTGGTGAAAGATATCCCCGCCGGAGCTACCGCCGTGGGAAATCCCGCAAGAATCTTATCGCGAGAGAGATGAAGATAATGTACCTTTACTGCAACGACGGGCAAATTGTCACCGGCGGGCAGAAATACGAAGACAACCTTTACAGACTGATGCGAGACACCCCCGGGCTCGATGTAGACCGGGTGTGGCTGCACAACATCACACAAGGTTGGAAAAAATACCTGGCAATGTTCGGCAACCTCTCGCAGGCATCACGGTTGACGGGGTATGACCTGGTGATTTTTAACAGCGCGCAGGCCGTCTTCTTCCTCCCGTTGATAAAGCAGCTTCGTGCCAAAGGGGTCAGGACGGCGGTGGTGCACCACCATTTCCTATTCCACCAGGTCAACGGATGGCGGAGGAAGCTGTATAAGTTCTTTGAAACCTCATTCCTGCGCGAAGCCTCGGAAATCATAGTACCCAGCCCCTATATCGATGACCTTACACGCAAGATGTATCCCGGTCACTCGGTACGCTACTGGCAGATACCCTTCGAGCGCCCCGCATCGGCGCCCGCCGCATCGCCCATTCCCGGCAACCTGTTGTATATCGGCACCATCGAGCAACGCAAGGGGCTAATACACCTTGTCAACGCTATGTCCCTGCTCAAAAAAAACAATGTCGACTGCCGGCTCACCGTGGTCGGGAAAAGCGTTGACCCCTCATACCGCCAAATGATTGACAGCGCTGTCACATCCGCCGGCCTCGATGTCACCTTCACCGGATTTGTCAGTGACGACGAGCTGCAGCGCATCATCTCTGAGGCAGACATATTCACATTCCCGTCGCGGCTCGAGGGTTACGGCATGGTGATATGTGAGTCAATGACGCACGGCCTGCCGGTGATCTGCTTTGACAACTCGGCGATGCCATACACCGTTAAAGACGACGTCAACGGGCTTCTCGTCGCGGACGGCGACGAGAAAGCCATGGCCGAGGCCATCCAACGGGTGGTCACCGACCGCCCGCTGCGGCAACGTCTGTCGCAGGGCGCCCTCGACACCGTTGACACATTTATGACACCCGCGAGGTTTGAGCAGACCGTCAGGCATGACACACTCAGCATGGGCAGGGCCCAAGACTGACAGTGACACGCCCGATGGCAGTTTGCGCGACAGCAAGCTTAAAAAAAGTTTACAAAGTTGCAGGTTGGAATATTATTTGCTAACTTTGTATTAAACATTTAATTTCACTAATCTTAAACATTACTATCATGTCAGATAACAAGAAACAGCAGGAACTCAAGATAGAACTCACACCCGAAATCGCTGCCGGCAACTACGCCAACCTGGCCGTAATCGCCCACACACCCGGCGAGTTCTTCATCGACTTCATTGCCGTAAGCCCCAACATGCCCCAGGCACGCGTCAACACCCGCGTGATCATGAATCCCGAGAACGCTAAGAATCTCCTCTTCGCCCTGCGCGACAATATCCAGAAATATGAGAATACCTTCGGCGAAATCGAGCGCAAGGTAGCCCAGGGCGGCAACAATGTTAACCCCTTCCAGGCTTAAACACGCCCGGGTATTACCACCTACGGGCATAACCACACCACCTGTCATTGTCTATGCGACCCAATAACCTCTTGATATACAACTCTCTGTCGAGAAACAAAGAGATCTTCCGCCCTATCCACGAGGGGCGCGTGGGGATGTATGTCTGCGGCCCGACGGTCTATGGCGACGGCCACCTGGGCCACGCCCGACCCGCCATCACGTTTGACGTACTATACCGCTACCTCACCTGGCTGGGTTATAAGGTGAGATATGTGCGCAACATCACCGATGTGGGTCACCTCGAGCATGATGCCGACGAAGGCGAGGATAAGATCGCCAAGAAAGCACGTTTAGAGCAGCTCGAACCGATGGAGGTCGTGCAGCACTACCTCAACCGCTACCATAAGGCTATGGAGCGCCTCAACGTGCTGCCCCCCTCGATCGAGCCCCACGCATCGGGCCACATCATCGAGCAGATCGAGTATATCAAGAAGATACTTGACACCGGGCTCGCATACGAGAGCAACGGGTCGGTGTACTTTGACGTGCCCGCTTATAACGAACGTTATCATTACGGCAAACTGTCGGGGCGCAATATCGACGAACTGCTCAGCGAGACACGCGCCCTCGACGGTCAGGCCGAAAAACGCCACCCGGCCGACTTCGCCCTTTGGAAAAAAGCTGCACCCGAGCATATCATGCGCTGGCCCTCACCCTGGAGCGACGGCTTCCCCGGCTGGCATCTCGAGTGCTCGACAATGAGCGAGAAATATCTCGGTCAGGAGTTTGACATCCACGGCGGAGGTATCGACCTTAAATTTCCCCACCACGAGTGCGAGATAGCCCAGACGGTGGCTTGCAACGGCCATGACTCGGTGCACTACTGGATGCACAACAATATGATCACCATCAACGGGCAGAAGATGGGTAAGTCGCTGGGTAACTTCATCACCCTCGATGAGTTCTTTAACGGCACGCATGACAAGCTCGACAAGGCTTACTCACCCATGACCATCCGCCTGTTTATCCTCATGGCCCACTACCGCTCGACCGTCGACTTCTCAAACGACGCGTTGCAGGCGTCAGAGAAAGCTCTTGAGCGTCTGCTCGACGGATGGCGCCACATCGCCGGGCTCACCCCCTCTGACACATCTGATGTCACCGACGAGATCGGCCGCCTCAGCCGCGAGTGTCAGGAGTGTATGGATGATGACCTCAACACCCCGGGGGTAATCGCCCGTCTGTTTGAGGCAACCTCGCTGGTCAACAAGATCAATGATGGCCACGCCCGCGCAACGGCCGATGATATCGAGGCCCTGCGCGACCTGTTCCAAACATACCTGTTTGACATCCTCGGCATCGTCGACGAGCAGGCCGGCGGTGCATCGGGTAAGGATAACCTCGCGCCCTATCGCGGAGCGGTAGACCTGCTGCTTGATCTGCGCGGCAAGGCCAAGGCCAACAAAGACTGGGCCACGTCAGACCTTATCCGTGATCAGCTCGCTGCCCTCGGGTTCGCTGTCAAGGATACGCGTAACGGCGCCGAATGGTCTCTTAAATAACATCAGTACACAGCCCCGCATCACACAGATGGATCTCACGGAGTTCGGTCAGTTGATGCTCGAGGAGATGCCCTTTGAGCCCACCGGTCAGCAGATCAAACTGACCGCCGCTCTGGCACGGTTCTGCTCGGCCGAGACCCCGAGCGACTCGGTCTTCATACTAAACGGATACGCCGGCACCGGCAAAACGTCGGTGATCGGCGCTCTCGTGCGTACCCTACACCACGTCAACACACGCACCATACTGATGGCCTCGACCGGGCGTGCCGCCAAGGTGATGAGCAACCTCACGAAGTATCCTGCACACACGATTCATCGCCAGATATACTCATCGGCATCATTCAACAACGACGGTGCCCCGACCCTGGGCAAGCTCAACGAAAACCCACATATCAACACCGTCTTTATCGTCGATGAGGCATCGATGATCGGCGAGGGTAACGATGGCGGCATAAACCTGCTGCACGACCTGGTGATGTATGTCTATTCGGGGCAAAACTGCAAACTGATTCTCATCGGCGACACAGCTCAGTTACCCCCGGTGGGGAGCACCGAGTCACCGGCCATGACGGCCAAGGCTTTCAAGGAGTTAGGCCTGCGGGTTACCCGCGCCACCATCACCGCTACCGTGCGACAGAAACGCCGCTCGGGAATACTTTATAACGCCACTCGCCTGCGGCATGAACTGCAGCTGCTCGACGAGAACCCCGAGGCCGTGTTACCCGAGCCGCAGCTGACTGTCAGCAAGTTTCAGGACATCTGCCTGGCCACCCCCGAGGAGATGGAGGATGAGCTCGGTAAATCATACTCGACCTACGGCGAAGACTCGACCATCCTCATCACACGCTCTAACCGCCGCGCCCTCGACTTTAACCTCGCCATACGCCGTCAGATATTCGACCGCGAGGAGATACTGGTCAAAGGTGACCGCCTGCTCATATCCAAAAACAACTACTACTGGCCCAACCGCCACCGTCAGCAACTCAAAGAGGAAGCTGCCAAAAACAACCGCCCCGGCATACAGATGGGGGTCGAGATGTGGATGCTCGAGCAACCGCAAGTACTATCGCGCCATGACCTCACACCGCAGGCTCCAGCCATCAGGTCAGGCGCAGCCACCATCCCCGTGCCGGGATTCCTCGCCAACGGCGAGATCGCCATCGTCGAGGAAGTAACCTCGACCGAGACTCGCGACATGATGCTCTTTGCCGACGTCATGCTATACCTCCCCGACAGCGGCGCACGCCTCTCTGCCAAAGTCAATCTCTCGTCACTCACCACCGAGGGGGCAGGCATACCGCGCGAACAGCTCGAAGCCCTCGGCCGCCACACCCTGCTCGACGCCGGGTATTATTACGGACCGCCATTGGCACAGCGCGACACCCTGCGCGCATGCCCCTACTTCAACGCTCTGCAAGTCAAGTATGCCTACGCCGTCACCTGCCACAAAGCCCAGGGCGGCCAGTGGGACTCAGTCTTCATCGACATGGGCTACATCCCCCCCGAAGCCTACCATAGCAAAGACTTCTACCGTTGGCTCTACACCTCAGTCACCCGTGCCACCCGCCGCCTCACCCTCCTCTCCCCCGCCTGCCGCATCCTCTGACCACCCGGCATCTACCCTCCTAATCCGACACCCCTGATTAGCAATTGGCGAATCGCGAATTTTACACTTATCTCCTTGGTCTACAATGTTTACCTCGTCATCTTCCGCCATCCCCTATAAATAATCTCCCACGGATTTCACAGAGTACACAAATCCCGCCTGACGCAGTTGATGCAGGGCCTCGATTGCACCGAAAAGAATCTTTCATAGATATGCCCGATCGGATGATTGTAAGATGAGGGGATTGGTCAGCCGACGGTGACACTCAATGGTGATATCTTATAAAGGATACCGGCTGTCACAGAGAGTAACGGAGGCGTTTTGGAAAATAAATCGGATGGGGTTTACAGTTTTTGGCGGGATGGGGGTATTTTTAGGGGTGATTAGTTTGGTAATTTTGCAACAAGTATGTAACTTTGTGACATCGAAATCTATAATCCCCGCAGAATTGGAATCGAAAAGCGAATCGGTAGTCATTATACCGACCTATAACGAGAAGGAGAACGTCGCCGCGATTATCGACGCAGTGCTGGCTTTGCCCAGACGTTTTGACGTGCTCGTTGTCGATGACAATTCGCCTGACGGCACCGCCGCAATCGTCAAGGAGAAGATCAAGGAGCATCCCGGTCGGGTTGACCTGCTTGAGCGTAAGGGTAAACTCGGTCTGGGCACGGCGTATATCGCCGGATTCAAACGCGCCCTCGACAATGGATATGAATATATCTTTGAGATGGATGCCGACTTCTCTCACAACCCCCAGGATCTGCTAAAACTCTATGATGCGTGCAACTCGGGTAAGATGGATGTGGCTGTAGGGTCGCGGTACATCACCGGCGTAAATGTCGTCAACTGGCCTATGGGACGTGTGCTGATGAGCTATTTCGCGTCGAAATATGTGCGCTTTATCACCGGTCTGAAGGTGGCCGACACTACGGCCGGATTCTGCTGCTACCGCCGTAAAGTGCTTGAGACGATGGAGCTCGACAAGATACGCTTCAAAGGGTACGCATTCCAGATAGAGATGAAATTCACCGCGTCAAAATGCGGATTCAAAGTCGGCGAAGTGCCCATTATCTTTGTAAACCGCGTATTGGGCACGAGCAAAATGTCATCGGGGATATTCAGCGAAGCGTTCTTCGGCGTGATGAAACTCAAGATCTCATCCTGGACGCGCAAATACCCCAAGGCAGTAGTCAACCCGTCAGACACAGAGGCCTGACCACTCATATTGACAGATAACCGGAATAACTCAAGATATATACCCTCAGATTTGCTCGCTCTATGAAACCAATTTTATTTACCAACGGTCTCATTTTTAATGACGGTTTCCGTTTTATCGGCACCATCAAGGTCGCCGGAGGCATCATACAGCACGTCGGATGCGGCCGCATCGACACGAGCGAAATAAACCCCGAGGAGTATGACATCGTTGACTGCGAGGGAAAGATGGTCTTCCCCGGCGTGATCGACGAGCACGTCCACTTTCGCGATCCCGGCATGACCGAGAAAGGTGACATCGCCACCGAGAGCCGCGCGGCGGTCGCCGGCGGCGTGACATCATTCTTTGATATGCCCAACACCATCCCGGCCACCACGACCCTCGAGGCCTGGGAGGAGAAACTGCATCTGGCAGCTGAGTCTTCGGTGGCAAACTATGCATTTTTTCTCGGTGTCACTAATGACAATATCGACCAGATACTCGCGGCCGATGCCACCCGCCTGCCGGGTGTCAAGCTGTTTTTAGGCTCATCGACGGGCAATATGCTGGTCGATAATGACTCTACGATTTCGACATTGTTCAGAAACTTCCGCGGTGTGATAGCCTGTCATGCCGAGAGTGAGCAACATATTGCCGAGGCTCGCAAAAAACTCTCGGCGGAATATCCTGACGGCATTCCTGTCGGGCTGCACCACCTGGTGCGCTCACGCCAGGGCTGCATCGCAGCCTCATCACACGCTATAAGCCTCGCCCGCGAGACCGGCGCGCGACTCCACCTGCTGCATATCACCACCGCCGATGAACTTGACAACCTGCTCCCCGGCTCGGTGCAAAACAAGCGTATCACCGCCGAGACCTGCCCCCACTACCTGATGTTTGACCATGAGTCGGTCGGGCGCACCGGCGGTCTGACCAAATGTAACCCCGCTATCAAGACCGATGACGACCGTAAGGCCCTGTTGCACGCCGTCAATGACGGGCGCATCGACATCATCGCCTCAGACCATGCCCCCCATCTGCGGTCACAGAAGCAGGGCAACGCTCTGACAGCGGCCTCCGGTATGCCCTCGGTGCAATACACATTCCCGCTGATGCTCCAACTTGCCCGCGAGGGACACTTCACATACGAGCGTGTGGTCGAGAAGATGTGTAACAATCCGGCACTGCTCTATGGTGTCGACCGTCGCGGATTTATCCGCATCCACTATTGGGCCGACCTGGTCATCGTCAACCCCGATGCCTGTGAGGTAATAAAAAACAGCGATGTCATCAGTTCATGCGGCTGGACACCATACGCCGACACCACCCTTAACTTTAAGGTAGAGCAGACATGGGTAAACGGACGCCTGGCCTATGACAGTCGTCGCCCCGATCCGTTTACCGGCCTTGAGACGGCTCTGCCTATAAGGTTCAATCCGTTCTGACATCGGTTCGAAATACCTTAAATATCAATAAGATCATTATTCACATATAATATAAACTTAACTGTTTTATTTACTTACATTCTCACCTTAAAATTTTACCTGTTTTATGAAAATTGCAAACCGCTTGCTCCTGGGCGCCCTTATGGCGTCATCAGCAGGTATGACGTATGCAGACACGTTTGTCGGATCTCGTGATGACTTCCGCGACGAAACCATCTACTTTGCCATGACCACCAGGTTTTATGACGGCGACCCCGACAACAATGTCTATTGCTGGGACGGTGTGCTCAACGTCAAAGACCCCGAATGGCGCGGTGACTTCAAAGGCCTGATCAAGAAACTTGATTACATCAAGGCTCTGGGATTCACTGCCGTATGGATTACCCCCGTTGTCGAGAACGGCTCGGGACTCGACTATCACGGCTATCACGCGATGGACTTCTCTAAGGTCGATCACCGCTATGTTGACAAGAATGCCGACGCCGCAGGCGCCGATGTCGCCTTCCAACAGCTCATCGACGAGGTGCACAGCCGGGGTATGAAGCTCATCCTCGACATCGTCATCCAGCACACCGGCAACTTCGGCGAGACCAACCTCTGCCCGATGTTCACCAAGGACTATTCAGCCGATCTGGCCGACATCAACGCCTCGATGATCCCCCTGACTGTCAGCAACGGCGGTCTGCTGCCCGACAACTATGCATCGCTCAGGCCCGCCGACCAGTATGGCTCGCGTCTGGCCCTGATGAAAAATTCAGACTTCACAAACAAAGACATACACAACCTCTATCACCACAAGGCATGGTTTGACTGGGACGACCCCTCACGCTGGTGGGGACAGATCGCCGGTGACTGTGTCGACCTCAACACCGAGAATCCCCGCGTGACCAACTATCTTGTCGAGTGCTACTCGCGCTTCATCAAGATGGGTGTCGACGGATTCCGTATCGACACTGCCGGACACATTCCACGTTTGGCATTCAACAAAATGTTCCTCCCCCAGTTCCTCGCAGCCGCCGATTCGCCCGAGGCTAAAGCCAAGCGTGGCAACACCCCCTTCTTTATGTACGGCGAGGTCTGTGCCCGCTCGATGGAGGTCATCTATCGCGGCGACAACTATAACTGCTCACCCTGCTACTATACCTGGAAAGAAAATAAAGATTACCCCTGGGATATGAATCCCGAGTCATGGGATAACGTGGTGGCCATCCCCACCCCCACCGAGGGCTCACAGGATTTCTTTACCGTCCAGGGCCATACCAACTGGGAGTCTGTGCTGCAATCAGCCGCCGATGACAAAGGTCACGCCGCCTCTATCCTGCGCCACAGCAACAACGCCCGTCTCAACGGCAACGATTACCACACCCCCGATTACTCTGACTACTCGGGCCTGAGCGTGATCGACTTTGCCATGCACTGGAACTTTAACTCGGCCGCCGGCGCATACGGTGTGCGCAGCCAGGATGACCTCTATAACGACGCCACCTATAACGTGGTGTATGTCGACTCGCATGACTACGCCCCTGACAGCAACTACCGCTTCAAAGGCAGCCAGGACACCTGGGCCGAGAACCTCTCGCTGATGTTCACCTTCCGCGGCATCCCCTGTATCTACTACGGCTCGGAGGTCGAGTTCCAAAAGGGTAAGGACATCGACAAAGGCGCCGTGCTCGCTCTCAAGGATACCGGCCGTGCATACTTCGGCGGCTACATCGAGGGTGACGTTAATGTCACCGACTTTGCCGAGTATAACGGAGCCACCGGCAACATGGCCTCAACTCTCTCATATCCCCTGGCACTGCACATCCAGCGCCTCAACAAAATCCGCGCGGCTGTCCCCGCCCTGCGCAAGGGTCAGTACAGCAACGACGGCTGCTCGGGCAAGATGGCATTCAAGCGCCGCTATACCGACGCCACCACCGACTCATACGTACTGGTGACCATCAGCGGTGACGCGACATTCACCGGCGTGCTCAACGGTCGCTATGTCGACGCAATCACCGGCGATGTCAAGACCGTCACCGACGGCTCACTCACAGTCAAGTGCTCGGGCAAAGGTAACCTGCGCGTATATGTGCTCGACACCACCAAGACCCCTGCTCCCGGCAAGGTCGGTGAGGACGGCAAATACCTCTACGCCACCACTTCGGTCGACAAACCCTGGACAACATGGCCCGATGAGACTATGCCTGACGACAACTGGACATTGCGCCCCGATAACCCCATCGGCGGCACCACCGGTGTACGCGAAGAGCCTGAGACACCCGTCACCCCCGCCATGTCAGAGGGTGAGCAGGCTATCTTCCTCGAACATGAATACTGGCCACAGGCCCATGTATGGCTCTGGGGCGGCAACACCAACTTTACCGGCGGCACATGGCCCGGCGAGAAGATGGTATACCTGGGCAACAACGTCTATAAGTGGACATATACCGGCTCAGGCAAGATCCCGGCTGACGCCAAGCTGATCCTCAGCTGCAACGGCAACGAGCAAACCGACAAAGACGGATTTAAGTTTGTCAACGGCGGTTATTACAACCTCTCGGGATATGTCAAGACCATCGAGGGCGCCGGTGACATACCCGACGATCCCACTCCCCCCGTAGGCGAGACCAAAGAGTATGTTTACTACTTTGATAACTCAGCCTCAAACTGGTCTACTGTCTACGCATACTTCTGGGACGCCGGCAACGGTAACAAGAACTACCTCGGCGGCTGGCCCGGCACCAAGATGACCCCCGCGGGTGATCTCTTCAAAGTATCGTTCACTACCTCTGATAATCTCGTCACCCCGATGATCATATTCAACGGCGGCAACGGACAGCCCCAGACATCAGATCTCGCGGCAGTCAACTACGGCATATACAATAAAGACGGATTCCTCCGCTCAGACCTCACTGACGTGACCGTTACCCCCGGTGTACGCATCTACACCAACGGCGGCGCCATAATAATAGAGTCACCGGTTGAAGGCACTGTCACCGTCACCTCGATTGACGGCCGCACCCGAGTATGCCCCGTTAACGAGGGTGTCACCGCGCTGCGCGACTTCGCCCCCGGATTCTACATCGTCAACACCACCAAGATCTACCTCAGATAACATCTGACATACACTCATAAAAAACGGGCGTGTCTTCCTTACCGGGAGGCACGCCTTTTTTTGAATCATATTTTGATTTTAAGGGGCTATTCATCTCGCTATACGACTGATACACTGATAATTGATTTCTATACATCTCTTTATTTAATTTTTACACGATTGCGCGCGTAAGATAATGAAGATAATTTTGTCGCACCAATCTGTGATAACTATACGCAAACCTTAAATAACGTCATGAATTTTATCAAGACTTTACTCTTGTCTGCCTCTGTTATCGGGCTCGCCTCTCTGACCCCGGCGGCGGCATCTATCGGACTGACCCCTTCGCAGCCCGCAGTCACCCAGGATTTCAACTCAATGTGGAGCAACGGCGAGGCAACGCTGACCCTCCCCGAGGGTTGGCGTGTCGACCGTAACCTCAATGCACCGCGCCGTGTGGGCGCGTGGGCCGAAGCCTCGTCAGAGGTGATGTACAGCGGCGGTGTCAGCCTCGCCTCCAACGCAAAGAACGGTACATGGAACTTTGGCGCAGACACCGATGACCGTGCTGTCGGCGGTCTGACCACCACAGTCGCCAACGGCACACGCGGTATAAGCGTCATGACCGCTCTATCTAACGATGATGCAGACAAGATCATCACTTCGCTCGACCTGTCGTATAATATCGAGAAATACCGCAAGGGTGCTAACACAGCCGGATTCCGCGTGCAGCTCTACACCTCAGCCGACGGTGAGACTTGGAAAGATGCCGGCGAAAACTTCCAGACCCTGTTTGAACCTGACAATGAGACTGCCGGCGCAGCCGTCGTACCTATCTCGACAACCGAGGTGAGCAACCGCGCGCTCCGCACCCACATCCTCCCCGGCCAGTCACTCTATCTCGCATGGAATATTTCGGTAGCTTCAGGCTCCACTCCCGACAAGGCTCCGGGCCTCGCTCTCGACGATATTGCCATCAATGCCACCTTTGCCGATTCTGACCCCGACTGGGAAGATCCCGAAGTTCCTGAAATCAATCATTCGGGAATCTATATCCGCGGTATCGACGGTTGGGATGCCGTAGAGGAGTGGGAATTCAACAAACTCTCTGAGACCACTTTTGAACTCAAAGACAAACTCATCTCAGGTTCATTCAAAATAGCCGACGCCTCATGGAGCTCGACCTGCAACTACGGATCTAACGGCACATCAATTATAATGGGCGAGCCCTATACACTCAGCCTGGGTGTAGATGACAATATATCATGCGGCGGCAACACATATAACTGCTCGCGCATTCTCCTCACTATCGAGAACGGCATCGCCACCCTCACTCTATATCCCAACGAAAGTATGGAGGGACTCACCTCTATATATATGGTGGGCGACTTCAACGGGTGGAACTATATGAACACCGACGGCAAGCTGCAACTCGACGATGCCACCGGGACATTCAAGGGTCGTGTATCATTGCGCGCCGGCCAGGACGGTCTGTCACACTGGATGATCTATCAGCGTCCGGGCATGGCCGGCGCATGGGGTCTGCAGAATGACGCCACCGACCCCACTCCCCTCGCAGGCTCACTCATCAAGGGTGCTACCGGCAAGATCGCCACATCCCCCGGCACTTATGACATCACGGTCTCTATCCTCCCTGACGGCACAGGCTCATACTCACTGACACCCGTCGAGGCTGAAGCATCAGAGCTCACCGTCACTCCCGAATACACCATCCTCGTACCGCAGAACCCCGCCGCCGTGCGCATCCTCTCGCTTAACAACTCCCTGATACACTATAACGATCAGAGCGCGATGTTCAACGCCATGGCCGCCTCGGCCGGCAAGGACGCCGAGTGGGTCAAGCACACCCTGTTAGGAAAATCACTGGCCACACACTGGGATGAAGGTGACGGCCTGGCCGCCGACGGTCTCCCCGGCGCCAAGATGATGGTACGCTCACAGCCCTGGAGTCACATCATCCTGCAGGAACAGAGCTCACTGCCCCGCACAGATCTCACGACATTCCGCAACAACGTCGAGCGTTGGGTCAATTATATCCGTGAATATTGCCCCAACCCCAATGCCGTGATAATCATGCCCGTCAACTGGGCATACTCGGGCGACTGGAGTAACTTCACCCCTTTCAACGAGATCTTCATGGCCAACTACCGTGCCGTGGCCGATGAGTTCGGCATCATCCTCTGCCCCGTAATGCTGGCATATCAGAACACGTTCGATGCCTCGGGTGCTGACGGCCTCGCCGCATGGTTTCAGGATGACCGCCATCCCACCGACATGAGTACCTACATGGCCGCCTGCATGGAATATGAACTGATCTATAACGAAGACCCCCGTACACTGACCTACGCCCCCGCCGCCGTTTCTGCCACCAATGCCACCGCTATGCGCGAGGCTGCCCATAAAGCGATGTCAGAGTTCTCACAGACAGTCAACCACCACACCGCGACTGTCAAGATCAAAGCAGCAGTCAAGGATTCATTCGGCCTCGAGCTCCCCGCACAGGAGATCAAGTACACCCTCACCGACGATAAAGCCACAGTCACCCCCGAGGGCGTATTTACATCGACCGTTCCCGGCGAATACACCGTCACCGTCAAAGGTGCGGGATTTGAGAAGACTGCTGTTGTAAAAGTAGCATCGGCAGTCACCGAGATGGAGACCCTGCCGTCAATCTCCTTTGACAACAGCTCTACCACCTATGCCCAGGATTTCAACACCCTCGGTGAGGCAGCCGAGGCCATACTCCCCGAGGGATGGAGAATCGACCGCACCGATTCGCCCCGCGCCGTCGGCTCTTTCCTTACCGCCCTCGACCACACCACCTACGCCGGCGGCGTAAGCCTCCCCTCAAATGCCAAGAACGGTGTATGGAACTTCGGCCCGGATGCCGATGACCGTGCAGTGGGTGGCATCACCACCGGTGTCGCCAACGGCACACGCGCCGTCAACGTCTACGCCCACCTGCTCAACAACGGTTCTAAAAAGTACACCGCCCTGCAGCTCTCATACGACATCGAGAAATATCGTGACGGCAACAACGCTGCCGGCTTCAATGTAACCCTTTACACCTCTGTCGACGGGCGCAACTGGTCAGCCGCCCCCGCAGACTTCACCACAAACTTCCCCGCATCGGCAGCCACCGCCGGATCGGCCGAAGTGCCCATCGAGACAGTCACCGTGTCATCTGACCTCCCCGTCGACTTCGCTCCGGGTCTCGATCTCTATCTCGCATGGAACATATCTGTGGCCTCAGGCAACGATTGTCAGGGAGCACCCGCCCTTGCCATCGACAATGTAGACATCGAGGCCATTCCCGAACCTGTCCCCGCTTATGACTGGCACATCTATATCGAAGACAACACCGGATATGACGCGCTCGGTCTTTATGCCTACGGCGACAAAGAGATATGGGGCGCATGGCCCGGCCAGGCACCGATCGACCAGCAGACCATCAACGGCGTGACATACAAAGTATTCGGTCACAACGAAACCACCGGTAAATACAATATCATTCTCAACAACTGGAATCGCGGCCAGCAGCTCCCCGACTACCCCATCCAGGGCGGACTGGATTACTACCTGCGTGCGACATCGACCGGTCTCAGCCCCATCAACTCAGGTATCGAGGAGGTAGCCGTTGATATGACCGATGACACAATCAGCTACAACGGCACGACAATCGAGTGCGCCGAAGCCGACACCATCAGCATCTACACCCTCACCGGCATGCTGATCCGACAGAGCAACACCCCGACGGTAAGTGTCGACACTCTCCCCGACGGTATCTACGTCGCCGTGGCCAGTAGCCCCCGTTTCACAGCCACCAAGCGTTTTCTGAAACACTGATATACTGACCCTGACAAATAGCCGCCCCCGGAGACCGATCATCCGATCAGTCTCCGGGGGTTATCATATCCACTACGTTTCTTTCAGTTTTTTTAAGTGCAGTTTCATCAATGGATATCAAAAGAGAGTCTCTCTTAATATAACATTCCATATGTCCTGCGTAATACCCATCACCTAATTGTTCCAAACGTTCCAGTGATTCGTTTAATAGTATCAGCTATGTAAATAATCAAAATATATCAAGATAACACAAATAATCTTGTCGGTTTAAATAATTATTTTTATGATAGTTATTTAAACCGAATTTTTTATGAAT
>CAMWLR010000030.1 GCA_947175215.1 uncultured Porphyromonadaceae bacterium
TTCAAACCCGGTAACCCCCATATCGACTTTGTGCCCGGTATCGAGGTTATCGAGGCTAAGAATGTGAGGGTCAACAACACCCGCCATCTGGGCGGTATGACCACCGAGCAGGAAGTCGAGTATCCCTACCTCAACGAGTTTATGATCGACATCATCTTCAATACTCACGGCAAGGATTATTTCCCCTTCAATCCCGGTAAGCAGGGCGACGCTTATACCGTCGACCGCGATTCGACCGATGATCATCCTGCCGTCGACGAGGATGGCAATGAGATCAAGGATGCCGATGGTAACCCCGTTATGGTAATACATGACATCTATAAGCTCGATGATCCGGCCAACTGCATCTGGACCAAGACCAACACTCTGACACTTATCTATAAGGGTAATGCCGCAGCTCAGCTGACCAAACGTCCGACTGACGAAGACTACACCGGCTACCGCACCCTGCGTGGTTTCACACCCCGCGAGTGTAAGGCCACCGACAACATCACCGCCACCGTGCGCTATCAGTCGGCCGGTATGACATTCTCACGCTCACAGAGCCGCCGCTTCAAATCAATGGCCGACCAGTATCTGCCCAAACTTTCTTCGCAGAATATCTACGATAACGAGGATGACGTAGTGGTTTACCCATTCTATGGCTACAACAAGACGTCTCAGGGTGGTGACATGGGTGTCGACGTGCTCGACGTGATTGTCGTCAACCAGCACATCATCGACACAGATGACGATGAGGTTTATCGTCAGTTAGGTATCCCCACCACCACGGGTGAGGGTGTCGATGGCAAACGCCGCCTGTTTGCCGCCTACATGGGCTATCAGGCAACCATTACCCGTTCTGAGCTCAACAACAAGATCCACGATCTCGACCAGCAGTTCCTCAACGCTTACCACTGGGGTACACCTGTGACCACGGGGACTAAACTCGATCAGTTCCTGCCGGTTGTTGAGGAGCAATATAACGTTACGCTCCCCCGTCACGAGGCTAATACCTGGCACATGCTCACTCATCCGATCACTACCGATGATCACGAGGCAGATCCCCATGTAATCAACAACACACTGGCACTCCACCTACACCACCTCTATTGCCAGAATCGTGGTATCACTCCCGCTGATAAGAAGATAGCTTTCACCGAGAATAATCCCATCGATATCCATGTCGACTATTATGTCTATCTCCCTGTGACAGCCGACGTACACTTCGGTTACACCTCTACCGACCGTGAGCCTGATCCCCAGCCCACCGACCCGCAGGCAGCCGCCAAGCGTGCAGCCAAGGCCAAGGCTAAGGCAATGGCAAAAGCAGGCCGTGCCATGACACGTCGCGTTGTTGCGCGCGCCGATGGGCTTACCCCGAGCAACTCGTTCACCAGCGGTACGCCCGACAAGCCCTACTACGACATGTTCAGCGTCGACAAATCGGTTGTTCCCTCGGAACTTGTCACCGACGAGACAGTGGCCGGTGTCGCCAACGTAGCGGCTGATGACGCTAACGCACCTGTCGAGTACTTCAACCTCGAGGGTTACCGCGTCAGCGGTGACAACCTTGCCCCCGGCATCTATATCCGTCGTCAGGGCACCAAGGTCGACAAGATCCTCGTCAAATAAACTTGACACCGTCAACTGACATTGACATCTGTCAAGTTTGACAAGATACACGTCAACTCATATAATCCCCGGCGGGGGACGCTCCCCCGCCGGTTCACAAAAGCATACTTTTATTAAATATAAGAGTATATTAGTAATTAAGTTAAAGATCTTTCCGGGAAACCGGAAAGGGAACGTGCCCCTGACCTGTGAAGGCCGGGGGACGTTTTTTATTAACAGAGGGGGGCTGTTAGTCTGATAAGGCCAATTAGTCTGATAAGCCTGATATGGTGATTATCAGACTTATCAGACCTTAAAGCCCCTGACTGCCCTTATCTCAATAAGTGGGGCTGATGTAAGATCTGCATGGCGAGCTGGTCGCGATAGAGTGTGCCGCCGACTGAGGTGACGGGGCTGTCTCCGGCATTAACCACCGGGCGCTCGCCGATATTAACTTTGTGCGGGTTGTTTGCGCAGGCGATGTCGGCCAGGGACAGCGCGCAGCGGCTCACGGGATTCCAGACCATCAGGGTGCCGGTGAGATTGTTGTCGATGATAAAGACGGCACGGTTGGTGTGGCGATGGAGATACTCGTATGCCTGTCGCTCGGGTGAGGCGCCGGGGTTCTCCTCGGCGATCTGCTGACGGGTAATAACGGTGTATCGTTGTGGCAGAGTGGCCTTGAGATGGGGAAACCGCTCAAGGATCATCTCCTCGGTTTTTTGCAGGATTGTGTAGAGGCGTTTACCGACAGCCGATAACAGTTCGAGGTTAGCGTCATCGGGGTTGATGGCTTGTTGCCATGCCCATGCGCCGATGTGCGGTGTACCGGTGGCTGTCTCGGTGACATCGGGGCGTATGGCGTTCATGACGGTGAAGACGCCAAAACCGGGGGCGATGTCATATCTGACCAGCTGAGAGCGCAGCCAGCGGTCGAGACCGCGCACGATCTCGACCTCCTCGCGTGTCGAGGGGAGAGTAAATCTGACGGCATCGCCGGGGTCGTTGAGACCTGAGGAAACGGGGAGATAGAGCGGTGCTGACACACGGCGCAGCGAGAACTCCTCGACCATGCGCGGTTCGATAAACCGTTTGATTTCAGTAAGTGCTATTTCGGCGGTTTCGCGCAGCAGACGGGGCTTAAACATGGCGTAACAGTGGAGTCAGTGATTAGAATTTATATCCGAGGCCCACCAGACCGGTAAAGCCTTGGGCGGGAATACCGAAAATCTGTTTGGCGCGGTTGTCGAGGATGTTGTCAAAGCGGGCGAAAACCGTCAGGGCGCCAGTAAAGCGCCATGACGCGCCGGCGCTGAGCGAGGTCATGTCATCTAAGTCATAATACCCTTGGTATGGACGGTGTTGTATGTAGTCCTGATCGTTTATAAACTCATACGCACCATCTGACATGGTGGCCTGACGGCGGTCGATGCGGGCGGTGAAGCTGACGTTGACCGACAGCGGGGTGAGCGGTTGGCAGAGTTCTCCGGGGGTAACGGTGAGAGTCGTGCCGGCTATGTGACGGGCGCGGTCGCGCCAATAGAGCCATGCGTCAGAGTCGCCGTTGCCGGGATTATACTCATACGCCAGAGCCAAGGTCAGGAGTTTGCGCCACTGCCAGTCAAAGGATGCTCCCATCTTCCATGCCCTGATTTTAGAGGGGGTGAAGAGATTGTAGACGGGTGCGCCCTCGGTTACTTGCAGGGGCATAAGCCAGTCATTTGCAGCCGCGTAATCAAGGGTAAGGATCAATGCCGCACCGCTGAACGGGCCGATGCGTACACCTACCTGCCCGTTGACGGGGATGTTTGAGAATCCGTAAGCCACGCGGCGATCGGCATAGCGGCTTGTCAGCAGCAGGTCGGCGAGATCGTTGGGGTTGACACCGCCGCCGAGTCTCAGCCATGCGCCGAAGCGGGCGTCGGGGTTGACACCGAGCAAGATGTCGGGGGCGATGTGAAAACTGTTGCCCGAATTGACCGACAAGCCAGCGCGCACACCGGCCCGGCCGTAGAAGCTGCCGCCGTTATAGCTCACCGAGGGTAGGAAGTCGATCTGCCCGAGTGTCTCTCCGGCGGGTTTCTCAGCGATGGCCGAGGGGAGGGCCGCGGTCAACATCGCGGGTGTCAGGAAGGTATTGTAGTCGAGAAAACTCCCCTCGACACGCAGGCCAACGGCTGTCGGGCCTGAGAGGGAGTAGCGCAGGCGGGCGTTGAAACCGATCTTGTTTTGATTGACGAGCTTGAGGCCGTCGAGATAGTTGACAGCCTTAGTGTCGTCGCCGCTGTTATCGAGGATGCCGAAGCATGCCCCGATGCCGTAGGTGAATCGGTCGCCTGAGCGCCCGTCAAAGTCGCCTGCGATGTTCCAGCGCAGATTAGCGGGATTCTTGTCAGTCCCGGGGATTGACCAGGTCGAGTATGATACATCGGTCGAGAATGACAAGGTATTGAAACGGCCGGTTTTCTGCTTAAATCCAACTCCGGCGGTCAGGTCGAGGGTTTTGTATCCGAAGTCTTCATCTCCACCCTTATAGCTGCGGTTGTCACCCTGCAGCCAAATATTAAGGGCGGTGTTGCTCTTGTCGATGAGGGCGTAGCCTGCCGAGAGACCGAGGTCGGCGGCGGGGAAATACCCCAAGTCGACATATCCGCGGTAAGGGGTCAGGGGGTACGCACCGCCGTCACCGGCCGGTTCGTAATGGCCGAGGGCCGGGGTGAGCTGTGTCGACAGGCCGGTCTCGCCGATGGGGAGTGTCACCTGATCAACCTTGGGGGGGATGACACCGGGGAACACGACGGGGCGCGCGGCGGCACGCTGCGCCGGTATGATGTCGCGGTCGATGGTGATCTCTTTGTTGAGATCCTGGGCGGCGACGGTGAGCGAGATGGCCGGGAGTATGAGGGGGAGGATATGGAGTCGTTTCATTGCAGTCATTTTAAGGGCGATCATTGGGCTAAATAGCGATCAATCTGCTTTATAGCGGTCATTCGGCGAGTCTGGTGCCGATCATCCTGAATATGTCAGGTTCCTCTCCGGGGTAGTTGTCGCGCAGCGAGCGCAGATATTCGTCGGCCTCAAATGAGTTGCCGGCGGCGCGTTTGATGTCGCTCAGCAGTATGAATCCGCGTGCGAGCCAATATTCCTGGGGGGTGTTTGAGTCGATGAGGGCGTTGACCCTGACGAGGGCGGCGTCACGTTTGCCGCGGTCAAAATAGCTCTGTGCGAGATAATAGGCCGCCTTAGCCCCGATGAGGGTCGAGGGGTTCTCGGCTAAGGATGAGAGTATCGGGTCAGCGCCGGCGTTGTCGCCGGTGTTGAGCATGGCCAGAGCCTTTATGAGCATGACCTCATTGCGGTCATCGCTGCCCAAAGATGAAGACCCGAGCAGACGATCAGCACCCTCGAGTACCTCGGCATCGTTGCCCAAATCGCGGTTGAGGCGCAGGATACCCATGCGGGCGTTGTTGATGTCTATCTCGTTAGAGGCCTTTGATTCGAGCAGCGTGTAAGCCGCCAGTGCCTCGGCGGGTTTATCCTGTTTCTCCTTGATGGGGGCTATGATGGCCAACGCCGAGACGGCCTGGGGTGAGTCGGGGTATGTGTCTACCAGTTCCTGAGCCAGGCGCAGGGCATCGTTTTCGCGCCCGGCCTCGTTGGCTTTCTCGACCGCCTCGAGTTGCAGCATGGCCAGTTCGCCCCGTTCGAGCTTAGGTGCATCAGGTACGGATGCGATATAGCGGGTGTATTCACCGAGCTGACCGCGGTCGGCATAGATATGCTTGAGGTCATCGGCGGCGGCGCGTGCCTCGTCAGATGTGGGATAAGTCGAGATGACGTGCTTATAGGCGGTAATGGCGGCATCGGTATCGCCCGAGTTGAGGCGTGCGATAGCCAGCAGCAGTGCGCCCTGACGCCCCTGTGCTGTCGAGGGGAAACGGCGCGAGAGTTCGGCGTATGTCGCGATGGCCTTGGTGTTGTCACCCAGTTCGGAGTAACTTTCGCCGGTCTCGAGCAGAGCCGAGGGGATGAGGGCCGATGATGGGAAACGTCGCATCATGTCGGCGAGGCCGTCGATCTTACCCTTATGGTCGCGTGTGAGACCGCGCATGACGGCGGTCTGGAACATCGGGTAGTCGGCTGCATCAGGCGCAGCCTCGACAGCCTTGTCATAGAGGGCGGCCGCCCCGGTGAAATCAGAGGTGTAATATGCACAGTCGCCCAGGCGGTTGTATGCGTCGGCCTTGAGGGCGGTGACATCGGCCGGAGTCTTACCTTTGCCGAGCGATTTGAGATAACTGTTGAAATTATCGCGGGCACGGGCAAAATCCTTGCGGGCGAAATGAGCGTACCCCAGGTCATAGAGGGCCAGCGAGCGGTTGGAGTTAGAGGACGGGGTCTCGCGCAGGAAGATGTCGTAATTTCTTACGGCCTGATCGTAGTCACCCTTGCGGTAATATGCCTCGCCCAGCCAGAGTGTCGACTCAGAGGCGAGTTCACCCGAATATCGGCCGAGGCGTCGGGCCTCAGTGAGATTGGTGATGGCATCATCCGGGCGACCCGATTGCAGCAATCGTGTGCCGTAGATATAGGCGACCTTCTGCTTGGCGGCGAGTATCTTGTCAGAGGGGTTGCGTATCCCCTCGATAGCCCGCATGGCAGCCGCATAGTTGTTGTCGGTGATATAGCCGTTGATGATATAGTCGGCAACGGCGGGGGCCAGGTCTGAGTCGGGATATGTGCGCAGGAAGTTCTCAAAAAGCGTGACCGATGAGCCGAACGGTAACTTGCCTCCGCGCGCGGTGGCCACGGCGTAGTTATATGAGGCGAGCTGAGTGGCGGTGTCAGAGTAACTGTTTTTGACGGCGCGGTCGAGCATCAGCAGGGCGGCATCATAATCGCCGAGCTGCATATAGCTCAGACCCATGTAGAGGGCTGCCGACTGTGCCATGGCGCTGTTGCCGGTCACCGCCGGGGTGAGCAGTTTGAGTGCCGACTCATAGTTGCCGTTGTCGTATGCGTCGACGCCGAGCAGATAGCAGGCCGATGGCTGCGGTGTCTCGACAGATGAATAATATTGTCTGAGATAAGTCATTGCCGCCGGGCGGTCGCCGAGTTCATATAGAGCCTCGCCGCAGACACGCTGCAACTCGGGGAGGTATTCTGCCGGGGGATTTGATGAGATGGCGCGTTTGGCGGTATCGGCCGCCTTGTGGTAATCGCCCAACATATAGTATGTCTGGGCGAGATAATAAGGTGTGGTGCAGACGGGGTCGGTATCGGTGACGTTGACCTTGAGGAATCCGTCGAGGGCCTCGCGGTATCTCCCCTCGACATAGTCGATATATGCGAGATAAAACCGCGCCTGATCAGCGTTGGCGGTCGTGAGCAGCGGACGGTATAATGCGGCCGCCTCGGTGTAACGGGCAAATTTCAGCAGGCAGTAACCTTTGCCAAGCGAGAGCATCGCGGCATCGGGGGTCGAGAGGGCGGCAGGGTTTACCGACTCATAGACGGCCAGGGCTGCGGCATAGTCATTGCGGTCGCAGAGCGCACCGGCCAGACCGAGCAGGGCACGCTCGCGGTATTGTGATGCGGGGTAATCCTCAAGGAACTCAGAGAATAGGCCGGGGGCATCTTGGCCGGGGATATGAGCACAGGCCACAGCCAACCAGTATCGGGCAGCCTCGTGCATCGGTGAGTCGGTAACGGGGTCGAGCGCGAGACCTTCGCGCAGCTGATCGGCAGCCCCGCGGTAGTTGCCGTCGGCGATCATCAGCCGGCCACGCTCGGCATACCCCGAGGCGGCAGGTGAGTTAACTACCGATCCGCCGTCTGCGGCAGATGTCATGGCCGGCAGCAGGTCGGCGGCGTTGACAGCGACGGGGATAAACGTTATAGCGGCGGCCAATAGGCTTTTGATCAGTTTCATGACGGTCAGTTGGGTTGGGCGGTCAGTGGTTTGCGGGCGGTGTAAATGGTGCTGACCCCGAGAGTCAGGCGGGTAAGGGCCGGGTCGGCGAGGTGTGCGTCCTGCATCAGTGACAGCATCTTCTCGCCCTGGGGCATAGCGGCGATCGACTGAGGCAGGTAGGTGTATGCGCGGCTGTCGCTCGACACCATGCGTCCGAGCATCGGTATTATGCCGCGGGTATAGAGTCGGTAAAACGGCTTGACAACCGGCGAGGGGGGTACTGACAGCTCGAGGACGATGAGTTTCCCGCCGGGTCGCAACACGCGTGCCATCTCGGCGTACCCCTTGTCGAGGTGCTCAAAGTTGCGCACGCCGAATGCCACCGTCACCACGTCAAAACTCGCGTCGGGAAACGGCAGGTTGAGGCAGTCACCCTGGCGGAGGGTGACGCGGTCACTCATCCCGGCCTCGTCGATCTTGCGGCGGCCGACAGCGAGCATCCCCTCAGAGAGGTCGATGCCGGTGACTGTCGCGCCGGGGATGGCGCGGGCGAGTTGCAGGGCGAGATCACCCGTGCCGGTAGCGACATCGAGGATGTCGGCCGGTGAGGTCCCGGCGGCTGCCTTGACGACTTTGCGACGCCAGCTGCGGTCGATGCCGAGGGTCATGGCGCGGTTCATAAAGTCATAGGCCGGGGCGATGTTGTCAAACATCTCCTCGACCTGTGCACCTTTAGGACGGTCGGTGCCGTATGGTGTGATTTTTTCGGCCTTGATTTCCAAAGCTGTCGGCTGTTAGTCAGACGGCGAGTGTCTCGAGACAGTTGAGCAGGTTCTCCTCAATACGTTTCTCGAGGTTGTCAGAGGGCGCGGGCACAAACTTCATGCCGGTGATATGCTCATAAAGCTCGATATAACGCTGTGACACCTCGTTGCAGAACTCTGGTGTCATCTCGGGGACGGTCTGGCCCTCTTTACCCATAAAGTTGTGGTCGATAAGCCACTGGCGAACAAACTCTTTTGAGAGCTGACGCTGGGGCTCGCCTTTTTCAAAACGCTCTTGATAACCCTCGGCGTAGAAGTAGCGTGACGAGTCGGGGGTGTGGATCTCATCGATGAGGATCACCTTGCCGTCGCGTTTGCCGAACTCATATTTGGTGTCGACCAGGATCAGGCCCTTGTCGGCTGCCATCTCGGTGCCGCGTTTGAACAGCGCTCGTGTGTAAGCCTCCATCCGGTCGTAATCAGCCTCAGATACGAGTCCCTGCGCGATGATCTCCTCACGTGAGATATTCTCATCGTGACCCTCGGCAGCCTTGGTGGTGGGGGTGATGATCGGCTCGGGGAACTTCTCATTCTCCTTCATTCCCTCGGGGAGTGTGACACCGCAGAGCACGCGGTTGCCGGCGGCATATTCGCGCCATGCCGAGCCGGTGAGGTATCCGCGGATAATCATCTCGACGGGGAAACCCTCGCAGCGGTAACCGACAGTCACCATCGGGTCGGGGGCAGCCAGACGCCAGTTGGGCACGATGTCGGCGGTCGATTGCAGGAAGTATGACGCGATTTGGTTGATTACCTGTCCTTTGAAGGGGATGCCTTTGGGCAAGATAACATCAAAGGCCGAGATGCGGTCGGTGGCGACCATGGCCAGCAGGTTATCCTTGATTGTGTAGACGTCGCGTACTTTGCCGTGGTAGACAGCTGTCTGCCCGGGGAAGTGATAGTCGGTTTTCAGCAGAGTTTCCATAAATGAGTATGTCGGAAATGAAAATTTGTTTCAGTTTTAATCGGAGAGAGATACACGCTCAGAGAGATGCTTAATCAGGGAGAGGGGTAGAGGTGGCGGCTTGTTTCTCGGCCTCTTTTTCCTGCTCTTCGGCGCGGGCGTATGCCTCGACTATGCGTTGCACCAGGGCATGGCGCACGATATCATTCTTGCCGAACTCGACCTTGCCGATGCCGGGAATGTCGCGCAGAATCCTGAGAGCCTGTATCAGGCCCGACTGAGTCGAGCGGGGGAGGTCGATCTGGGTCGCGTCACCGGTAATGATCATCTTGGCGTTCATGCCCATGCGGGTGAGGAACATCTTGATCTGGTGGGTGGTGGTGTTCTGTGCCTCGTCGAGCACGATGACGGCGTCGTTGAGGGTGCGGCCGCGCATGAATGCCAACGGGGCGATCTGTATCACCTTGGTCTCCATGTACTCTTTGAGCTTGATGGCCGGTATCATATCCTCGAGGGCGTCATAGAGCGGTTGCAGATAAGGGTCGATCTTATCTTTCATGTCGCCGGGGAGGAATCCGAGCTTCTCGCCGGCCTCGACAGCGGGGCGCGAGAGTATGATCTTCTTGACTTCGCGATTCTTGAGGGCGCGCACTGCCAGAGCGATGGCAACGTATGTCTTACCCGTACCGGCGGGGCCGAGGGCAAAGGTCAGGTCGTTGTGGAGGAATGTCTCGACGAGTTTGCGCTGATTGGGGGTGCGCGCCGAGATAGGTTTGCCGTTTATTCCGTAGATGATGACATCATCGGCCTTAATATCGCGGGGTTTCTCTCCCTTGACGACATCGAGAATGGCCTCCTCGGTGAGCTTGTTGTATTTGGCGCAGAATGCCTCGAGCTCCTTGATTTTTTTCTCAAATTCGGCGGTCTCGGCGTCATCGCCGATGACCTTGATAACTGAGCCGCGGGCAGCCATCCTCAGTTTGGGGAAGAGGTTGCGGATCAGTTGCATATTGCTGTTGTTCACCCCGTAGAAACTTACGGGATCAGCCTGGTCTATAATTACTATTCTTTCGATCATGATTAATACTGCAAAGTTAAGGATTTTCACACAACTAACATTCACTTCGGTCTAAAATCTTGCAGCCGGGCGTTGAAAGTGACGAAGGTGCGTCACCGCGGGGGGGTGACACACCTTCGTTATAGAGGGTCAAGTAAGTCGTGAGAATAATATCCGCGACTTACTTGCAGGGGGGATGTTACTTGACGATAACCTTGATGGTCTGTGAACCGACGGTGAGGAGGTAAACGCCGGGAGCCGGTGTGGTGAAGCGGGTGTCACCCATAGCCTTATGGAGGTTACGTCCGTCAACCGAGTTGATGGTCACGGGAGCGATACCTGCGCCGGTGAGGATGATGTCGAGGCCGTCGGTCTTGACGTTGAAGTTCTCGGCGGTCACTGACGACAGACCGCTGTAGCTGTACTGCAACATCAGGGGCTGTGAGAGCTCAGACTCGCCGTTGTCATAGACAGCGGTAGCGTGATAGGTGTGGGCCTCTGTGCCGGCCTTGGTGTCGAGATATGAGGGCTCGGTGAGGGTGGCCTTGTTGAGGAGGATGCCGTCACGATAGAGGTTATAACCGAGCAGACGGTCAAACATCGGGGTGAAGGTCACATCATCGACCATCAGCATCATACCGCCGGCAGCGCGTGAGCGGATGGCGAAGTGGGTAGCCTCGGCGGGGATGAGGGCAGTGAAGAGAGTCCACTCCTGCGGCACGATCTTGGTGCCGAAACCGTCGACCTTGATGTAGTTTTCATACTGGAAGTCATCCTCAAAGGTGTAGAGCACCTCGATCTGCTCGGGATAGCGGGAGGTGAGACTCTTGGCATAGAAGCTGATGGTCTGTTCCTGGCCGTTGAGCAGGGGTGAGATGGCCCAGTCGTCTACCGAGCGGTCATCGCGGCGATAGAGTGAGAAGAGGAACTTGTCACCCGAGTGGGCGTTGAGGTTCTGGGGCGCGTTGTCGCCATAGTTCTGCATGTCGAAGACAAAGAACGATCCCTTGGTGACGCCGTGCTCTATGCCGGGAATCTCGATCTCATTGATACCGCCCAGGGGTGAGCCGTCACGGTCGATGAATGTCCAGTTGCCATAGTAGTCGGCCCAAGAGTCGGCGGTCTCAAAGTCTTCGGTGACGGGGTCGTCGCTGTCGTGCATGATGATGGGCTCCCAAGTGATGAGCAGACCATCCTCGGTCGATTCACCGTTAAGGGTCTCGGGACCGGCAAGGGTAGAGATCTGACGGGCTACGCCGGCGTCAGCGCTGACATTATTGGCGGGGTTGCCATCCTCGGCGAGAGTTACCTCGATGCGATAGTTGGCCATGTCATCCTTGACGAAATTGTCGAGGATGCCGGAGAAGAAGATGGTCATCGAGGTGTTGGCGTCGATGGCTGCGAGCTGACGGGTCTCGACAACCTCGTCATTGCAATAGAGGGTAGCCTCAGAAGCAGGGCAGTCGAGCATACCGACGTTCTCGATAATGGCCGAGACGTCAAACTTACGGCCCGCCATCGCACGCTTGGGAGCGGTGATGTTGGTCACGGCGAGGTCATAGTCGGGTGTATCCTGTATCGAGATATTGTCGACATAGCAACGGTTGATGTTGAGGATACCCATGGTGATCTCGATCTGTACGTTCTTATCGCGCCATTTCGAGAGGTCAAAGCGGCACTTGTTCCACTGGCCCGGTGTCATGTCGGTGTGGCGGTCAAAACGGATAACCTCGCGATAGCCGTTAGAGTAAACCGCCACTTGCACGATATTGCGGTCCTCGGCGTTGAGGCTGTAAGTATAGAGCACCACCTCGGGATTCTTGGCACCCACGAGCGAGATGATACCTGTGCGCAGGATGGCGTAGTCATTGGTGGCCTCGCCGGTAGCACCGAGGAACTCGCCGTCGCCGTCCTGTGCGTCTATTGAGCCGGGATCACCTGCGAAGAGGAAGAACTGGCCGTACCCGCCGCGTCCGATGACGTTGGTGTTGTTGATCATGTCATTGCGGTTAGAGTACTTTACGGGGAGAGACATAGGTACACCCACGGGCATATAGGTCGAGCTGGCGCGACGGCCCATGAAGTCCCAGTTGTAGGCAGCTACCCAATACTGTACGAACTCCTGGTTCTGCACATCCTCGAGGGCGTCAAATACGTATGAGGTCTGCTCGAGGGGCTCGTCAAGTATGGGGATGAACTCGTCACCCTCGCCGCTCTTGAAGATCATGTAGGTGGTGTGGCCGGCGGGGAGTGCGTTGCCGTTGATATCGAGAGTCACGGGATCCCACTCAACCTTGACCGTACCGGGCTGGTAAACCTCGGTTAGGCGGACATTGGTCGGCACCTTGGGCTCGTATGGCCCGACGTATGAGGTCGCCTCGACGGGGAGACTCTGATAGCCACCCTTGACAGTCTCGGCAACGACGGTGACGGTATGGTCGCCACGCTCGTCAAAATCAGCCGGCTGGGGGAACTGGCCTGAGTAGCCGGGCGCTACGGTCATCGACTGCACGGGTTCCTCGCTGTCACCGACATAGAGGAGCATCTTGATCATATCGCCGGTCATGGGGCTGTAAGTCGTGCCACCCATCGACTTGCTCGGAGCAGTATACGTGACGATACCGCGGAGGGCACCGTCAGCAAATGCGTTGAGTTTGACGTTGGTCGGTGCAACAGGTGAGTTGGGGTTGACAGGCTCGCTGACAGATATGTGGGGCACCATTACGTGATAGGTGGTGTTACCCTTATTGGCAGATGATTTGGCGTGGATACCGATGCTGTATTTACCCGAGACAGAGGGGGTAAGTACGCCGGTGAGAATGGTCGGATTTGTACGGTTACTCTTGACGGTGGTCTGAGAGATCAGGGTGGTGGTCATAGATGCCACGGTGGGCTCGGTGCCGTATTTCACCTCGACGATCTCAGAGTCAGTTGCCTGATAGCAGTGTACGGCGAGAGTGAACACATACGAGTTGCCGGTCTCAAGATAGAGGGCGGGGAGCACCAGCCAGTCGTCAACGCTGATCTTTTGGTCAGAGTGACCGCAACGAGCGCCCAGACCGTTGGGCTGGAATGTGCAGCCGTCGCCGTTGGCGTCGATCACGATATAACCTTCGCTCTCAAAGTCGTTGCGCATGGTGAAGTCATGTTCGTAGGGAGCGCCGAGTGAGCCCAGGAATACAGAGTTAGACTGACCGGCGGCTGACTGACGGCCGTCATAGTTGGCCGTAACGAGCCAGTAAATCTCGGTGTAAGCACCGGGCTGCTCCATCTCAAAGGCGAAGGTGTTGGTCGTGACATTCTCTGCAACAAGATTGCCGGCCATGTCGGTGATGGTGTATGTCACCTCGGCAGGGTTGATATAACCGCCGTCGGCCGATGTGGTCACGGCATCCCAAGTGCCGGTCATGGTCGAGGTCTCCTCGTTCCAGACTATATTTACATTCTGGGGAGCGGCAGCCAGACCTTTGCCGACAAAGAGTCGGGCCTTGGTGTTGGCCGACTGACCGTCTTTGTTATAAGCGTAGGCGAGGAACTCGACCCAGCCGGTCTTGTCGATGGTGATGGTGCCCGATGATGAGCTTCCGGCCTGATTTGCACCCTCAAATTTGACTTCGCCATCGAGGGTGATACGCCACTCAACGAGCCCGGTCATCGGTGTTCCGTCAACGAGAGTCTCGGGGAGGGTGATGGTATAGTTACAGGTCATCGAGCCCTCGGGAGCGGTGACTGTCAGCTGGGGAGCGGCGGGTACTTTCTCAGATCTGTCGGGCATGACAAAGAGGTTAACCACCTGTCTGTCAGCCTCGAAGTCTGAAAGTAATGTGGCGGCACAGGTCTCGGGGTTGATCTCCATCAGACCGCTGCCCTGCTCCTCGGTGTTGAAGGTTACGAGAATGGTTTTGTTCTTCTCGTTCCAGCAACAGCCGAATGAGTACTGATAAGGCACTGTCACCGGGCCGACAACCTGTTGGTCACCGGTGGCGGGGTCGATAGTGACGAGTTCGAGCTTCTTTGAACCGTAAGATGTCTCGCGCAGACCGTATGCCACGCCAGCGTCGGTAAAGGTCAGGCCAAACAGACGCTGGTCAAGATCGAGAGTCTTGATCTGCTCTGAGGTGCCGGCGATGTAGTCGCCCGTACCCCAGTAGACGCCCGAGCCGTCGGGGTTGATGTAGCAGCCGTAAACCTTGTTGTCGGCGGGATTTTTGGCTACGCCGTAACCGGCCAGTACGAAGCTGTCACGAGACATCTCCTGAGCCGAGATGGTCTCGAATGTGTTGAGGTCAAATGTGACCATATATTTGAACACGACAGACGCGCCCATATTCTGCAGGTAGATACCGCGGTAGACGTTGTCGTCAAAGTCGGCGTAACCGCCACGGTTGATGGGGCCGTTGGTAAAACCGGCGATGGTGAAGTTTGCCCCGGTCGAGTGAGGCAGGTAGTAGAATCCGAGCCAGTCATTGTCATCCGGGTCGTACTCCTTACCCTCGTCATAGATGAGCTGGCCGAGCACTTTAACGTCAGTCGAGAGTGCGCGGCGTGATGCTGCCGTGGCAGAGTGATAGGCATTGTGTTTGGTGGTTTTGTTATGCCCGAACTTACCCCACTCCTCGACTACATAGCCTGTCGAGGGATGGTCATAAAATTCAAGGGTGGTGCTGGCTCCGAGAGTCGGGGCTTCGCTGACAAAGCGGTAGCTTGCCGTGGGTTTCGAGGGGCCGAGAAGTGCCTCGGGGTTCAGCGGAGCAGCCCCGCAATTAAATGCAGAGACTCCGACTGCTGCCGAAACCAGCAAAAGAGATGAAAAATCCTTCATAAGATTAATATAATGTTGTGATAATATAGGTCAATAGAGAGATATTTTGTTTTTTTGAGCATATAATCGGTATTATCTATACCGCTATTACTGATCTGATTGATTGCTAACAATGCAAATATACGGCATAAATATGTCAAATGCAACTATTATATTGATTTTTTGACGGAATTTTGTGATTTTATAGGACAAATGGTTAATTCTGTAGGTATGACAAATCCCGACACTCGATTATAGAAAGTGCCGGGATTTGTAATCGATGAGACACCGCCGGGCCGGTATCGGTCAGGGCCGGCGGGCTTATTCCGGGAGATTATTTTTGATCTTTGGCCGTCGGTTTTGCTGCCGTCTTTTTGGAAGCGGCTTTTTTTGTCACCTTTTTAGGCTCGTCGGCTTTAGCCTCGCGCAGACGGTGCTCCTCGTTGAGATGCTCTTGGTTGAGACGATAGGTGGCGACCTCTTTGTTGAGTGTCTCGATTTCGCGGGCCTGATTGCGGATGGTTGTCAGCAGTGAGTTGAGCTCCTCGTTCTCGATGTTCATCGGGTACTGCTCCTCGACGCGGACGATAAAGTCAGCCAGCACATTCATATAATTTGTGAATGCCTGGAAAGGTGTCTCGTAGGGTGAGAAAGCGGCGTGTGACGACCCGTCGGCAAAGTGTTTGGTCGACATGTAGAACAGGTGATCGGCGGCTTGCAGGCGACCCCAGTCTTGCTTGAGCTGGCGGTTGTCGCACAGGCGGACGCGCTCGGCCACCGAGTAGAGTTTATTGAACGCCTCTTGCTGGAGCTTGTTGCCCAGCCATGCCGAGGTGTCGCGAGCCTCGTCGGCCCATGAGATCGCGAAGGGAACTGACAACTCGCCCACGGGCTTGAATGTCTTGACGGCCTCAGAGGGGGTCATGAAGTGGATGCCACGCTCGGCGGCGAAGCGGGGTAGTGCCTCGAGGAACTGGAAGATGCCGGTCTCGCGACGCTGGAACTCGCCGAATGTCTCAAGATTCATAAACAGGTTGACAACCTGCTCTTCGGCGGGGGTGTCAGCGATCCAACCGATATACTTGTCGGCGGTCAGGGGGAATTCATTCCAGTTGGTGTCTGAGAATCGTGTCGATATGTCGTCTGAGAGTTTGTCGTTTTTGAGCAGCAGCTTGAGTTTGGGGGCTGAGGCGGCGCTGTATACATAGTCGGGTGATTTCCAGCCGAGGATATGCTTGGCACCCTCGGTGATGCATCCTTTGAAGCCCATGGCGAGTATCTGCGGAGCGAGTTCGTCTGAGTAGATCAGCTCTGAGTTGCGGAACACTTTGGGTGTCTGCCCGAACAGCTCTTTGATCTTGGCCGTGTGGAGGTCGACCTGGATGCGGAATTCCTCGGGGTCGGCCAGTGATGCCAGCGAGTGATCGTATGTCTCGGCCAGGAACTCAACTTTGCCGGTATCGGCAAGTTTCTTGAGTAAGTCGAGAAACTCGGGTACATACTGCTCGATCTGCTCGAGGGCGACGCCGGTGACCGAGATGGCGCATCTGAACGCTCCTTTAGACTGCTCGATCATCCTCAGCAAGCTCTCGGCCGCGGGGATGTAGCTATTGTGGGCGATGCGTGTGATGATGTCGTCGTTGGCGAAGTCATCATAATAATAGTGGTCGTTGCCGATGTCAAAAAAACGGTATCTCTTGAGGCGGAACGGCTGGTGAATCTGGAAGTAGAAGCAGATTGCTTTCATTATCGTGTGGCGGGGTGTTTTTTAGTTTGACGGGTTTGTTATGTTTGTGTCAGCGCCGGCAGGGGTTACTGCTTGCCGAGCACTTTGTTGTAGATGTCGATTACCTTGCGTCCGGCTTTGTCCCAGGTTATCTGATTGACTTCGGCCAGGCCGTCTTCGCTGAGCTGTTTGTGCATGGCGGGGTAGGTGACGATCGAGTGTATGGCGTCGGCCATCGCGTCGACATCCCAATAGTCAGTCTTGATGACGTTGTTGAGGATCTCGGCGCAACCGCTCTGTTTAGAGATGATCGACGGCACGCCCATCTGCATAGCCTCAAGCGGCGAGATACCGAATGGTTCTGACACCGAGGGCATCACATACACATCCGAGGCCTTAAGCATCTCATAGACCTGCTTGCCCTTCTGGAATCCGGGGAAGTGGAATCGGTCGGCGATACCGCGCTCGGCGGCGAGGTTGATCATCTTGTTCATCATGTCGCCCGAGCCGGCCATGACGAATCTGACGTTATGGTCGTTTTTGAGCACCTTAGCGGCTGTCTCGACAAAATACTCAGGTCCTTTCTGCATGGTGATACGCCCCAAGAAGGTGACGATCTTGTCTTTGGGTTTCTCGACCTCGACGTTGAGGAACTCCTGGCTCAGCGGTGTCACTGCGTTGTGCACGGTGGTCACCTTGGCGGGGTCGATGCCATATTTGTCAATGACGGTCTGACGGGTGAGGTTAGATACGGTGATGATATGGTCGGCGTTGATCATGCCGTCACGCTCGATGCCAAAGACGGTGGGGTTGACGTTACCGCGCGAGCGGTCATAGTCTGTGGCGTGGACGTGTATCACCAGCGGTTTGCCTGTGACCTGCTTGGCATGGATGCCGGCGGGATAGGTCAGCCAATCGTGCGAGTGGATGACGTCGCAGGGAATGGTGCGGGCGATGACGCCGGCGACGATCGAGTAGTTGTTGATCTCCTCGAGGAGGTTGTCGGGGTATCGGCCCGAGAACTCGATGCACCCCAAGTCATTGGTGCGCATATAGTTGAAGTCGGCGTAGATATGGTCGCGCAGGCGGAAGTAGAGGTCGGGATCCATCACCTTGCCTATGCGGCTCTCGACATACTCGCGGCTGACATCGCGCCATGCCACGGGTGTCTGTGACGCGCCGATGATCTGTGCGAAGTGGCGATCTTCGTCACCAAAAGGTTTGGGGATGACAAACGTAATCTCCATGTCGCCACACTCCCACATACCCTTGGTGAGTCCATAGCTGGCGGTTCCTAAACCGCCGAGGATGTGAGGGGGGAACTCCCATCCGAACATTAATGCTTTCATGTTGCTGTCGGTTAGTTCAGGTGTCAGTTATTAAATTTCTTAAGCGTGCGTATCGTGCGCAACACCTCGGCGATGTTTGTGGCGTGCGAGATAGCGCCGCGGTTGGCATACGGCGGGTTACCGTCATAGAGCTGTGACAGCGAGCCGATGCAGCCGTTTGACATATCCTCCTCAAAGCCGATGAGCATACGGTCGATATAGCTCACGCCGCTGTGACCAAACACTTTGAGATAGGCGTCGGCATAGAATCCCATCAGCCAGGGGCGCACAGGGCCGTTATGCAGGGCGTATTCGCGTTCCTCGGGTGAGCCCAAGTAGTTGGGACGGTAGCCGTAGCTCTTGGGGGAGAGGGTGCGCAATCCCTTGGGGGTGAGCAATTCGCGGGTAACGACATCGAGTACCCCTTTGCGCTGACGGCGGTCGAGGGGCGAGTAGTCGAGTCCGATGGCGATGGCCATGTTGGGGCGCACCGACGGGTCGGCGTAATTGTCGACCACATAGTCATATAGGTAGCCGAAGTCGTTGAGGAATGTCGGGGCAAAAGCCTCTTTGACCTTTTGAGCGGTCTCGAGCCAGCGGTCTCGAGCCTCTGTCAGGTCGGGCAGCCCGTCGACGAGGTCGGCGGCAAACATCAGGGCGTTATACCACAGGGCGTTGATCTCGACCAGACGGCCGGTGCGGGGCACCACGGGGTGGCCACCCCATACAGAGTTCATCCATGAGGCCGGGATGACAGTGCCCTCGGTCGAGAGCATACCGTCGGGGAGCATCTCGATGTTGGGGTGCTTACCGTCGATGATAAAGTCGAGCAGAGAGGTGACCAGCTGGCCGTAACGGTCGGCAGTCTCGGCTTTGCCGTAATTCTTGGCATATTGCTGGATCGCCCAGATGGCCCACATGGGGATGTCGGGGTGAGCTATGCCGTGTATCTTGGTGTCCTCCTCAAGGGTCTCCATGTAATGCTCAAGCGCCTCGGCGCCGGTGGCCATGATCTTCTCGAAATCTTCGCGGTGACCGATGGCGATGGTGTTGCCCGGGAGCGACATGAATGTGTTACGGGCCAGAATCTTACCCCAGGGGTAACCCGAGAGCATATACTCCTTGTCACCCTCTTTGAGGTAGAGCTGCTTGGCGGCGTTTTTGAGGCAGTTATAGAAGCTCGTGCGGGGAGTGCGTGATGCGATCTCGGCCTCATACATGCTCTTGAGCGAGCGCGGGTTGATCTCAGAGAGGCCGGCCGAGAAGATTATCGACTCACCTTTCTTGATATTGACCTGGAAGTAGCCCGGTACCCACAGATCCTCGCAGTAAGGCACGCCGCGATCCATATCCTTGACATACTCGATATTGTTATACCAGTGGGGATCATAGATAAATTCGGGTTTGCGGGTGAGCTGCATGTACAGGGTGGGATAACCCTCGTAGAGACAGCAGGCGACACCGTTGTTGACCGGTATGCACTCTTTATTGATGGTGTCGTTGGCCATACAGAGTGCGTTACTCTCGCGGAAAGCGAGGAAGGGACGAAACTGCAATGTCGTGGGGGAGTGTGCCTCGACCAGCGTGTATCGGATCAGGATACGGTTTTCGTGCTGGATAAAGATCTTCTCTTTGGTTAGGATGACGCCGCCCACGCGATAGGTAGTGCATGGCACGCTCTCGCAGTCAAATTCACGGATATACTTGTGGCCGTTGGGGTTGTAGACGCCCCCCTGATAGCGGTGCAGCCCCAGGTTAAAGGGGGCACCGTGCTGTATGACTGTCTCGTCGAGCGATGACAGCAGCACGTGGGGGTTGTAGTCTCCGTCACCCAGAGGCACCACCAGCAGGCCGTGTTGCTTGCGGGTATTGCAGTCAACGATAGACGTGCAGTGATAAGCGCCTGCCTGATTGGTCCTGAGCATCTCTTTAGGGAGAGACTGCTCGAGATTGATCATCTGGTTCTTATCAAACTTGAGATAACTCATCAGGTTTTAGAGGTTTTATGTTAGTATTTGTGTTGGCTTAATTATATAACTACGAAAATAGAAAATTTCTTATCTGAATGCAAATTTTTTTGAGCAAAATTGCTAAAAAAATAAGTTTCCCCTGCTTGGGGAAACTTATATGTTGTTGAGCGATGTTTTTAGGCATCGCGCCATTATGTCAGGCGTACATCGCCTCGATCTCGTTGGCGTAGCGGCGGTTGATGACGGGGCGGCGGATCTTGAGGGTGTTGGTCAGCTCGCCGTTCTCCATCGAGAACTCGCGCGGCAGCAGTGTGAACTTCTTGATCTTCTCAAATGATGCCAACCCTTCCTGCAGGGCCTCGATGCGGCGGCCGATCATCTCGACGATCTGACTGTTTTTGAGCAGATCCTCAAGTGACTGATATTGTATCTTCTTGCGGCGGGCATACTCTTTGACGGCCTCGATGGCGGGGACGATGATGGCGGTGACATATTTGCGGCTCTCGCCGATGACAGCTACCTGATCGATATATTTGTCTTCACCCAGTCGGCTCTCGATGGCCTGTGGGGCGATATATTTGCCGTTAGAGGTCTTGAAGAGGTCTTTGAGACGGTCGGTGAGATAGATGGCGCCGTTGTCATCGATGCGGCCGGCGTCACCGGTGCGAAACCATCCGTCGGTGGTAAACACTGCGGCGGTCTCGTCAGGTTTGTTGAAATATCCGCGCATGACTGTCGGGCCTTTGACGAGGATCTCGTTCTCCTCGCCGATCTTCACCTCGATGCCGGGGAGCACGGTGCCTACCGAGCCGATCTCATACCCGACGTAGGGGTAGCAGCTGACTGTCGCGGTGGTCTCTGACAGGCCGTAGCCGATGACGAGGTTGACACCCATCGAGTGGAAGAACTCGACGATGGCGGGGCTGAGCGGAGCGCCGGCGGTGGGGAACATGTTGCCGTTGGTGATACCCATGGCGCGCTTGACGGTTGAGAATACTTTTTTCTCATAGAACCGGTAGCGGGCCTCGAGCAGACGGGGCACGGGCAGGCCGAGGCGTTTGTAGTGCAGGTTGCGGCGATGGCCGACCTTGAGGGCGCGGGCGCAGAGCCAGCGGCTGATGCCGCTCATGCGGCTCATCTTTTCCTGAATGGCCGTGTAGGCTTTCTCCCAGAATCGGGGGACTGAGCACATACAGGTGGGGCATACCTCCTTGATGGTGTCCTGGATGGCACGCGGGTCGCGATTGACGTAGACCTGAATGGCCGAGTCGAGGCAGAAGTATGTCCAGGCTTTCTCGAAGATATGGCTCAGGGGGAGGAAGCAGAGTGAGGTGTCACGGTCTGAGAGAGATGTGAGCACCTGATGGTGTATCTCGATGGCGGCGTTGAAGCAGCTGTGAGGCAGGATCGCCCCTTTGGGCTCGCCGGTGGTGCCGGATGTATAGAGTAGTGTGGCCACATCCTCGGGTAGAGCGCGGGCCGAGCGGGCCTCAACCTCGCGCTGACATGCCTCTGTGGCGGCTTCGCCCAACTTGATGAGCGACTTGAATGTCATCGAGGTCTTGTCGTCGGCGTCGAGCTCGATGTCGTCATAGACGATGACGCGGGTGAGCGAGGGTAACTTTGCGGCGACCTTGCGTGCGGTCTCGTATTGGCTGCGCGACCCTGCAAAGAGGATGGCGGCGCCTGAGTCACGCAGGATGTACTCAACTTGCTCGGGTGATGAGGTCGAGTAAATCGAGACGGTGACGGCGCGGTTGGCAAAGCATGCAAAGTCGGTGGCGATGATGCGGGGATCGTTGTGAGAGAATACCGCCACGCGATCCTCTTCTCCGATGCCGAGGATCTCGAGGGCGCAGGCAACCTTGCGTGTGGTCTCGGCCAGTGATTGCCATGAGATGGGTGTCCATTCGCCCGAGGGTTTTCGCTCCCACAGGGCGGCCCTGTCGGCGGGATATGCGGCTGCCTTGCGCAGTATGAGTGTCGTGAGTATATTTGCCATAAACGGTCGGTTTCTGAGAGAATCTTGGCCGGGGGACTTTGTTCATCCCTCCTTATTATGTAACAAAGAGGGGGTAGTGAAAGTTAGAGAGACGGCCGGGATCAAGAGTTGATTCTCTCCTTTTCGGCGCAAAGTTAGCCGTTTTAACCCGAAAGGGTGGCCTCGCGACCACCCTTTCAGACGTGCAGTTAACAATTATTTACATTTGAGTCTCTATTCATTTACCCGCAGGGGAGAGCAGGCGGGCATATTCGTCGGGGTCGTTGACGATCTCGAGCCCCCTGACAAACACCGGGTTAAGCACCGGGTTGACTACCTTAAAGTAGGTCTGAGTCTCAAACAGGTCGCGGCCGATGATACCCTTGACGATCGTTTCGATGGTCTTGCGCGAGATCTCGAGCTTCTCGGGGTCGGGGTCAACCGACTCTTTGACACCCATTGCCACGATCTCGTCGATCATCGCCGGGGAGACGGTGAAGTTGTCAAGAAATTTCTGCTCTGTGGGGTAGAGACGGGTCAGCTCCTTGCGGTGTTTATCGACGTATGAGATGGCAAAGCGGCTTATGACACCTTTGGCCGTCAGGTCGCGGTAATAGGTTGAGTATCCGGTGGTGTCGACGGGTACGAATACGTCGGGCATCACGCCGCCACCGCCATAGACGGTGCGGCCGGTGCGCAGGGTCGCGTATCTCTCGCTGTCAGAGAAGTGGATTGAGTCGGCTGACGAAAATTCGCCCGACTCATAGCGATTGAGGATATCCTTGCGGTACTCGTCACCCTTGCCGAGTTCGTATGGTTTCTGTATGCAGCGCCCCGAGGGGGTGTAATATTTGGCGACGGTCAGACGTATCATCGACCCGTCTGGGAAGGGGAATGGTCGCTGCACCAGTCCCTTGCCGAATGTGCGACGTCCCACGATCACGCCGCGGTCATAATCCTGGATGGCACCAGAGGTGATCTCGCTGGCCGAGGCCGAGTACTGGTTGACCAGCACCACCACGCGCCCGTCGCGGAATTCGCCGTCTGTGTCGGTCGTATAGAAGTGGTCGCCCATCGAGGGTGACTTGGTGTAGACCACCAGGTCGTCGCGATCGAGGAATCGGGCGGCCAGGTCGATGGCCGAGCCTAACAGACCTCCACCGTTATCCTGCAGGTCGAGGATGAGGTTTTTCATCCCCTGACGGCGCAGCTTGTTCATAGCGTCGGTCATCTCCTTGGGGGTAGACTCTGAGAACCGCGACAGACGTATGTAACCCGTGGTCGGGTCGGCCATATACGCCGCGTCGATGCTATATACGGGTATGTCGTCACGCACGACTGTAAAATAGATAGGGTCGGTGACCCCTTTGCGCAGTATCTTGAGATTGACCTTTGTCCCCTTGGGCCCGCGCAACATTTTGATAATCTCAGAGTTGGGGCGCTTGACACCCGAGATCAGCGAGTCATCGGCCTGTATGAGGCGGTCGCCGGGGAGGATGCCGACCTTTTCGGACGGACCGCCCGAAGTGGTCTGTATCACATAGAGGGTGTCGTTGAGCATGTTAAACTGTATGCCGATACCTGAGAAGTTGCCGTCAAGAGGTGTGGTGAGTTCTTTGGTCTCCTCAGGGTCAGAGTATGACGAGTGTGGGTCGAGGGTGGCGAGCATCCCTTTGATCGCCTCCTCGGCGAGCTTGTCGGTGTCGACCGAGTCGACATAAAACTGCTCTATGAGTTTCTCGGCCTGAGCTATCTTGTTGGCGGCACGGAGTTTGAGGATACTGCCGTAACCCTCCTGTGCCAGGCGAGCTAACTGCGACTGAGCCGATGCGTCGAGACACGGGCAGATTAGTGCCGCGAGGGTCAGTATCGATATGATGATTCGTTTCATAGTCATGTTGTTTGGTTATCAGTGTCTGTTATTGTTTGGTTATCTCATTGTTGCGTATCGGGTAGAAAGCGTGCGTAGTCGCCTCCAAACCGGGCCAGTTCCCTGACCAACGACGAGCTGACCACTGCCAGCTCGGGGAGCGCCGGGATAAAGACGGTCTCGATCGGCGACTTGGCATCGGGGGTGTCGGTTGTTGTGATCATGCGGTTGGCCTCGGCCATGTCGCGCTCATACTCAAAGTCGGCGACAGAGCGTACTCCGCGCAATAGCCAACGCGCGCCGTTACGGCGGGCAAACTCGGTGGCCAGTCCGCTGAAACTCTCGACCCTGACTGCCGGGTTGTCGGCATAGAGACTGCGGATTGCGGCCATCCGGTCAGGCAGCGGCATCCAGGGTGTCTTGGCCGAGTTTATGCCGATACCTATTATTATGGTGTCAAAGAGCGGCAGGGCGCGGTCGACGATCGACTTGTGGCCGATGGTAAAAGGGTCAAACGAGCCGGCAAACAGGGCAATGCGGGTCGATCGCTCTGACCTCCCCGCGGGTATGATGTCGTGTGGCGTTATCTTCATTGTCACGAGATCTCTGAGTCATCCTCTACAACGAGGTTGTCGATGATGAAATTCTGACGTTGCGAGGTGTTTTTACCCATATAGAATTCAAGTAGCTCTGACACGGCGTCCTCTTTGCGCAGGGTGACGCGGTCGAGACGCATGTCTGGGCCGATGAAGTCGCGGAACTCATCGGCCGATATTTCACCCAGACCTTTGAATCGGGTGATCTCGGCGTGCTTGCCGAATTTGGCGATGGCGTCGATGCGCTCCTGGTCGTTGTAGCAGTAATATGACTCGCGTTTGCCCGAGGCTCCGTTGCGGCGGGCGGCACGGTCATCGCGCACGCGGAAGAGCGGCGTCTGTAACACATATACATGACCTTTCTTGACCAGGTCGGGGAAGAATTGCAGGAAGAATGTCAGCAACAGCAGGCGGATGTGCATACCGTCGACATCGGCATCGGTGGCGATGATGATGTTGTTGTAGCGCAGCCCGTCGATGCCGTCCTCAATGTTGAGGGCAGCCTGCAGGAGGTTAAACTCCTCATTCTCATACACCACCTTGCGGGTCATGCCGAATGAGTTGAGCGGCTTGCCGCGCAGCGAGAATACGGCCTGGGTCTCGACATCGCGTATCTTGGTGATCGAGCCCGAGGCCGAGTCACCCTCGGTGAGAAAGATGCTCGACGCGAGTTTCTTCTTCTCGAGTTCACCCGCTTTCTCCTCATCCTTAAAGTTATTGGGGTCGTTGAGGTGCACGCGGCAGTCGCGCAGCTTAGAGTTATGGAGGTTGACTTTTTTGGCACGCTCGCGGGCCTGACGCGTGATGCCGGCCATCGCTTTGCTCGCCTGCTCGCTCTCCTGTATCTTGCGCAACATGATGTTGGCGGTGTCGAGGTTTTTATGCAGATAGTTGTCGAGCTCTTTTTTGAGGAAGTTGCTGACAAATTTAGCCACGGTCGGCCCGTCCGGGCCCATGTCGCGTGAGCCGAGTTTGGTCTTGGTCTGTGACTCGAACTCGGGATTCTCGACCCTGACGGCGATCGCCGCCACCATGCCGGTGCGGATGTCTGAGTAATCAAAGTTCTTGGCGAAATACTCTTTGATCGTGCGGCTGACGGCCTCTTTGAACGCCGCCAGATGCGTACCGCCCTGGGTGGTGAACTGGCCGTTGACAAATGAGTAATACTCTTCGCCATACTGGTTGGCGTGGGTGATGGCCACCTCGATGTCATGGCCCGTAAGGTGGATGATGGGGTAGAGCGGGTCTTTGGTGAGGTTGGCTTTGAGCAGGTCGCGCAGGCCGTTGCGGCTTATATAACGCTTGCCGTTGAGCAGTATCTCGAGGCCGACGTTGAGATAGGTGTAATTTCTCACCATCGCCTGGATAAACTCGAGGTTGAAACTGTAACCCTTAAACAGGTCGGGATCGGGGGTAAACTGCACCGACGTACCGTCAGGTTCGCCCGACTCAAACTCGGGCGTTACATTTAGCAACTCGGCCCGGCAGAACTCGGCCCGGCGGCTCTTGCCGTCGCGGTTAGACTGTATGATGAAACTTGTCGAGAGCGCGTTGACCGCCTTTATACCCACACCGTTGAGGCCCACAGACTTCTTGAACGCCTGCGAGTCATACTTACCGCCCGTGTTGATGATCGAGGCCACGTCGACCAGCTTACCCAACGGTATGCCGCGGCCATGGTCGCGCACCGTCACCATCGTGTCGGTTACATCAATGGTTATACTCTTGCCGTAACCCATCGTGTGCTCATCGATCGAGTTGTCGACCACCTCCTTGATCAGCACATAGATACCGTCATCGCTCTTAGAACCATCGCCGAGTTTGCCGATATACATACCCGGGCGCAGGCGTATATGCTCCTTCCAGTCAAGGGTCTTGATCTGGTCTTCGGTATACACGGCATCGACCGGAGCACCCCCCGTCAACGGGAGTTGCATGTTATTGGTCAGATCATCAGCGGGGGGAGCGATATTGTCAGTCATCGTGGGTGGTATCGTAGATAGGTAAAAGCTATAATAGTGATTTATCGCAAAATTACAAAATCCCCGTCAAAAAACCAACAACCCCCTAAAACAAGGCAGCTGCCTCAGCTTGGTAAGTCGGGGCAGCCGTCTTGTTTTAAGATGGATGTTATATAGTTAGATCCGGGGATGTTATATAGTTAGACCCAGGGGAAAGGGGTGATCATGTTGACGTCAGTGTCGCCGGTAAACATGGCGATGGTGAGCCATACGATCAGCAGCAGTATCAGTATCCCTACGCCGAGCCACATCCATATGCTTGCAGTCTTTTTCTTGTTGCGGGGAGCGTGTTCGGGGGGGATAAAACCGGGATCTTGTTCACGGATCTTTTCGATTTCGCGTTCGCGACGGGTCTCTTTGCGGTTTTCGCTTTGGCTCTTATGTTCCATAACAGGTAATTTTTAGTGTCGTATTTCTGAAATATTAATAGTGATTATACATATTAAACATCCGGCAGCAAAAAAGGTTTAATATCCGCGGCAGGTTTATTTACAGCTATGACGGGGTAATTCTCTGCATAATCCTCGGCAGAGAGGTATCAAAAAAGATTCTTTCAGAATCCCGCACCTGACGACACTGTGACCGGGCATAGGGGGGCAATCGGCCACGGGGCCTCATGCCCCCCAATACCCGGCTATTCAATAACGATTCCTCCGGAATCCCGTGCGGATAAATATCTTCGGTCGGCATCGTGACCGGAATCCCCTGTGGATGCATACATTTAATTAGTCGGTACGTCGGATGGTAACAATGGCAATGGTAGGAGCGCCGAATGGGGGTAATAGTCATTGG
>CAMWLR010000031.1 GCA_947175215.1 uncultured Porphyromonadaceae bacterium
ACCGTGTAGATCTCGAGTTGCAGTCCATCGACACCCTCGGGGGCCGAATAGGTAACAATGCCGTCTGAGTGTCTCAGGGTCATAGCCCCCTCAGAGAGTACATTGTCCATACCGGCCACAATCTTACCCTGACCCAGACTTAACGCCATATCGGTCGCGTGACTCACAGCCGGGACTCTCAGATATAAATGATTGGCATCAGCGTCATGATAAAAAACCGCGCCCGAGGCATTGCGTAACGCATCCTCACTGTTGACCGCCGAGAATCGGGTATCGTCACTCGGGGCAGCCGCTCGCATCCGGGCCTCCATATCGGGCTGCGCAGCCCGTGCCTGACGCTGACTGTTCTGACGACCGCCAAGATCATACAGCAGCACCTCGTCTGATGAGAGCGCGCCCCCCTCTTTCTTTATATTGAAATCATGTATGCGTATGATGATGTCGCGTGTGTCTGGCATACCGCTCCAGCCATTACCCTCATGATTGAGATAGATGGCCAGGGTGGGGAGTCCGCCGTCATCAATCATCTGGCCTGTGAAGTGAGTCACCAGATATTTGCCGTCAGCGATGGCATTGACATCGGCATGGTCATCCTGATATAATGTGCTGCCCGACAATGTCGCGTCTTTGGGCGCGAAATAATCAACCACAAGTGCTGACTCATCGATCTCCGCTGTCGAGGTGAAAGTCTCCTGACGGTAGCGTGTCACAAACGATCCGCGGCGCATAAAGCGCGGGATTACGTTATGCGGAGCGCTGTATGACACCGAGGTATGCCCCTGATAGATAGTCGAGAAATCGGTCATATCGAGCCAGTCACCCTCGGGGAAGGTTATATGCTTGGTTGTGGTGTTATCGAGGACGGGGGCAACATACATATCAGGCCCCCAGTAATATGCCCCGATCTCATTTTTGAGATACGACTTGTCAACATCGGCATAGTTGGCCGGACGGGCAATAGGTGTGCCGTAGCGCGTATATGCGTAAGCCTGCGAATAGGTGTACGGGAGATAGGCATAACGCAGATTGATGGCGTCACGCACATCGTCACGCACGCTGTTATAATCACTCTGCCAAACCTCGGGTTTGGTGGCCGAGTGTGTACGCATCGAGGGGTAGAACACACCTAACTGCACCCAGCGGCGATAGAGGTCGGCATTTGTGCCGGTGGCCGTGAAGCCTCCGATATCCGACCCTAAATAGCTTACGCCCGACATGGCCGCGCTGACCAGTGCAGGCACCTGAGCGGCAAGACCGGCCCAAGAGCGTGCGATATCGCCTGTCCAGGGGAATGCGTTGTATCGCTGCATACCTGATGTACCGGCGCGAGGCATGGTGATGAAACGCTTGTCGGGTGTGGCCTCGCTGACAGCCTCAAACGCCAGCTTGTTCCATAACAGACCATACTCGTTATGCACCTGATCGACTGTACCGCCGAGATATTGACTGTCGCTGTCGTGACGTTCGGGCTCACCTAAGTCGAGCCACCAGCTCTCGATCCCCTCGACAGTACGCGCCTTATAGAGATCCTTAAACCAATCGACCGCGTCTTGGTTGGTGATGTCGAGCAGACCGACATTGTCACCGCTTTCGAGCCACCCCATACCGCTGACATGTTCATCAGCAAGATATCGGTTATTTACCAGATAATCATAGTTGCCGCTGTTGCCGGTAAAATACGGCTCGGTGATGGCGATCGGATGGACGTTTTGCGCGCGCAGACCGGCAAGCATCTCCACCGGGTCAGGGTAACGGTCAGTGGCCCAGTCAATGCGCCCCATGCCGTTGGTGTCGCTGCCATAGTGGGTCTGCCAGTGGATGTCAAACACGATACCGTCAATAGGGATATTGACCGCCTTGGTCTTTGAGACTGTTGCCTCAGCTTCCTCGCGGGTGGCAAAACTGAACTTTGAGGTGATATATCCCAACGCCCAGAACGGGGGCAGTTGCTGACGACCGGTCAGCCCCGTATAATTCTCGACCACCGACTCCATCGTGCCGCCGCCGATAAAGTAGTAAGCGATCGGATCCTGACTGTTACTGGTGTATACTGTGCCGTTCTTAGAGGGGGAAATGGAGGCATAGCGGTAATGGTCATCGAAATATACGCCGTATCCCTCGGTCGATACATAGAAAGGGATGCAGATATTGCGCGATAGAGATCCACCTTGCCCCCAGTTGCCAACCTGGTTATTGTTCATCGACATGGTCTTACCCTCCCAGTTGATCAGATTACCCTGATAACCGCCGCCATAAAATCCGCGGTCATTCATGCCCATGAAGCTGACCGAGACATTTCCCTGGCGGTTGACAAGTCCCTGCAGTTCCTCGAGCGCGGGAGTGGCTGTCTGACCCGGGTTATAGAATGTCAGCAGTGTGGTCTCTTTGTCAACAACCACCGAGACGCCCCCTGGGATGGTGAGGCGGTAAGCAGTCGTTTCCTCAGAAATCTCAAAAGACGCGTCATCTATACCCGACTTCATCTTGGCATCATCATCAATGACCGAGATTGACCGGCGCTCGGTGCGGTGAGTGGCCGAGTTACGCAATGTAAACACTTTCACCACATTGGTGCTCCATGGGGTGAGAGTAAGAGTGCCGTTTTCTGACAAGAAAGTCACTGATGCGTCATCACCGACAGTATAGCTCTGCACAGCCCCGAGTCCGTCACCTACCGGCGCCGTGTAGCGCAGATCGATAAAGAGGTCTTCAGAGTGTTGCTTGACATTACCGGATTGATTACGGATAATCAGGGCGAGCTTGGCGTATGAGCCGTCTGCATCGACATCAAACCACTCGACCATCGAGGGTGAGAAGTCGATATAAAACAGATCTGGATTATCGGCATCTCTTTGCATCTTATATTTATCGGGAAGATTGTCCCATGATGCGGGTGCTCCCGTCCAACTGCTGTCAGAGTCACCCATCTTTATCAGACCGCAATAAAGATAGATCTCATCGACGTTGCGCAGCGCTCCGCCGGCGTCATACGCGCGGTTGAAATAGAAGCGGCTGTAATCTTTGGCCGACGGCTTTGCCGGGTCAAGCCAGTACTCCGCCTCGGGGAGCGCCTGATTGGGATCATACTCACTTTTCGGACCCTTGTCACCGCTGATAGTGTAGATATGACCGTCTATGACAACAAACGATGATGTCGTCTGTGATTGGGTGCTGCCATCGAGGGTATAGAAGCTGCAATGCAGCGACGCGCCCTCGGGGGCAGAGAACGAATAGTCAAAGATACCTGAGTTAAGATCTGACTCCATCCTCGAGTCAGGGTGAGAACCCGGGCCGTCTATATGTACCCATACATTCTCCCATCCCACATTGTTGTGGAAATGTATGCTCCAGCCAACATCGGGGAGCACCTCATAGGTGTATTCCTCCCAACCGTTGCCGTCACCCTTAAAGACCATGGTCTTGTTATTGAGTTCCAGACCGGGCGCATTATTGCCGGGATAACGGTGGCTGTCATCGCAATAGAAAATCACCCTGCCGTTTTGGTAACCGTCAGGAATCTTGTAATACCACAGACCTGTATCATCATCCTTTGACATGGCCTCACCGGGCCACGTGTGATAAACGTCGCTGTCGCTATTATAAAGATAAAGATTGACATGACTCCACGTCACATCGGCAAACACATATAGGCCGTCGTTAAAATCAACGGCACGCGCAGCTGACAGCGAGATCAGCAAAAACATGGTCGCAAACAACGACCGTATAAATTTATATGGCATAGGTAAGTAAGATGTTAAGGTTATGAATATGCTACAAAATTAGCAAAATTTCCACACCCGTCAAAATCTTACCTACCCATACACACGGGGCCGAGTCAGACCCGGCCGATGTTAATTAAGGTCAGCGGCGCGACTTCTTCTTGAATTTAGAGAAGTGGTCGGCTGACATGGCCTCTTTGCGCTCTTTGGATTTGCGCAGGGCGGCCTGAGCGTAATCTTTGTCGGGCTCGGCGATCTCGCAATAGAGATGTTTGCCGAGAAAGTCAGCCCCCTTGAGACCGTTGACTACGCGCTTGGCGTCTGATTTCTTCACGTCAAAGAGCGAGTATGCGGGCATCAGGTCGATACGGCCGACATCTACGCGCGGGCCGTCGATATTCTTGTTGAGCATCTCGATAAGGTTACCTGCATAGAATCCGTCACGCTTGCCGGCATTGATATAGATGCGCTCCATCCCCTTTGAGGCGGTGCGGCGGTCTTTATCCTCCTTGCTGCGGGGTGCGTCCTTACGTCCCTTGCCGGGTTTCTCGTCGATAAAGTCGATGTTGGGTGCATCCTTGTAATATTCGAGCAGACGACGGAACTCAAGCGACAGAACACGCTTGATGAGATCCTCGGCCGACAGCCAGCCGAGTTTCTTCATCACGCCGGGGGTATATTTCTCCATCTCGTTGTCATCGACCTGCACACGCTCGATGCGGTCGGCAAGCGAGAAGAGCTGTTTCTCGATTATATGCTCGGGGGTAGGTACATCCTTGCGCTCAAATGTCTTGCCGATAATCTTCTCAATCTCGCGCAGACGGCCTTTCTCTCGCGAGTGGATGATGGCGATAGATACACCCGATTTGCCGGCACGGCCTGTACGGCCCGAGCGGTGGGTATAAACAGCGGCATCATCAGGCAGACCGTAATTGATGACGTGAGTCAGGTCGTCGACATCGAGACCTCGGGCAGCTACATCGGTGGCCACGAGCATGGTGATGACTCGGTCGCGGAATTTCTGCATCACCAGGTCACGCTGCTGCTGCGACAGATCACCGTGCAGCGAGTCTGCATTATAACCGTCGCGGATAAGGTTCTCGGCCACCTCCTGTGTGTCGCGTCGTGTGCGGCAGAAGATGATGGCGTATATATTGGGGTTATCATCGGCGATACGTTTGAGTGCCAGATATTTGTCACGGGCATTGACCATATAATATATATGACGCACGTTGGCCGCGCCCTCGTTGCGTGTGCCTATGACAAACTCGCGGGGGTCACGCATATATTTCTGAGCGATTTTAGAGATCTCCTTAGGCATGGTGGCCGAGAAAAGCAGCATCTTGCGGTCGTCGGGGACATGGTCGAGGATCTCGTTGATAGAGTCGAGGAAGCCCATGTTGAGCATCTCGTCTGCCTCGTCAAGGATAACGGTATGCACGTCGTCGAGATTGGCGACCCCTCGGTTGATCAGGTCGATAAGTCGGCCCGGAGTAGCCACTATCACCTGCACGCCGGCTTTAAGCGCCCTGATCTGGCTCTCGATACTTGATCCGCCATAGACGGGTAGCACCTGTATGGCAGGCATATACTTAGAGAAGTCGGCCAGATCTGATGCGATCTGCAAACATAGCTCGCGTGTTGGGGCGAGAATGAGCGCCTGGGGTTTGCGTTCGTCGGGATTGATACGCTGCAACACGGGGATACCGAATGCAGCAGTCTTACCCGTACCTGTCTGTGCCAGTGCGACCACATCACCGTCTTCATGCAGCAGATGGGGTATCACACGTTCCTGTACAGGCATGGGATTTACAAATCCCAATTCTTCGATAGCGTCTCTTATCGGTTGGCTTACACCTAATTCTTCAAAAGTCATGATATGTATTTTTGTGTATATGTTGTTTCTCTCTATAACAACGCAGGCCCGCAAAAAATTGCAGGCCTGCCGTTTTTTTAGAAAAATTATATCTTTATTCTTTAGAAGTAAACATTGACATTCCTGGGGTAAAAGAGCATTCCGCTACCAACCTCCTGAGCGACACCATCGCCCATTGAGTTAGCCACGATAGCAAGAGCAAAGCGCATGGCGGCAGCCGGACCATTGGCGGTGATAAGGCGATCGAGGGCCACCACGGGGGTGTCACGGAAGACAGCCTTATCCATCTTTTTCTCAAAGCCGGGATAGCAGGTAGCCTCAAGATTATTGAGCATACCCAGAGGAGCGAGTACGACCGCGGGAGCGGCGCAGATCGCAGCTATTTTCCCCGAAAGCGCCTGATTGATCAACAGCGTATTGAGAGGGGCGAATTTCGACAGATTCTCGGCTCCGGGCATACCGCCGGGGATCACCAGCCACTCGGGTGTGATGAAGTCTGTGTCCTTATATAACTGGTCGGCCTTGACGGTGATGCCGTGGGCACCTGTCACGTCATGGCTGTCGGTTATCGAGATGGTCTTGACATCCATACCGGCACGACGCATTACATCGAGGGTAGTCAGGGCTTCGATCTCCTCAAAGCCTTCGGCAAGGAAAATGTAAGATGTGTTCATTTTGTTGTCAGATTTGTTAGGCAGGGTTAGTAATGTGAGTGATTTTATTAGTTTGTAAACACAAAATTACAGATTATTGTTTGAAAAAACAAGCTGAAAATAACTAAATTTGCACGAAAATAAATTAAATGCCGATTATGTCATATAAAGGTATCAGTCACCACCCGATTCTTATCTCAGCACTCATCTTCATCACCCTGATGACGACCGGTTGTGGCGGACGTAAAGAGTGGCGACGCGACAGCGGCGGCGTCTGGAACACCGTCTATAACATTACATACCTGAGCGACCTCGACATGACCGACTCTATCAATGCTATTTTTCGCTGTGTGGAGTTGTCTCTCTCTCCGTTTAACGACCGGTCGCTGATTTCGGCCATCAACCGCGGCGAAAGCTGCATGACCGATACCTTTATACGTAAGGTTTTTGAAATCTCGGCCGAAGTCAACAGCCGGTCGGGAGGGAGGTTTGATCCCACCGTCTCGCCGGTAGTCAACCTGTGGAAATTCGGCTATACCGGCAAAGTCGAGGCCGACTCATGCTGGGAACCTTCGTCAGAAGCGATCGACAGCACAATGAACACCATCGGTATCTCTTCCTGCCGGATTCTGCCTGACGGCACCCTGATAAAGAAACATCCGGCCACCACGTTTAACTTCTCGGCTGTCACCAAAGGGTATGCCTGCGACCTCATCGCCGCGATGCTGCGTCGCAACGGTGTGACAGACGCGATGATCGAGATCGGTGGGGAGATGACCGTCATGGGGAAAAACCCGCACGGCGAGCGGTGGCGCATACAGATAGACGCGCCGGTCGACAATGCCGGCATCCCCGAGCACAAAAGACTCACCGTGATACAGTTGACCGACAGCGGTATAGCCACCTCAGGAAACTACCGCAACTATCATCTGAGCAGCGGAGGAAGAGTCGGACACACCATTGACCCGCTGACGGGCCGGCCGGCCGTCTCGCCGATATTATCGGCAACCGTGATGGCTGCCACCTGTGCCGAGGCAGACGCCTACGCCACAGCCGCGATGGCCTCGCCTGATCTAAGGTTCGCCGACTCTATATTGTCAGCAGCCGGAATCAGGGCAATCCTGGTCACAGCCGACTCAGCAGACGCAACACGTTTTATCATCCATCCCGTCGGCATCGACTGACTGATCTGACAGCACAAAAAAACCGAGATACAAAAATAAAGAAAGGCTGTCTCACGACAGCCTCGCTTATGCTTTATCTTTAACCTTAAATCTAATACCATGAAAAAACACAGTGCAAATATAGTATTTATACTCTCAGAACACACCCGGGAGAGGATAGTTCGCCGCAAAAACTATTTTAACATTCTTTAATACTCAAAATAATTCCCGCCTCACGAAAACTATCTAACTTTATGTCCTCAAAACCGGCAGGGTCATATCACCCTGTTTCTAACCATTTATCACTCTAAGACAACAACCTTACGATGAGAATCAGAATCCTTGTGATCGACGATGAAGAATCTTACTGCGAGATTCTTAAATATAATCTGCAACGCGAAGGGTATGAAGTAGATACCGCCGAATCAGCAGAGGATGCACTGCGCCTCGACCTGTCGATATATCAGCTTATGATTGTCGACATAATGATGGAGCGCCTGAGCGGTTTTGACTTTGCCAAACGTGTCCGCAATAACCCCGCGACCGAAAACACCCCCATCATATTCTGCTCGGCCCTCAACGGCGAGGATGACACCGTCATGGGCCTCAACATCGGCGCTGACGACTATATCACCAAACCGTTTACGATCGGCGAGGTCATCGCGCGCGTCAGAGCCGTGCTGCGGCGCACTCAGGCATCACAGCAGGTTGCCTATAACGCATCTCAGAGCAATTATGAGCCTGATATCACATTCAAGACATTGCGCATCGACCGCAACAACAAACAGTGCTATATCAATGGCAAGGAAGTCGTGCTGACCAAAAAGGAGATACAACTGCTGCTCTTCTTCCTGACCCATCGCGAACGCATCTACTCGCGTGACGAGATTATGCAGCACGTATGGGCCGGCCAGGAGGTATCTAACCGCGCCATCGACACCAATATAACACGCCTGCGCCAGAAAATCGGACAGTATGGCGACCATATCGTCACCCGTCTGGGATTCGGCTATGGCTTCAAGGCTGAAATCTGATTGTGAATTCATTAAATAATCTGTCAAAACGCCTGCGCCTCTCTAATAAAGGACGTCTGAGATACCAGCTCAGAATCTTTCTGCTCGCGACTCTCTGTATCTGGACTGTCGTGGGGATTTTTGCCGGCCTCGAATATCGCAACGTCAAGCATTACCGCGTGGCTGCCCTGACCGGCAGCGTCGATCTTGCCGTGGGTAACATCCTTATCGGCCATTCAAAAGGACGCGATATGCGACCGTTCCTCAACTTTCTTGAGGCATATCTTGACGACTCAGCACTCGACAATATGTCGATGGCGATATATGACACCTCAAACGGCCAGCTGCTTTACTCGGTCGGGCCGCTCATCACCGAGGAACCACGCGCTGCACAAAACGCCGAACCCGACCTCAAGGGTGACGGCACACGCTCGCTCAACCTTTTTAACGTGCGTCTCAGTGACGGCCGCAAGATATTCCTATATAATAAAGGCGAATCGGCCGATGGCGAAATCGTCATACACACATATCTGCCACAAGGTCGAGAGGTCGACAACGCCCTCGAGATCGGCGCGACATTCTGGCTGATCGTCATCTTTGTCGGCCTGTTAGGGACTGTGGGCGCATGGGTCATCACCGCTCATCAAGCCAAGAATATCACACTGCTGCACGATTTTGCCTCACGTGCCGCCAGTGACCGCGAGTTTATCCCTATGGGAGACTTCCCCAAAGATGAGATCGGAGACATCTCACGACAGATAGTGGCGATATACAACGCCCGAATGCAGGCCAACGTGCGCCGCGAACGCGAGCACGTGATCGCCCTGAAAGCCACCGAGGAGAAGAACAAAATCAAGCGCATGATGACCAACAACATCTCGCATGAGCTTAAGACCCCAATCGGTATCATACGCTCATATCTCGAGATGATAATGGCCAACCCCGATATGACCGCCGACGAGCGCAACTACTTCTTAGGAAAAGCCCAAAATAATGTCGAGCGTCTTGTGGCGATGATGAATGACCTGTCGATGATGACCCGCCTCGAAGAGTCAAACGACAAGATACCCCTGTCTGACATCGACTTCCACGACCTGGTGTTCAATCTCGCCGAAGACTTTACGCGTAGCGGTATGGTAGGTGATATGGACTTTTCATACAACATCCCCATCGACTGTCATGTCTACGGCAACGGCGAACTGCTTATCGGCGTGATCTCAAACCTTGCCAAGAATGCCGTCGCGTATTCGCAGGGTAAAAATATCGGCATCACGCTATTAGGCCGCAACGACAACTTCTACACTTTCGCATTCTATGATGACGGTGTAGGCGTGAGCGACGAGCACCTGCCACACCTCTTTGACCGATTTTATCGTATCGACACCGGCCGCTCGCGCAAAGTCGGCGGCACGGGTCTGGGTCTACCCATCGTCAAGAGCTCTATCAACACCATGGGAGGCAGCGTGACGGTGCGTAACCGCCGTGGCGGCGGTCTCGAGTTTGTCTTTACCCTGCGCAGGGTCAAAGATGGTCAGACTGCCCCCTCATCACACTCATCAGACAAAGAGAAACCGGTTAACCCCGACGGCACCGCCGGGTCAGCCTCGAGCGAAACCGACCCGACGGCAAAAGACACTACCGATAAAGCGGTGTAATAAACCCGGTGAACGCCACGTTATAAAGTCATAGGCGACACTTTAACCTCAAACGCTAAATATATTCACAGATGACGAAACCCGGCGCGCCTAAATTGTGGTGGCTCTTGGTGGCGGTGGCTGTCATAGCCTCCGCGTTTTCGTCATGCTCGCCGCGCAAAAACAACGCGGCTACCCGCAAGTATCAGGCTTTCATTACCCGTTATAACATCTATTATAACGGCGACACACATTATAAAGAGACGCTCAAGGAGATGGAGCAGGGGTATGAAGATGACTACTCGTCGCTGCTGCCGATACATCCCGCCGTCGCCCGTGCCAACCCCAAAGCACCACAGCCCACCGGCAACTTTGACCGCTCGATTGAGAAAGCGCAGAAAGCCATACAGCTTAGATCAATCAAGAAACGCCCCAAGAAACAGGCCGGCAAAGCATCAGACCCGGCGTATAAAGAGTGGATGAAACGCGAGGAGTATAACCCGTTTCTACACAACGCATGGATGATGATGGGGCGCAGCCAGTATCTCAACGGCGACTTTCTGGGAGCGGCCTCGACATTCATGTATATCTCGCGTCATTTCTCATGGTTGCCGCAGACGGTAACCGAGGCTCGTCTGTGGGAGGCCCGGGCATATCTGGCGATGGACTGGCTGTTTGAGGCCGAGACCATCCTGCGGCGCATTAAGCCAGACCCGGACCTTGTCAACGGCACACTCAAGGAACTGTATTACACGGCTCAGGCTGACCTGCTTATAAAAGAGAAAGAGTGGGCCAAGGCTGCCGAGATGCTCACCAAAGCCATACCACACTCATCAGGCCCGCAGAAAACGCGACTCAATTTCCTGCTGGGGCAGGTCTACACGCTGGCCGGCAACAAGCAGGCGGCATATAAGGCGTTTGATGCCGCCGGAGGCGCCTCGGCGTCATATCGCACGCAATTCAACGCTCGTATCAAGCAGAGCGAGGTATTCACAGGCGACGACATCTCTAAAGAGGTGGCCGCCCTGCGCCGTATGACACGCTATGATCGCAATCAGGAGTATCTTGATCAGATATATTATGCCATCGGTAACCTCTATCTGTCGAGACGTGACACCACTGCCGCAATCGAGAATTATGAACTGGCGGTCGAGAAATCCAAGCGCTCAGGTATAGACAAGGCGCTGGCGCAGTTGACCCTCGGCGGCCTTTATTATGACCGCCATCTCTATGCCAAGGCCCAGCCCTGTTACTCTGAGGCCTTACCGCTGATTCCTGACAATTATCCTGATTACGCCACCCTCAAACGCCGCAGCGACGTGCTTGACGAACTGGCGGTATATTCACAGAATGTCGAGTTGCAGGATTCACTGCTGCGCCTTGCGGCTATGACCCCCGAGCAACAGCTCAAGGTTATCGACAAACTTATCAAAGAACTTAAAGAGAAAGAAAAGAAAGAGGCCGAAGCTGCCGCCCGTGAGGAGTTTCTCGCCAACAAGGGGCAAGGCGGGTTACAGGATCAGAATAATCAGGTGTTTACGATGAACACCGGTGATGATTCATGGTATTTCTACAACTCAGCCACCAAGAACGCCGGACGCACCGAGTTCCAGCGCCGGTGGGGTAACCGTAAGCTCGAAGATGACTGGCGTCGCCGCAATAAACAGACGTTCAGTTTCAACGACTTCGGCGCGACCGATGACGTCCCCGACGGAGATGAGGGCGCCGTCCCGACAGACTCCGTTGCGCCCGTTGATGAGGAGACCCTCAAGAAAGAGAATGACCCCCACTACCCCGAGTATTATCTCAAGCAGATACCCAAGACCGATTTAGAGAAACAGACCGCCAATGACATCATCCAGGAGGGTCTGTATAACATGGGTGTCATCCTCAAGGACAAGATGGAGGATTTCCCGGCCGCAGAGACCGAGTTTGAGACCTTGCTGCGCCGCTACCCCGATAACGTCTACCGTCTCGACGCTTACTATAACCTCTATCTGATGTTTATGCGTGCGGGCAATGCGGCCAAGGCCGAGAAATACCGTCAGTTGATACTGAGCGAGTTCCCCGACAGCAAATACGGTATGGCCCTGCGCGACCCCGACTATATCGGGTCGCTGCGTCGTATGCAACAGATGGAGAACGATCTGTATGACCGCGCCCTCGATGCCTATCTCGACAACAACAACCGCGAGGTACACGCCATCTATTCAACGGTCAGCACCGACTTCCCGCTGAGTAAACTTATGCCCAAATTCATGTTCCTTGAGGCATTGTCATACGTCACAGACAAGAAGCCTGAGGAGTTCCGCGAGACACTGATGCTGTTGCTTGAGCGTTATCCCAACACAGACCTCACCGAGTATGCCTCGGCATACCTCAAAGGTCTGGCACAGGGGCGTCAGCTGCAACACGGCGTATCGAATATGCGCGGAATGTTGTGGGATACCCGTCTGGGCAATGACTCCATACCTGCCGACTCGACAGCACTGCAATTTGACATCAACCCGTCAGAACCGCAACTGCTGATACTGCTCTATCCGACCGATATCATCAACCCCAACGTGCTGCTCTTTGAGGTGGCCCGTCACAACTTCGCCTCATTCGTGGTCAAGGATTTTGACCTCGAGCAGATGAACTTCGGCCGTCTCGGATTGCTTATAATCAAGGGCTTTGCCAACGTCAACGAGATAAATCACTACCTCAAGGTGCTCAATTCATCGTCATCGTTTGAGTTACCGCCCGAGGTCAGGCCGGTAGTAATCTCAGAGAAAAACTTTGACACCCTGTTGCGCAACGGCGGCTCGTTTGACGAGTATTTCAGATATATGCGTGACAAGGTATACGAGGAGACTCAAGAGCGTGTCCTCCCCTCGGAGTTTTTTGAGCATGAGCCGCCCGGCGTAGCTCCCGATGGCTTTGAGCCCTCTCCCACGCCTGACGCCACCCCCATCGTTGAGCCAGACACGGAGCCTGAACCCGCCCCCCTCACTGAGCCAGACACCACCCCGGTGACGCCCTCACCTGAGACACCCGTGACACCCACGCCACCGACACCCGCGCCGGTGACGCCATCACCGACCCCCACGCCCCCTCTGCCCGATTATCCTGAGGGCTCTGAGGGTGACGATCCGCTATTTGACTGACATATAAATGAGCGACTACAATATTCTTTGGGCTGACGATGAGATAGATCTCCTCAAGCCCCACATACTTTTCCTGAAGTCTAAAGGCTATGAGCCTGTGACGGTCAATAACGGGCGCGACGCTCTCGAGCTGGTCGCATCTCGCCCCTTTGACCTGGTTATCCTCGATGAAAATATGCCCGGTCTGACGGGGCTCGAGACCCTGCAACGGGTCAAGGATATCTCGCCGCAGACCCCCGTGATCATGATCACCAAGAGCGAGGAGGAGAATATCATGGATCAGGCTGTCGGCAACAAAATCGCCGACTATCTCATCAAGCCGGTCAACCCCATGCAGATATTGATGTCGATCAAACGCAATCTCCACCGCGACAAACTCGTGAGCGAGACCGCCACTGACGCATACCGCCGCGAGTTCCCCGAAATCTCGGATATGATCAACCGCGCCGCCACTATCGATGACTGGTATGCGGCATACGAGAAGATCACCGGATGGGAACTGCGCCTGGCATCGGCCGACACAAAAATGGATGAACTGCTCAAGATGCAAAAAGCAGAGGCTGACTCAGCTTTCTATAAATTTGTAAAGCAGAATTATGAGGAGTGGGTCACAACTGACAACCATCCGGTGATGTCTCCGCAGATATTCAAGTCAGCCATCTTCCCTCACCTCGATAAAGATGAGAAATTATTCTTTATCGTTATCGACAACTTCAGACTCGATCTGTGGTTGTCGATAAAACCGCTGCTCGCCGAATATTTCACGTTTGACGAATCGCTCTACACCTCGATTCTCCCCACCGCCACCCAGTATGCCCGCAACTCGATCTTCTCGGGGCTAATGCCTGCCGACATTGCCAGGATGTTTCCTCACCTGTGGGTCGACGAGGATGAGGATGAGGGGAAAAACCTCAACGAGAGCGAACTGGTGGCCACCCAGTTTGAGCGCTACCGCCGCAAATGCAAGTTCTCTTACAACAAAATCAATGACTCGGCCGGCGGTGAGAAACTCATACGCGAGTTTGCCAATATCAGGCAAAACAATCTAAACATCGTGGTGCTCAACTTTATTGACATGCTCTCTCACGCACGTACAGAGAGCCGCATGATACGTGAACTGGCACGCACTGATGCCGCTTACCGCTCACTGGCCGAGTCATGGTTCAGACACTCCCCCGCCCTCGAGCTCTTTAAGCTCATCTCTCAGGACGGCTGGAAGGTGGTGCTCACCACCGACCACGGCACAATCCGCGTCGATAAACCGGTCAAAGTCGTCGGCGACAAAAACACCAACACTAACCTCCGTTACAAGGTCGGCAAGAATCTGGGCTACAAATCGGGCCAGGTTTATGAGATAAAACGCCCCAAACAATACGGGCTGCCTGCCCCCAATGTCTCATCGACATATATCTTTGCGGGTAACAACGATTTCTTTGCCTACCCTAACAACTATAATTACTACGTGCAATATTATGCCGACACGTTCCAGCACGGCGGCATCTCTCTCGAGGAGATGCTCATACCATTGGTAACGCTCACTCCGCGCTGACCATTCATATTTCAACTCAACACCATCACCCCATACGACATGACTCATCAAATAGCCATACCCGATATCGCCTCACTCCCCGAGGCTGCCCGTCAGCTCATCGCCCTGATGGGTGACTACACCGTCTTTGCTTTCCACGGCGAAATGGGAGCAGGGAAAACCACTTTTATACGAACCTTGGCCGAGCAGCTTGGTGTGAACCCCGAGGAGGCCAACTCACCCTCTTTCTCGATCATCAACGAGTACCGCTCTGAGACCACTGCCGAACTCATCTACCACTTTGACCTCTATCGGCTCGAAGATGTCGAGGAGGCTCTTGAGATCGGTGTCGAGGATTATTTTGACTCGGGCGCTCTATGTCTGCTCGAATGGCCCGAGCGCATCGAACCACTTCTCCCCGACGACACCGTGGTAGTCAAGTTATCAGTCAACCCCGATGACAACTCGCGAATACTCACCGTCACCATGCCCGACTGACCGGCGCCGGCATGATTGAGCAACCCAACGGCATGATAGAGCATCACGACCGGATCGTCTCGACCAGCACCTATCTCAAGGAGCATTGTCAGGGACTGCCAAACTATTACGCCGTCACCGCATCATATCAGACCGCCGGGCGCGGACAGAGAGGTAACGGCTGGGAATCAGAGGCAGACAGTAACCTGTTGATGTCACTTCTATATATACCCGAGGCAGAGATACACCCCTCACGGCAATTTATGATCTCAATGGCCGTGTCACTCGCGACAGCCGAGACGGTCGACACTCTACTGACCGATGTTAATGCCCCCGAGGTCTCGGTCAAGTGGCCCAATGACATCTACATCGGTGACCGCAAGGTGGCCGGCATCCTCATCGAGAACACTCTCGACTCACGCCCGGCCATCGCCCGCTCTATCATCGGCATCGGGCTCAATCTCAACCAGCTCAAGTTTGAATCACCGGCACCTAACCCGGTGTCAGTCATCTCATTCACACACCGGCTTATCGACGTAGGCACGGTCGCCGTGATGTTACGCGACAACCTCATCTCACGCTTGTCGAACTTAAACGCCTGTGACCGTGTCCCTCTCACCGCCCTATACAAATCACGTCTGTGGCGTCGTGAGGGGTTTCACCCTTACTTAACCCTCACCCCGTCACTTCTCCCCGCCCCGACAGCTGTCAAGGAGGAGGAGGATGCCCTCTCCCCCGACACCCTCTTTGACGCCGAAATCGTAGATGTCGACCCCGACGGCCCTATTACTATGCGTCTGCGGTCAGGTCAGACAGTCACCTTTAACTTCAAAGAAATGACCCCGGTGCTCCCCGCCATACAGCACTCAAACGGTAATTTAAAGGGTTGACAACGCTTTTTCAATAAATTTTACCAAAGAATTACTAAAACAGATTTGATTTAGTTAAATATACTCATATCAACATCTTAACATTTGGCCATATCAAAAAAAAGCAGTAATTTTGTATCGGATTCGGCAAGGGCATCATACCTTGCCACCCGGCTGTCGGTCAAATCTCTCTCTCCGAGCGACCGCAGCGAGGGCCGGTCGGTTCCATTTTTATGGAAACCGTGAGGCTTCCACAAGATTCTGAACTTTGACTTTCGGTTCTTTTTGACTCCACGGAGGAGACCTCGCCCCCTAAGGCGACTGACCTCCTTGTCTTACTCCGGCCCGTGTCGGGTAGGATCAGACAATGTCATAGTGATAGCAAACAAGGCAACTATGCTATTTTTCATGATGATATGTATGTGTGTTGGGGGAACCGATCGGCTCGAAAAATCCACCCGGAAATCACGCCTCTCTCAACCGGGAGTGGATGCGCAGAAATCTTACTACAAGAATCTTCTATATAGTGCAACCAAGTGAATTCCAAAGAAGCCGCGACTCGCGAAGAGCCGCGGCTTTATTTTTAGACTAATAACAAGGTTATATAGGTGTGTGTGCCGTGTGTGTGTATCTCGGCTGTTACACCAAAATATCCCATTTCGGGCTAACGGCAAAGCGCACAGATAAAAATTTGCGTTTTTAACCTAAATAAACTAACTTTGCAGACCGGAAAACTGAACTCAACATGGCCACCACCAAGATAGCCGCCATAATGCGTGCCGGGGTTTTCTCCCCAAATCATGTCGGTAACGATGCCACCATTCTCAACACCGTCGCCGAGCAGTTGCGTAAACGCGGCTGTGAGGTACGCATATACTCTGAGGAACAGTTTTGCTCGGGCGAGGTCACTGAGCCCGTGATTATAAATATGTGCCGCGAACGGCGCTCTACCGACCTGCTGCAAGCCCTCGAGGAACAGGGGACGCTGGTGATCAATTCAGGATTCGGCATTGAGAACTGCATACGTGAGCGCCAGGCCCGTATCCTCTTAGGGTCAAATATACCCTACCCCCAGAGCATAATCGTCGACACCGATGAGGTCGTCAAGGGACGCCTGCAGAAACTCGGCATCAGCCAGTGCTGGGTCAAGCGCGGTGATTTCCACGCCCAGCACGCCGAGGATGTGAGCTATGTGCGCACACCCGCCGAGGCACAGGATGTGCTGCAGGAATACTTTCTGCGCGGATTCAAGCGCGCAGTCATCTCGCGCCACCTTCCAGGCAAGCTCGTCAAATTTTACGGCGTGGCCGGCACACCGTTCTTCCACTGGTTCCGCCCCTACGAGCCCGAGACCATAAAACCTCGCGATGAAGAGACTCGCCGCACCGACGAGGCCCTCAAAGCCCTCTGCCGTCGCGCAGCTAAAGAACTCAACCTGATCGTCTACGGCGGCGAATGTATCCAGGCCGAAGACGGCTCGCTGAGCATCATCGACTTTAACGACTGGCCCAGCTTCTCGGCATGCCGTCAGGAGGCCGCCACCAATATCGCCAAGGCTGTCATGGCAGCCGTCAAAGATCACCGCCGCATCCCCTAACCCTCAACAACACCGACTGACCAACCGATGGGAATCAAAAACGCGTCAAATAAAGCCGCCGACAAGTTTCTTCACGGGAAAGGTATCTTCACCTTCCTCCGCTCATCGGTATCGTCACAGATCGCGTCATGGACCGACATGGGGGTCTGCTTTGTGTTCTACGCATGGATCTTCGCCCCGATGGGTACTGCCCCGCTGCGCACCTTTCTGGCCACGGCCATCGGCCTGGTGGTCGGGGGCGTGGTCAACTGCGTGGTCAATTACAAATTTACTTTTCACGCCGAGAACTGCTCGATAAAGGCCGTCGCCATCAAATATCTGTTGATATGGGGCGGTAGCTTTGTGCTTAACCTCGGCGGCACGACCCTGCTCGAGCAAGGTCTGCAACGGCTCGAACTTATCACCAACGTACACTGGATAAAGCCTGACGGCATCTTCGCCTTTGCGCGTCTGACGGTATCACTCATCGTCTCGCTGGCGTGGAATTTCGTCATGCAGAAAAACTTTGTCTACCGCCCGACCCGTTTCGATCCATACGCCATCCGCGTGGTCGACGCGCTGTCCTTAAAAAAAGGAGGAAAAACAAGCAACAAATGAGCACTAAGAATACATTCAAGAAAAAACGCGACGGAATCCAGCAGGGGATATATTTTGTCATAAATCCCTTTGTCAAGCTGCTCATCCGCATGGGTGTTACCCCCAACATCGTCACCACCATCGGCCTGTTGGGCAATCTCGCGGCCGCGTGCATCATCGCATGGGCCGGCTACTGCGCTACAAAAGACCCCAACCATATCCGCTTTGACCTGATCACCTGGGGTGGCGTGGTCACCATCGCGTTCTCGCTCTTTGATATGCTTGACGGCCAGGTGGCGCGCCTGGGCAATATGGTCTCACGTTTCGGTGCTCTGTATGACTCGGTGCTCGACCGCTACTGCGAGCTGCTCACCCTTGGCGCTCTCAGCTACTTCCTGATCATGACCGGCTATCCCATCGGCGCCCTTATCACCTTTGTCGCCCTCGTGGGCTCGGTGATGGTGAGCTATGTGCGTGCCCGTGCCGAGGGTGTAGGCATTGAGTGTAAAGTCGGATTCATGCAGCGGCCCGAGCGCGTGGTGGTCACCACCCTCGGCTGTCTCGCCTGCGGTATAGTTGGTGTAGCCTCACCCAATACCCCTCACGTGGCGATACTGATACTGATTATCGCTATGTCGATCATTGCCGTGTTTGCCAACATCACCGCCTTTGCCCGCGTGGGTGTATGCCGTGCCGCCCTCGCCGACGACAAGGCTGACAAGGGAGGCAACGCCGATGCCAAGGCTGACAAGGCCGTTAAGAAATGAGCAAATCGATTATACTCCCCTCTAACCGCGAGACAGTCAGCATAATAGTCGCCCTGGCGATTTGGCTGGCGGTGACCGCGTTGTGTGTCGGGTTTCGCCCCGAGCACATGTGGCTGGCATTGCTGATTGCCGCGCTATTCTTTGCCTGCCGCACCACCCGCAAGACGGTGGTCGCCCTGCTGCCGTTTATTATCTTCGGCATCTCATATGACTGGATGAATATTGTCCATAATTATGAGGTCAATCCCGTAGACATCGAGGGGATCTATCAGACCGAGAAGTCGCTGTTTGGCATCACGATCGGCGACAAGATACTGACCCCCAACGAGTTTTTCGCTCTCCACACCACTCCCCTGCTCGATTTTCTCGGGGGATTCTTTTATCTCTGCTGGGTGCCCGTGCCCATTCTCTTTGGTCTCTACCTCTACTTCGGGCGGCAAGAGAAGATTTACCTGCATTTTGCCCTTGTATTCCTGCTGGTCAACTTCATCGGATTCGCCGGATATTACATCCACCCGGCCGCCCCTCCATGGTATGTGGCCCTGCATGGCTTTGATCTCAACCTGTCGACACCCGGCGAAGTAGCCGGATTGGGCGCCTTTGACGACATGACGGGCCTCGGCATCTTCCACGGCCTGTATGGGCGCAACGCCAACGTATTCGCCGCCGTGCCCTCGTTACACTCGGCTTACACTTTCGTTGCCTTTATATACTCACTTAAAGCCCGCACCCCCCTGTGGATCAAACTGTTTCTTGCAATCGTCACCCTCGGGATATGGTTTACGGCCGTCTACACCTCTCACCACTATATAATAGATGTGTCGCTGGGGATACTGTGCAGCTTGCTGGGATATATCGTGTTTGAATACGGCCTGATGCGCATCCCCTCATTCAGCCGATTTATCGACTGCTATGCCAGCTATGTCAGCCGTTGATTAGTTAAAAAACGGTGATCACAGACTGATTTCGGCTAAACACTTTATTAACTTTTGTTTATATTTTAAGTGCATTTCAGACCGATTTTTACAAAACTTCACAAAATAGGCATTATATTAACCTTTATTCACTTAAAGCAACAAATATTTCCACAAAAAAATTTTCACAATTAAAAATAACTCCGTACTTTTGAGGGCTTTTTGCTCGGGCCGTCATGAGATGCCGCCACCGACATCCCTGACCGAGACCCGAAGCTATCACCTGTAATACCCAACAGTTGCCAACTAAAAAAACATTCAAATAAAAATGAGTAACGTTAAGAAAGCCGATGGCAAACTCGGCGTGTTAGTCGTTGGTCTGGGTGCTGTCAGCAGCACATTTATGACCGGTGTGTTAATGGCCCGCAAAGGTCTGGCCAAGCCCGTAGGCTCGATGACCCAGTACGACAAGATCCGCGTCGGCGAAGGCGAGAACAAAAAGTATCTCAAATATAACGAAATCGTGCCTCTGGCAGATCTCAACGACATCGTGTTCGGCGCATGGGACGTATATCCCGCCAACGCCTACGAGTCAGCCATCAACTGCGAGGTGCTCAAAGAGAAAGACATCAACCCCGTCAAGGATGAGCTCGAGAAAATCAAGCCGATGAAGGCCGCTTTTGACCATAACTACGCCAAGCGTCTCGACGGCGACAACATCATGACCGGCAAGACCCGCTGGGAGATGGTCGAGCAGCTCCGCGAAGACATCCGCAACTTCAAGAAAGAAAACGGCGTTGACCGCGTGGTAGTACTTTGGGCAGCCTCTACCGAGGTTTACGTACCCGTTGACGAGAACGTACACCTGACCCTCGATCAGCTCGAGGCAGCCATGAAAGCCGACGACAAAGAGCATATCGCACCCTCAATGTGCTATGCCTACGCAGCCCTCACCGAGGGTGCTCCCTTCATCATGGGTGCCCCCAACACCACCGTTGACATCCCCGCAATGTGGGAGCTCGCCGACAAGACCAAGATGCCTATCGCCGGTAAGGACTTCAAGACAGGTCAGACACTTGTCAAATCAGGTTTCGCCCCCATCATCGGCACTCGTTGCCTCGGTCTCAACGGCTGGTTCTCAACCAACATCCTCGGCAACCGCGACGGTCTCGTACTCGATGAGCCCGCCAACTTCCGCACCAAAGAGGTATCAAAACTCTCAACCCTCGAGTCAATCCTCGTGCCCGAAGAGCAGCCCGACCTTTACGGCGTAAACTGCGGCGGCGAAGGCAACGACCACGACGGTTACTACCACAAAGTACGCATCAACTACTATCCCCCCCGCAACGACAACAAAGAGGGCTGGGACAACATCGACATCTTCGGCTGGATGGGCTACCCCATGCAGATCAAGATCAACTTCCTCTGCCGCGACTCAATCCTCGCCGCTCCCCTTTGCCTCGACCTCGTGCTGCTGAGCGACCTCGCCGCACGTGACGGCCGTTACGGCATCCAGCGCTTCCTGAGCTTCTTCCTCAAGAGCCCGATGCACGACTACACCAAGAACGAGGTACCTGTCAACCACCTCTTCCAGCAGTATGTAATGCTCAAGAACGCCATCCGCGAAATGGGCGGTTACCCTGCCGACGAGACCATCGACTAATTCCTTATCAATCCGATAAATACCGCCAAGCGGGTGTGCCCCTCAACCGGGCACACCCGCTTGACGTTTATCTGAGGATAAACGCACAATTAGTCGGTCTAATTGGGCTAATTGGTCTAATAGGGCCTGATACGATCAGTCTGCCGAGTGCATTTTGGCGACGATGAGGCGGGCGGCGGTTGAGGAGGCCTTGGGTGACCAATGGCTGTCGTCGGCCATAAAGATATCTTGCTCGCCGGCGTCCGTCATGCGGGTCAGCTCAGGCAGCGGATTGACCACATAACCGAGCGAATCAAGCTGCAACAATTGCTGACCGAGTTGCCTGACCGGGTGAGGGTTGTCGACCGCCAGATGCTGATAGAGCTCATACTTGTCAGGGGCTACCATGAAGAGCATCTTTATCCCGCGCAGTGCCAGGCGGTGGCGCATACTCTCGATACGCTTTGTCACTTCGGCGAGTTCTTTATCTGTCACTGACAATCTCCCCAGGTCACTGACATAGAAATAAAGCATATCTTCCTTGCCCGGTTCGGTAAAACAGTCACGACTCAGTCTGACAGATTTGACGGGTGATTCCTCGAGACCACTGACAATCTTCAGCCAATCGATACCCTGTTTGAAAATCCTGCCTGCAAATCCGCGGCTGTCGCCACCGTCTCCGGCCGAGGGTGGATTAACCTCGATGGCAAACTGTTTGACGGTCGACGTCGTATCAAGCATCAGCCAGCGGTCAACCAACTCGCGCTCGACTGTCTCGAGTATCACCCATTCTACTTGGCTCTGCCCGTCAAAAAAGCCTGAGTTGATCATATCTGACAGGGCCTGCTCAGGTGTCGTACCGCGCTTGATGGCTATGTTTGTTATCGGCTGGGCTATGATTTCCGAGAGAAATGACTGATAGCCGTTTGGACGCTGCTGCGTGAATGAGTCGCCGACGGTGACGACACTCTGCAAGGTGTCACCGGGCGCATACAACAACGGCATATCGTTTGAGAGCACAGGCTGATACATCCGCTCGGTGTATGCTCTGTCAAAGATTATCTTACCCAACTCCCCGAGGTCACCGACCATCTGCGGGCGCAGGAAAAAGTAAAAATAGCAGATCACCCCAAGCAATATCCCCAACGGGATACCACCTATAATCGTTTTGCGCAGAAACCGCAATATTGCTTTGTTATCTGATGACTGTGTCATAATTTTTTAGTTTTACAGGTAGCCCAAACAGACCTCAATCTGCTGTCAGAACTGGAAGTATATAAACGTCTCTACCCCCTCGCCAAAGAAGAGGCTGATGATGACGGCATAATATATCAGCCATCTCAACCAACGTTGTCTGACCATGCCGATGGCCAGACCGTGGTCGCGTTTGCGCTGTATCCACTCGACACAGAGCATCACCACTATCCATGCCAAGGTGACCCACAGGTCATGCTCGCGGCCGTAGCCGACCGGCTTGTCAAAGAGGGTGTGGCTGAATATACCCGTCAGATAACGCCAGGCATCGGTGATGGTCTCTGATCTGAAGAATATCCATCCTATCACTACCAGGCAAAAGGTTATGGCCATACCTCTGACTTCGCGGAAGGTCGGGAAGCGCCGCCCCTCGGCGACGGTGTCGGTATAGCGACGGTTACGTTTGGTGGCGATTAACGGCACGAACAGACCGGCATGATAGCCGCCCCAGGCAAGGAACGTCCAGTTGGCGCCATGCCACAGACCGCTGAGCAGAAAGATCGTAAAGGTGTTGCGGATGACTTTATGTTTGGCCACCCGGCTGCCACCCAAGGGGATATAGACATAGTCGACAAACCATGTGTTGAGCGAGATATGCCATCGACGCCAGAACTCGGCGATATCGCGCGAGAAATAAGGGACCTTGAAATTCTGCATCAACGAGAACCCAAACAGACGGGCCGTGCCGATAGCGATATCTGAGTATCCCGAGAAATCACCGTAGATCTGAAAGGCAAACAGCACAGCGCCGATGGCGAGCGTGCTTCCCGGCAACGACTCATAGTCGGCGAATATCCTGTTGACCATCACCGCGCAACTGTCAGCCACGATAATCTTCTTGAACAGACCCCACAATATCCGCCGCATACCCTCGACAGCGCCCTCATAGTCAAACTTACGGATGGTGTAGAACTGGGGCAGCAGATTGGTGGCGCGCTCGATAGGGCCGGCCACGAGCTGCGGGAAGAATGCTATATAGGCAAAAAACGCAGTCATGTCGCGCGTCGGCGCGAGCTTGCGGCGGTAGACATCTATCGAATAACTCAGTGCCTGGAAGGTATAGAATGAGATACCCACCGGCAATATCAGCTTGATCAATATCCCCGAGGTGTCACCGTCGAGAAACCGCGCGGCAAACTCGGTGACAAAGAAGTTGTAATACTTAAACAGACACAGGATTGCGAGATTGACGCCGATGTTAAGGCCGCAGGCCCATCGCGCCCCCTTGCGGTTATCCTTGTCACGATAGTGACCGATTATCAGACCGCTGACATAGCTGCACAACGATGTGAATGCTATGAGCAGCAGAAACCGCCAGTCCCACCAGCCATAGAAAATATAGCTTACGATGATGATAAACAGATTCCTTACCCTGCGTTTACGGTTAAACAGAAACCAATAGAGCAGAAACGTGAGTACCAGGAATATGGCGAACTCGATGGAGTTAAACAGCATACAGGATTTTTTGCAACAAAAAATGTGAGTGTATTTCGGTTGCAAAGTTACAACTTTTCCGCCTTATCCCCTAACATTACATCGCTGACAGCCCATTTTAATCAGCCGAGTCACCCCCAACAGACACAAAAAAGGGTAATTATTTGGGCAACTTGCAGAAAAACCGTATCTTTGTGCAATTATTTTGTAAAAAGAAAAATAATAACATAAACCATTTAATCTTAAATGTCAGCACTTGAACAAATTCGACAGAGGCCGATATTGATCATCTCCATCCTCGGACTTGCGCTTCTGTTGTTTATCCTCACCGCGGTAGACCGCCCGGGAGAACTATTCTCAGACAACCACACCGTCGCCGAGGTCGGCGGTCAGAAAATCGACTACATGGAGTTTCAACGCCGTGTCGAGCAGCAGTCTGAGCAGATGCGCAACCAGGGCTACACCAACATCGACAACGCCCGTATCCAGTCAATGGTACTGCAGCAGATGATCAACGAGGTGCTCCTCAAGAAAGAATTCGATGCCCTCGGCCTGGTCGTTACCGACAACGAGCTCTCAAAGGCCATGCTCGGCGAGACTCCCCATCCCATGGTTGCCCGCATGGTACAGCAGTGGGGCTTCCCCTCGGCCGACGTGCTTTATGATTACGCCTACAACCCCCAGAAATACGGTCTCGACCCCGCCCAGTCACAGCAGTTGCAGCAGGCATGGCAGGCCCTTGAGAAAGACACCGAGCAGATGATCCTCAGCGAGAAGTTCGGCAACCTCTTCACAGGTGCCCTCCCTGCCAACAAGCTCGATGCCCAGGCCTATTATGACAACAACGCCGCCACCTCGACCATCGCATACGTCCGCAAAGACTTCTCGACCCTGGCCGACGACGAGTTCAAGCCCACCGATGCCGACATCGAGGCTATCTATAACGAAGAGAAAAACCGCTTCCGCATCAACGAGCATCAGTATGTCATCGACTACATCACCGTCGACATCGCCCCCTCAAAGGCAGACCTCGATGTAGCCGCCGCTGACGTCAGCAAGGCTCTCGCCGAGCTGCGTACATCAGAGGGCACCGACGCACTGGCCGGCAACAGCAAATTTTATGTCAACCGCGTGTCTGCCCCCAAGAGCAAGCTCGCCCCCATGCTGAGCCGTTCGATCGACAAGCTCACCGCCGACACCGTCGCCCAGATCTCATTCTTTGACAACCGCTACACCATCGCCAAGCTCCTCTCGGTGACCGAAGACACCGACTCAGTGCTCCTCGATATGGCAATCTTCGCCGAGAACGCCGTAGCAGACTCAGTGCTCAACACACTCAACGCCGGCACACGTCCCGCCGACCTCGGCGAAGACCTGATCGCCCGCAGCCAGGACAGCGTATGGGTGTCACTCGTCGACCCCCAGATCGCCCTGATCAAGGATGACATACTCGCCGCACAGGCAGGCACCTACTTCATGTCAAAGAACAATCCCGGTGTTGCCATGAAGGTACGCTCACGCAAAGCACCCGTCGCCATCTACGACATCGCCGAGATCACATACGACGTCATCCCCTCGTCAGCCACCGTTAACCAACTCAATAGCGACTTCCGCAAATTCCTCGAGGCCAACAACACCCCCGAGAAGTTTGCATCCGAGGCAGCCAAGGCCGGTTACAACGTGCTTGAGGCAGTGGTTACCCCCTCGACCCTCGCAGTCAACAACCTCCCCGAGAGCCGTAACGCCGCCAAATGGACCATCGACCACAAGAAAGGTAACGTATCAGGCGTATTCACCGACGATACAGACAGCCGTCTTATGGCAGTCGCCATCAAAGACATCTTTAAAGGCGACTTCATCCCCTCATCTTACGCTAACGTCCGCACTTACCTCGAGGAAAAAGCCCGCAACCGCATGAAAGGCGAAAAACTCGTTGCCGACTTTAAGGGTAAGGCCAACGACATGACCGGTTTCGCCGGCCTGATGAAAGCCACCGTCGACACCACACAGGTGACATTCGGCCAGCCCATGGTACGCAACTTCCCCCCGTTTGAGTCAGCCCTTAACGCCAATGTAGCAGTCGCCAAACAAGGCCAGCTCGTCGGCCCGGTTGCCCTCAACAACTCGGTAGTAGTCTTCCAGGTAATCAACATCGACAACCAGGGCCGTCCCTTCAGCTTCGAGAATGACGCAATGGCATTCACCCGCAACGAAGGCGCAGCCGCCCTGCAGAACTCAATGGCAGGCATTCTGCTCGGCAACAAAAAGGTCAAGAACCGCATCCAGAAATTCTACGCCGACCGCCAGTAATCCCCTCCATTTCCATCCCATAGGAGAACCCAAACCCCAATATCCGCACCCCGAGGCCCACGCCCCGGGGTGCTTCGTTATCCCATCCTCTCATCGATTGTTCCACACCCCACCAATTTAAGTTCCCATCAATTTAAGTTCCCACCGATTTAAGTTCCACCAATTTAAGTTCCACCAATTAAAGTTCCACCAATTAAAGTTCCCATCTCTCCTCGTATAGCCATCTCTCCTCACCATTATTACATTTTTTAGAATCAACTGATGGCTATGGGCTAATGCGTGGTATCCTACGTTTACTAACTTATATTTGATATGGGTTA
>CAMWLR010000032.1 GCA_947175215.1 uncultured Porphyromonadaceae bacterium
CGTGTTACAAAATTATCTCTAAAAAATCCTCACAACCCCCCTCTATGAAATATACGCGTCGCTCGCATGCGCATGTGCGCATACGGGACTGAGGCCAATCAAACCAACCGGTCTTATCTGACTAATGTGCCCTATTAGCCTGATTTGACTTATCATTAAAACTCTGAGAAGAGGGTGGGCTTTATGACAATGCCGACGCGGATGTGTGACGTGTAGACATTATAATCGAGCAGCCCCTCGCCATAGCCATTATAAAACTGCATAAACAGGTATTGGTTTGACTTGACCGACCATCGCCAGGCGGCCTCGATGCAGGTGTTGTAATCAAAGAACCCCGACATGCGCTTGGTAAGGGTGACGCCGAGCGACAGCTTGCGGTTTGATGACTGAAATTGCCAACCAAACTGATAGATACCACAATATTTGAGTATGTCTCTGTTATTCTGGCCATCAATGATCGGAATCCACACTTTTGCAGACACGACAAAGTTGGGGTCGACCATAATCGAGGATGAGAAGCTGACGCGATTCCACGAGCGGCTGGCCTCGCCGTCGCGGCCGTTGCTCTCATGCTCGAGTATCAGGCTGAGCTTGCCTATAAAGCGATCTTTGACAAAGAGCGGCTTGGTCAGACCGACACCCGGATTAAAATTAAGATCGGTCATCGGCATGGAGTTCTCGAGAACATTCCAGAACACCTTTTGTGTGTAGAACAGATAGAGGTATGTCCCCCAGGGCAGAGTCGATTTGGTCAACTTCTGGGCAATTGAGATCTGAAACTTTATGTTAGTGTTGTGCTTGTCGGGGGTGGTATTGATCGGTGGACCGAAGATAAAGTAATTATCTTTGTAGAGACCGAAATAATAGTGCTGGTCGGCAAAGGCTCGCTTGAGCGAGTCGGTGTTGACCGAGGGCTCTGAGGCCATCTCGACAATCTGAGCTGAGGCCGATGGGGCACACAAAGCGATAACAGCCATCACGATGGCGACCAGGATAGTATCAATATAATAGTGACGTTTGGCACTCATAAGCCAGCTGTAAATGAATCCGTCGCAAAGTTACGAAAAATATGTTGTTAAACACCGACAAAAAACACTGCCATGTTAAAAATAAATAGTAATTTTACGCCGAATTTTGGTCACTCAGTGAGTCACTGACTCACGATCGCCCTGAAATTCACCGTTATATTTAATCTTAAATTTATAATTTATCATCTATGAAGAAATTTTTACTCGCTATCGCTGCCGTTATGGGCATCGGCCTGGGTGCTTCGGCTCAGACCACCGTCACCGCCTCACAGCTTCAGCAGGCTATCGGCAAAGCTGTCGTGATCGACGGTTACACCTTTGACCTTGAGAAGAATAACGGTAGCACCGCTCCCGCTTTCAACTCAAGCACATCGGCTATCCGCCTCTACGCCAAGGGCTCAATCAAGATCGCCGGCACCAAGCTGACCAAGATCGAGTTCACTCTGGCTACCGATGCTTACTTCCGTTACACCGAATTTACTCCCTCAGTCGGTGCAGTACAGACACAGAATCCTGCTGTCGACAAAGATAACCATGACACCTCTATCGTATGGGAAGGTGACGCTACTGAGGTGACTTTCACCGTTGGTGACAAGGCTACTCTCGGTACTGACGGCGCAGACAAGGCCGGTCAGATCCGTTTCGAGTCTGTGACTATTTATGGCGAAGGCGGCCAGCAGGGCGGCGGTGACGATCCTATCGAACCCACCGGCTCGAAGTTCACCAAGGCTACCAGCCTTGAGACAGGCAAATATGTATTTGTTGTTGATAACAAGATCGGTCTCCCCATCGCTGCCAACTATTCATACGGCCGTCTCAACCTCAACGTTGACGCTAACGTCGAGGGTAATGACCTCTATACCGACGAGGCTAACGCCCTCAACCTCACCGTTGAGAACGGCAAGGTTACTATCGAGGACGCTACCCGCTACTATGGTATGGATGAGACTCACCTGACAACTTTCCAGTGCTTCGACGCTATCAACAGCGGTTGCTATTTCTCATACGAGTTTGTTGACGGCGCTCTCAAGCTGACCAACGACCTCACTGGCTGCATCGTCTGCAAGTCAGGCACTTATGCCAACGTTGCTCCCGCTCAGGCTCCCGATGATTACACCCTTCCCGTTGTCTACAAGCTCGCTCAGTCTGGTATCGAGGCAGTCGCTGCCGAGGCTGCTGACGCTCCCGTTGTTTACTACAACCTCCAGGGCCAGCGTGTAGCCGCTCCCGAGGCCGGTCTCTATATCCGTGTCCAGGGCAACAAGGCTGACAAAGTGGTTATCCGCTAATCGGTTATAAAGAATTTTCGTAAAGCACTCGTTAAATAATAAACGACCACTTTACTTTGCTCGCAGGGATATCGACGTGTGTCGATGTCCCTGTTTTTAATACAATAAAGAGGTGTCGGTTACGTTAATATGTTAGCCATACTTTCTCCAAACGACACATCTAATGAATATATGAAATTTCATAACAACGTAATATATAAACCTGTCGTCGCAATAATAGCGGCAATATTGCTTTCGGCCCTGGGAATCAGGGTGATGGCCCTGCCGGTCGACACGTATGCCGATAACTCGCGACTGTCATCGGGGCGCTGGGTCAAGATCTCAGTCAGCGCCTCGGGGATGTATATGCTCACCGACCAGCAGCTGCGTCAGTGGGGATTCGGTGACCCTGCGCGCGTCAAAGTGTATGGTTACGGCGCCTCGCGTCAACCCGAACGTTTAGACAACACTTATCTCGATGATCTCCCCCAGACCCCCTCTGAATACATTCAGGGTCGAGGTATCGTCTTTTTCGGCGAGGGGCCGGTCACTGTCGGCAACACCACGTCTACATACCTGCGTCCGGTGCAGAATCCGTTCACGCTGCTTGGCTACTACTTCCTGTCAGAGAATGACGATGAGCGCTCCGTCCCTGCCACAGACCGTTACTCAAACGCCATCGCGTCTGACCCCGCCACACATTATGCCGAGCTGGCCTATCACGAGCAGGAGCTGGTGTCACCGGGCTATGCCGGTTATCTGATGGTCGGCGAGGACTTTAAGTACAACAAATCTCAGAGTTTCAAGATAGACATGCCGGGGATTGACACCACATTCCCCGTCAGGATGGAGGCGTCATTTGTGTCTAAGTCGCTCTCTGCCCCCGCCAATGTGACATACTCGGTCAACGGCACCGTGCTCCCCGCGGGCTCGGGTGACCGCATCGGATACTCGACTGATTCTGAGAAACATGGCGAGGAGGGATTGTCTCGTAAGGAGTTTAACGCCAACACCGCGTCGGTGCAGATCGGCGTGACATACAGCTGCAACTCGACCGTGTCGCTGGCCAATCTCAACTATATCGCCCTGACCTATCAGCGGCACCTCACTCTCGAGGATGGCAACAAGACATTTTACTCGGCAGACGGCACCTCGGGCTTCTCTCTCAAGGGCGCCGACGGTGACACCCGCGTGTGGGATATCACCACCCCCTCTTATGCCGTGGCAATGAATCTCTCATCACCGGTCAACGGCGCAGTCACCTGGAGCTATAACCGTACCGGGGTACGCCGTTATGCAGCATGGAAACCTACGGGCACGTTTCTGCAGGCATCTTTAGCGGGTGAGGTGAAGAATCAGAATCTCCACGCCCTGCCGCCCACCGACATGGTGATCTTCACTGTCCCGGCGTGGAAGGATCAGGCCGAACGGCTGGCCAATATCCACCGCAACGACCCCGTTGAGCCGCTGCATGTGACCGTCCTGACCCCTCAGGAGGTGTATAACGAATTTTCATCGGGCGCGGCAGACGTGCAATCGTTCCGCAAGCTGCTCAAGATGTTTTATGACCGTCAGCTGGCCACAGACCGCCCCCTGCGGTTCGCCCTGTTCATGAGCCGCCCCAACTGCGACATCCGTCAGGTCACCACTTATGGCAAATCGTTGGGTAACACCCTGCTCCCCTGCTGGTTTACTGACCGCGGTCTCTATGACAATGACGCTTACTCGACCGATGACATCTTCGGATTCCTCGCCGACAACTCGGGGGCGACAACCTCGTCTGACAAACTCTGCATCGCCGTGGGCCGCATCCCCGCCACCTCGGCCTCTGATGCCCGCGTAGCTGTCGACAAGATCGAGCAGTATTACTCGCGCATGCCCCGCAGCAACTGGAAGAACAATATCCTCGTCACGGCCGATGACGGTGACAACGGCGACCACATGCGCCACGCCGAGTGGTTCTGCAAGTACCTCACAGAGAGCAACGGCGGTCAGGACGGCTTTATCAAGAAACTCTATATCGACGAGTTTGAGCGCACCTCAAACACCGCCGAAGAGGCCCGTCAGGTATTCTACCGCTACCTCGACGAGGGGGCGATGCTCTGGCTCTATACCGGCCATGCCAACGCCACCTCGATGACAGCCGAGAACCTCGTGACGTACTCTGACCTCAACGGTCTGTATCTGCGCCACTGGCCGGTGGTGTACGGTGCCACGTGTAACTTCATGCGCTGGGATGCCACGACAATCTCGGGCGCAGAGATCCTTTACAAAAATCCCGAGGGGGGTGTTATCGCCTCTATCTCGGCAACCCGCGCCGTGTATATCCCCAACAACGGTAACCTCACCGCCTCGATGGGACGTCACTTCCTCGAGCGCGACGAAAACGGCTGCTACATGACTCTCGGAGAGCGCTATATGCGTGCCAAGAACGATTATATGGATGAGACATATAAGGTGGGCGGTGTGGTGACACCCATCCCCCGTGCCGACTCAAACAAGCTGCGTTATGCCCTGATGGGCGACCCGGCCCTGAGACTGACCATGCCCTCGGCCCGCGTGGTGCTCGACCGCATCGGCCAGACCACTCTCCCCCTGGCCGACGGTGAGGACCCTCCCTGTCTGATGGCACGTCAGCAGACATCGGTGGCCGGCCATGTCGTCAACCCCGACGGTACGTTGATGAGCGACTTCAACGGCCAGGTAATCGCCACGCTCTATGACGCCGAGGAGTCGGTGGTCACACAGGGATATGATATGGATGAGGGATTTCCCTTTGACCGTCAGGGTGGCCGTCTGGCCGTGGCCAACGCGCAGGTATCAGGCGGCCGTTTCACCATACAGCTCAATATGCCCTCTGAGGTGACCGACAACTACCGCCCGGCAGCATTTAATATCTACGCCTATGATGACAAGGGTAACGATGCTATCGGCCTAAACCGCGACTTTTATGTCTACGGCACAGATTATGAGGCCGAGGAGGATAACATACCCCCCTCGATAGATGCTTTCTACCTCAATCATCCCACCTTTGAGTCGGGTGACGAGGTCAACAACTCGCCGATGGTTATAGCCGAAATATCTGACAACCGCGCCATCAACCTCTCGACCGCCGGCGTGGGTCATCAGATGGGTCTCTATCTCGACAACGGCAGCAAGACATACACCGACGTGGCCGACTATTACACCCCATATTCTGACGGCCGTATCGGCGGCACGATAGCCTATCCTCTCGAGAATCTCGCGATCGGAGCGCACACCCTGCGTCTGCGCATATGGGACACCGCTCCCAACTCCACCGAGGCATACCTCGACTTCTTCGTCGCCAAAGAGATCACCCCGACGATTTACGACGTTTACACCGACTGCAACCCCGCCTCGACAGCGGCAAACTTCTATGTGTCGCATGACCGCCCCGACCGCAACCTGACGGTCACAATCGAGGTATTCGACATGATGGGCCACCGCCTATGGCAGGCAACCCGCGACGGCCGCAGCAACATGTTTGAGAGTCTCCCCATCACCTGGGATCTGACCGATTACGGCGGCCACCGCGTGCCCCGCGGCATCTATCTATACCGCGCCACCGTCTCTGACGACAACTCCGGCGAGCAGACCGTCACGGCCACACGCCGCCTGGCAGTCACCGCCAACTAACAAGCTATAAAGCTATTAGTCAAATAAGGCCAATTAGACTAATATCTAATATACAAAATCAAGTAAGACCAATACCCCACAGCCGGGATATTGGTCTTATTTGTCTTATTAGACTAATTTGACTGATAACCAATTGGTCTGATTAGTCTAATACCTCATAACTATGACCTATGACTTATTTATAATTCTCGGCCTGGTGGCGGATGGCGTTAAAGAGCTTGATGTCAGCCTCTGAGAGCGAGCGGTGGCGGCGGGCCATCATGCGCGAGGCGGTGTCGAGAAATTTCTCCATAGGCAGGTCGGTGAAACCCTGAGCCCCGCCCTCGCTGAACGAGGCGATGAAGTTTCGCGGAAATCCCGAGCCGTGGATATTTACACCCACACCCACCACCGTGGCGGTGTTAAACATAGTGTTTATGCCGGCCTTTGAGTGGTCGCCCATCATGAGGCCACAAAATTGCAGCCCGGTCTTGAGGAAGCGGTGGCGCGGATAGTTCCAGAGCTTGATCTCGGTATAATCGTTCTTGAGATTTGAGGCCACACAGCCTGCGCCGAGGTTACACCACTCCCCTATCACGGCATTCCCCAGGAATCCGTCATGCGCCTTGTTTGAGTAACCGAGCATGACGACATTGTTGAGTTCGCCGCCGACCTTACACCACGGTCCGAGGGTGGTGCCGGGGTAGATCTTAGAACCCATATTGACGGTCGAGTGTGCCCCTAATGCAATCGGGCCTCTGAGGCATGAACCCTCCATGATCTCCACGTCACGCCCGACATATATCGGCCCGTGCGAGACATTGAGGACTACCCCCTCGACGATCGCACCGCTCTCGATATAGATAAGGTCGGGGTCACCGATGACAGTATTGCTGCGGTGTATCGACTGCCCCTCGCGACCGCGGGTAAGATATTCAAAATCCTCCTCGATCTTACGCGAATTGAGCAGGAAGATGTCATACAGATAATCTATAGTGTCGACCTTTGAGTCGTATGCGACAGCGGTGACATCGCTATCATCATCACCCTTGCAGACTGCGACAATCACCTCTTCGCCGCGCGTATTCAAGGCAGTCAGCGACTGGCCCGGCTGCAGTTTTGCGACGGCTGCGGCCAGCTGCTCCTCGGCCACGACATTTGAGGTGATGAGCAGGTCGCCGGGCGCGATGGCAGGGGCGGGGAACTTCTCGCGGAGATACTCCTCGGTATGATAGTGATAATCACCCGGGAGATACATCTCCCACTTGCAGCGCAGAGTGTTGATGCCGACAAGCAGGTCGGCGACCGGGCGCGTATATGTCAGCGGCAGCAGATTCTGATGGTTTTCGTGACTGTCGGTAAGGATGATCTTGGGTGTGGCCATGACTAAATTATATGGTGTTTGGGGGTGTTTTTATATTTAGAGCAAAAATATTACTTTTGCAAAAGAAAACCAAATTTTAGACCGATGAATTACCGTGAGACCTCTGCCGAGGGTGTTCTGCGCAATCTTACAGCCGATGAGATCGGCCGGCTCGAGAGCCGCGGCTGCCGCTGCAGCCGATGGGAAGATATGACCGTTGGCGACCCTTTTGATCCTGACTGCTACTTTAACGTAACTTTTGGCGGCAAGATCACTCTCGACGGCACCGGCGAGGGGACGGTTGAGCCCGTGTCAGGTATCGTCAGACGGTGCGGCATCTATAACGCCGCCCTGACCGACTGCCATGTTGGCCGCGGGGTCTATATCAACAACATACAGGGCGGTCTGTGTCGTCTCGACATCGCCGACGGAGCGATGATTGACTCGGTCTACTCGATAACCTGCGACGGCGAGAGTCGGTTTGGCAACGATGTCGAGGTCAACGTGATGAGCGAGACTGGCGGCCGCGAGGTGATGATCAGCAGCGCTATGTCAGCACCCTTAGCCTATCTTGCCGCTTTTTACCGTCACAGCGCCACGCTGTCAAAAGCTATCAAGGAGATATGCAAGCGGTATACCGGCGACCCCGCGGAACGCGCCCCGATAGGGAAAGGCGCACGCATTATCTCGTGCGGCGAACTGCGCAATATCGCCATCGGTGAGGGTGCGGTAATCATAGGCGCAAGTCGCCTGGTCAACGGCACGGTGGGGTGCGCCGAGGTCGGCGCGGATGTCATCGCCAAGGATTTCATCATCCAGGATGGTGGCCGCGTTGACTCGGGGGCACACCTTCACGGCGTCTTAGTAGGGCATTGCGCCCGCATCAGCGCCGGGTTTACAGCCCACGACACCTTGGTTTTCACCAACAGTCAGCTCGAGAACGGCGAATCTGCCGCCGCATTCTGCGGTCCGTTCACCACATCGATGCACAAATCATCGCTGCTCATCGGCGGACTCTTCTCATTCTACAACGCCGGCTCAGGCACCAACCAGAGCAACCACCTCTATAAACTCGGCCCGATGCACCAGGGTATTCTCGCCCGCGGATGCAAGACCGGCAGCGACAGCTATATAATGTGGCCGGCCGTTGCAGGCCCATTCACCACCATCATCGGCCATCACACGGCACACCCCGATACCTCCTCATTCCCGTTCTCATATCTGGTCAATGACCCCGCGATCAAGTGTGGAGAGGCCTCGGTACTCATCCCCGGTGCAGCCATCGGGTCGATAGGCCTGTCACGCGACGTCGAGAAATGGCCCGCACGCACAGGCCTGCAGGCCGCCGACGACCCCGTCAACTACAACTGGCTGTCACCCTATACCGTCGGACGCATCCTCGACGCCCTGCCCCTGCTGCGTCAAATGTCAGCAGACAGTGACACCCCCTATACCGAGCACCGCGGTGCGGTCATCCCCCGTCGCTCTATCGAGAAAGCAATCGACCGCTACACCCTGCTGGTCAAACTCTTCACCGCCGGGGTAATGCTCCGCAAAATCATCGCCGTCATCTCCACCACCCCCGAGATCACCCCCGACAGTCTCTATCAGACACTACGCACACCCCCGGCCGACACCGGCAGCGGACGATGGGTTGACCTCTGCGGCCTCCTCGCCCCCCGCGAACAAGTCGACCGCCTCACAGACACCATCGTCACCACCCCCGACATCACACTCGAGCAGGTCAACACCCAGATAAACGACCTGGCCGCACGCTACGGCACACTCTCATGGCAATGGCTGTGGCATAACCTGCGCCCCCTCACAGGCCATGACGCCACCGACCTCACCCCCGACCGCCTCCGCACCATCCTGCAAGACGGCATAGACGCCGCCAACGCGATCCAAAACCTCTTTATCGCCGACGCAGCCAAAGAATACGACTACGACCGCGCCGGTCTCGGCTTCGGCATCGACGATACCCCCGGCACCCCACGGGCTCGTGCCGACTTTGACCGCGCCCGCGGTACCCTCACCACTCACCCCTACCTCGCCCGACTCCACCGCCGCGTCCTCACCTTCACCGCCTCCCTGACCAATACCCTCCACCTCCTCACCCAATCTTAAGCAGCTGACTGAGTTCATATCGGAGGAAATTGAAATTATTTTGAAAAAAAAGGAGAAAATATTTGGTGGATTGAAAATCTCGTTGTAACTTTGCACTCGCAATCGACAAGGAACAAACCTTGAAAGTTGCGGAAAATAGTTCCCTGAAAATCTCTCACAAGGTCTATTGCCTCAAAAATGGTGCGGTAGTTCAGCTGGTTAGAATACCTGCCTGTCACGCAGGGGGTCGCGAGTTCGAGTCTCGTCCGCACCGCTGGAGAGAGAGGAGAAGGAGTAGTGTTTATCTTTTGATAACATTGCTCCTTCTTTTTTATATATCGGGCAGCGCCGTCTGTGGTCGTTTTTTCTCTCTTTCAGAGGCAGGCGATCTTTTAGAGGCGAGATGTCTGTCTGAGGCTGACGGTCTCTATGAGAGGTTACTCCTTGATTTACTGTTTAGTGATGAAGTTGTTATGCAAGATATTGCCGCTGTTATGGCTGTCGGTGCTCGTTGCGGGCTGTTCGGGTTCGAGGGAGTTCAGGCTCGATGCGGCGTCTGATGATATTGCCACGCAGAATGTGACCCTGATTTATCCGGCGGGCGATGGTTACCGTGTCGAGAATGTGCCGGCTGTCGACGGCCATTTCTCGCTGACGGGGATGCTGTCTGAGCCGACTTTTGTCGAGGTTTACACGGCTGCCGGCACACTGTTGGGTGAGTTTATTGTCGATGGAGGTGATCAAATCGAGGCGCGTTTCTCGGCTATGAATCCCGAGAATATCTCTATAAAGGGTAATAAGGATGCCGAGATGCTGGCGCAGTTTGTGGCCGACAACCGCGACCTTATCGTCAGCAAGGATATTGACGGCCTTAACCGCGCTATTGCCGCGTTTGTCAGGAAACATCCCAAGAGGTTTGTCTCGACGGTGCTGATGACCCGCTATTACACCGTGACGGGATATGAGCGCGAGGCATACGAGTTGCTTGACCTTATCCCGGGTAAATACCGCCGTGGTGAGTTCACGGCCGGCTTTGAGCAGTTGCTGTCGCGCAGTCTCGACAGCGACTCTATCATGATAGGCAGTATCAAGGGATATGGCCGGGGTGACTCGGCGATAATCTTTAACCCCGCCGGCACGCGCGTCAACCTGGTGGTAATGGCCGACAATGACACACGCCTGGCCGACTCGATAAAGAACCTGTTTGCGGTGCTCAGAGCCGGCACTCCATCTACCGAAATCCTTAGAATTACCGAGATGGGTTGTGACCGCGACACGCTGATGTGGAAGACATCGCTACGGGCTCTCCCCGACGATTACCCCGCTGATATCGAGCGGATATGGCTCACCGCCGGTATGGCCACCACCGGTGTGGCGGAGGCCACCCCGACAGATCTCCCCTATTTTATCCTGACTGACTCGACGGGGAGGATGCTATATGGCGGCCCGTCAGCCTCGGCCACCCGCGCCGCTTACGGGCGGATTCGCAAAACCAAATAACCTTAATATAATCTCGCCGTCGTATGTTGACAAAGGTCTGCGGAGCTGCCCTGCAAGGGATTGACGCCATCAAAATCTCTATCGAGACGGTCGTCGAACCGGGTTTCTCAATCACTCTGGTCGGTATGCCCGACAAGGCTGTCAAGGAGAGTATACAGCGTGTCGAGTCGGCCGTGACACGCACCGGCATAGAGTTCCCGCGACGCAAGATACTGGTGAACATGGCACCCGCCGAGGTGCGCAAAGAGGGCGCGTCTTATGATCTGCCGCTGGCTGTCGGCATCCTCGCCGCCGCCAAGAATATCCCCGCCGAGGGGCTCGACCGCTACATGATCATGGGTGAACTGTCGCTTGACGGCTCGCTGCTCCCCATCAAGGGTGTGCTGCCGATGGCCATTCTCGCCCGTCAGATGCAGCTCAAAGGGTTTATCCTCCCTGCCCAGAACGCCACCGAGGCTGCCGTGGTCAACAACCTCGAGGTATACGGCGCTCACACACTGCGTGAGGTCATCGATCACCTCTCGGGCGTGATGCCGTTGCCGGTGACCGAGGTCGACACCCGGGCAGAGTTTGGCGCAGCTCTCGAGACCTTCCCATTTGATTTCTCAGAGGTCAAAGGTCAGGAAAACGTGCGCAGAGCCTTTGAGGTAGCATGCGCCGGCGGCCACAATATATTGTTAGTCGGCCCTCCCGGGTCAGGTAAATCTATGATGGCCAAACGTTTGCCGTCAATTCTCCCCCCGCTGACCCTGCGCGAGGCTCTCGAGACCACCAAGATACACTCTGTCGCCGGCAATCTTAAAGGGGGTGCGCGGTTGCTGAGCCACCGCCCCTTCCGCTCACCTCATCACACTATCTCAAATGTCGCTTTGGTCGGCGGCGGCACCAACCCGATGCCAGGCGAGATTTCGTTGGCCCATAATGGTGTACTCTTTCTTGACGAGTTCCCCGAATTTAGCCGACAGGCCCTTGAGGTGATGCGCCAGCCCCTCGAAGACCGCAATATCACCGTCGCACGCGCGAAATACACCCTCAACTACCCCGCGGGATTTATGCTCGTGGCGTCAATGAACCCCTGCCCGTGCGGATACTACACCCATCCTACCAAACAATGCACCTGCACACCCAATCAGGTACAACGCTATTTAGGGCGCATATCAGGCCCTCTGCTTGACCGCATCGACATACAGGTAGAGATACAGCCCGTGCCGTTTGACGAGCTTACAGCAAGCGCAAACGGCGAATCCTCGGCTGCCATCCGCGCCCGCGTCGTCGAGGCACGCCGCATCCAGGCCCAGCGATACGCCACAGAGCGCGACATCCACTGCAACGCACAGCTCAACAGCCGCCTGATGGCCCTCTATTGCCGGCTCACACCCGAGGCACTTGACATCATCAAAACCGTGATGGAGAAATATGATATGTCAGCCCGCGCCTATGACCGCATCCTCAAGGTTGCCCGCACCATTGCCGACCTCGATGCCTCGGCCGACATCCTCCCCCACCACGTCCGCGAGGCCGTGAGCTATCGCTCACTCGACCGTGCCTCATGGGGCTATTAGACCTGTTAGACTAATAACAATAGTTCGGAAAGAAATTAGACTAATTGTGTTATCCTCTGATTACAGTAAAGACCATATAGCCGACATAGAGCAGGGTGAGCACTATGCCAAACAGCCGTGTGACACGCCCGCTCTTGGTGAGCATCGGCACAACCCATATCAGTGCAGATGCTCCCACCAGCGTTATAAAGTCGACAAACCCTATCGCATCGGCCTTTAACGGTATCACCAGCGAGCTCAACCCTATCGAGAGCAACGCATTGATGATACAAGACCCCACGATATTTCCCAAAGCTATACCGCTCGCCCCCTTTAAGGTAGCCGTCAGCGACGTCACCAGATCGGGCAATGCATTGCCGATAGCAACCACCGTCAGAGCAACCATCGCCTGACTCATACCTACCTTGAGGGCCAGCCCGCTTGCGCCGCTCACTACCCAGTTACCCCCCACAACTAACGCGGCTAACCCCACCACGATCAGCAGCCACGAAAACCAATGCTTGCTCCTCAAAGCGTTTATCTCAGATTTCAGCGCCGACAACTCACCCTTGACACCGTGAGCCGCCACCACTCCCCCACCGCCGGCCGTTGATTCACCGGTTGTCAGCGAATCGTCACCCATATCATCAACCGCGGCCACACCTTTTGATTTACGCGACGATAATATCATAAACCACATATAAAACATAAACACCACGATCAGCATAATCCCCGCCGAGCGGTTGATGACATTATGCTGCGCACCGTCAAACAGCACCGTGTCACCCGCCACCCACAGCGCAGCCGACGCAATAAAAAGGATAGGCAGATCCTGATAACGCATAACATCGCTTACCCTCCACGGCCTCACGATCCCCATAATACCCACAACCAACAGCAAGTCAAAGATATTCGATCCTATGACCTCACCCACAGCAATCGCCGGGCGGTTTTGAAACGCTGACTCGACACACACCACCATATCAGGCAGAGTACTGCCCAGCGCCACCACCGTCAGACCGATAATCAGATTAGATACATTGAATCTCTTGGCAACCGCCACCGCTCCGTCAGTGACATAATTAGCCCCGACAACAAGCAGCGCCAACCCCAAAACCAAAAATATAAGATCGTGCAACATACCTAATGTGATTTAACCGTTTACTTACCACATAAACGCCCCTCCCCACCCCTAAGTTCAATCCCTACATATGGTCAATTTTACCAACTATAATTCCCTCATTAAATCTCCTTACCTTCAAAAAATCAGTTACCGGCAATCTTAAAGAAGATTGCCGGTAACCTCAGTCGATCACAGGGCGTATTGCTAAAGTTTTCAATATTTTCCCTATATATCAGGAGTTAGCGTGATATATCAATGGAATGTCGAGGGGGTTAGCCGACGACGATGTTGATGATTTTGTTGGGGACGACGATGATTTTGCGGATGGTTTTACCGTCGATCCATTTGGCGGCTTCGGGAGCTGCGAGGGCGAGTTTCTCGATTTCCTCTTTGGGAGTCTCGGGGGGTACGGCGAGGGTAAAGCGTGTCTTGCCGTTGAATGAGACGGGGAGGTTGATGCTCTCCTCTTTGAGGTATTCTTCGTTCCACTCGGGCCATGCGGCGTCGCATACCGAGGTGATTTTGCCGACTGCATCGGCACTTGTGCCGTCGGCGCTCAGAGCATGCCAGAGTTCCTCGGCTACATGGGGAGCGAAGGGGGCCAGCAGCACTACCAGGGGGGTGAGTACTTCGCGGCTGTGGCAATTGAGACGCGAGAGCTCGTTGACACATATCATAAAGGCCGCTACTGAGGTGTTATATGAGAATGTCTCTATATCTCCTGTGACCTTTTTTATGAGCGTGTGGATCGATTTAAGGGCCTCGCGCGAGGGTTTATCGTCGGTCACGAGCCATTTGTCGCCTTTATAGAAGAGATTCCAGAGTTTCTTGATGAATCGGTTGACGCCGTCGATACCGTTTGTGTCCCAGGGTTTGCTCTGCTCTACCGGACCGAGGAACATCTCATATAGGCGCAGTGTGTCGGCGCCATATCGCTCGACGATGTCGTCAGGATTGACGACGTTAAACATCGATTTTGACATCTTCTCGACGGCCCAGCCACAGATATATTCCCCATCCTCGAGGATAAACTCGGCATCGGCATATTCGGGACGCCAGTTGCGGAATTTCTCTGTGTCGAGGCGGTCATTAGAGACGATGTTGACGTCGACGTGGATGGGGGTTGTGTCGTATTTATCTTTGAGACCGGCTGAGACAAATGTATTGGTGTCCTTGATACGGTATACAAAGTTGCTGCGACCCTGTATCATACCCTGGTTGACGAGTTTCTTAAACGGCTCATCCTTGCAGACCTTACCGAGGTCATAGAGGAATTTGTTCCAGAAACGTGAATAGATCAGATGGCCTGTGGCATGCTCGGTACCGCCGACATAGAGGTCTACCTGCTGCCAGTAATTGTTGGCCTCGGGTGACACCAGGGCGTCGTGGTTGCGCGGATCCATGTAGCGGAGATAGTAGGCCGACGAGCCGGCAAATCCGGGCATAGTGTTGAGTTCAAGCGGATAACCCTCGGGTGTCTGCCAGTTCTCGGCACGGCCCAAGGGCGGTTCACCCGTCTCGGTGGGGAGATATTTGTCAATCTCGGGGAGCTGCAACGGCAGACTCTCGAGGGGTAACATCATCGGTATGCAGTCTTTGTAATATACCGGGAACGGTTCGCCCCAGTAACGCTGACGCGAGAAGATGGCGTCACGCAGACGATAGTTGACCTTGACACGGCCCAGCCCCTCTTTCTCTATAAATTGCTTTGTCTTGGCGATAGCCTCTTTTACCTCGAGACCGTTGAGGTCGAGCTTGTCAGATGCCGAGTTGATCATCTTACCCTCCTTGGCGTCAAAGCTCTCCTGTGAGACATCAGCACCCTCGATAAGGGGGATAACCGGGAGGTCAAATTTGCGGGCAAAGGCATAGTCGCGGCTGTCATGGGCAGGCACGGCCATGATGGCGCCTGTGCCATAACCGGCCAGTACGTAATCACTTACCCAAATAGGTATCTCTTTACCTGTCAGTGGATTGATGGCATACGCACCTGTAAACACACCGCTGACTTTCTTGTCTGCGATGCGCTCGCGCTCGGTCTTATGCTTTATTTCGTTTCGATAAGCCTCTACAGCCTCGCGGCGGTCGGGGGTAGTGACCATATCGACATATTTGCTCTCGGGGGCGAGCACCATAAATGTCACTCCGAAGACCGTATCGGCACGGGTGGTGAAGATCGTCATCTCCACATCGCTGCCGGCCACCTTAAACTGCATCTCGGCACCCTCAGAGCGGCCGATCCAGTTACGCTGCGTCTCCTTGATAGAGTCGCTCCACTCGAGGGTATCGAGCCCCTCGAGCAGGCGCGGAGCGTATGCGCTCACACGCAGACACCACTGATACATGAGCTTCTGCTCGACAGGATAACCGCCACGGATCGACACACCCTCGCTGACCTCATCGTTGGCCAGCACGGTACCCAATTTGGGACACCAGTTGACCATCGTGTTGCCCAGATAAGCGATGCGGTAATTCATCAGCGTGTCGCTGCGCTGTTTGTCATCCATCGCTTTCCACTCCTCAGCTGTGAACTTGAGTGGCTTAGACTCGGCGGCTGTGTGACCCTCAGAGCCGTTTTCGGCGAAGTAAGCCTCAAGGTCGGCTATGGGGCGGGCTTTCTGCTCCTTGACGTCAAAGTAGTGGTTAAACATCTCGATAAACGCCCACTGTGTCCAGTGATAATACTCAGGGTCACAGGTGCGTATCTCGCGATCCCAGTCATAGCAGAAACCTATGCGGTCAAGCTGGCTGCGATAGCGGGCGATATTCTCGTTGGTGGTCTTCTCGGGATGCTGGCCGGTCTGTATGGCATACTGCTCGGCGGGGAGACCGTAAGCGTCATAACCCATCGGGTGGAGTACGTTAAACCCTTTGAGACGTTTATAACGGGCATAAATATCACTGGCGATATAACCCAGGGGATGCCCCACGTGCAGACCCGCCCCCGAGGGGTATGGAAACATATCGAGCACATAATATTTGGGCTTGTCGGGGTTTATATCGGCGTGGTAGACTTTGTTGTCCTTCCAGTACTGTTGCCAGCGTGATTCGATTTTTTTATGATTGTAGTCCATAGCGGGGATGAGATTTCATTTAGACATAGTGAGCATGCGGTCGATAGGGCGGAGGGCCTTGCGGGCAACCTCGGCGTCTACCGCGATCTCGGGTGAGAGTGTGGCCAGACAGTCACGCAGTTTCTCGAGGGTGTTGAGCTTCATGTAGCTGCAATTGTTGCAGGCGCACCCGGCTTGCTCGGGGGGCGCGGGGATAAATAGTTTGTCGGGACATGCCTGGCGCATCTTATGCAGTATGCCGCTCTCGGTGGCCACGATAAACTCACGGGCATCGCTTGTACGGGCGTAATCGAGCAGGGCGGCTGTCGACCCGACATGGTCGGCCAGCAGTGTCACAGCTTTCTTACACTCGGGGTGTACTAACAGCTTTGCCTGGGGATGCTCCTTTTTGAGCTTTATTATACCCTCGAGCGAGAACTGCTCATGCACATGGCAGGCGCCGTCCCACAGCACCATATCGCGGCCTGTCTCTGAGTTTATATAATTGCCCAGGTTGCGGTCGGGACCAAAGATGATCTTCTCGTCGGCCGGCAGCGCCTCGACGATCTGACGGGCGTTAGACGATGTCACAACTACATCGGTGAGTGCCTTGACGGCGGCCGAGGTGTTGACATAGCTTACCACCGTATGGCCGGGATGAGCCTTGACAAATACCTCGAACTCATCGGCCGGACATGAGTCGGCCAACGAGCACCCGGCATCGGTGTCAGGCACCAGCACCGTCTTGTCGGGACAGAGTATCTTGGCGGTCTCACCCATGAAGTGTACGCCACAGATGACGATAACCTTGTTGGGCAGGGTGCGGGCCTTGCGCGCCAGCGCCAGCGAGTCACCCACCACGTCGGCCAGATCCTGTATATCTCCGTCAGTATAATAATGGGCCATTATCGCCGCATCACGCTCCTCTTTGAGTCGCTTAATCTCGGCTATGAGAGCCTCTTTATCTTTTTCCATCTTATAGGATGTCGGTTTGATTCAGCAAAATTACTCAATTTTTTACCAACTGCAAAACATTCACGGCTTTGGTCACAGGCGTGAGAACTTATAGGCGAAACCTATCGAGAGTATCTCTTTGAACTGCCACTTGAACCATTCACTGTCGGGCAGCCGCGACGCTTGCGAGTCATAGCGCAGATGGGCGTAGATGCGGGCCGACATAAACCGGTTGATCGAGAAGTCAAGGGTGTTCTCCCAGTCTCCTTGCAGGTAGTGATAGTCGGTGAAAGCAAACAACCGCGTGGTATAGGTAATGTTATAGGTGAGATTGTATCGGAAGTTCACCTCGACCGACGAACCGTATTCACTCTTTGACTTCTTCCCCGGATCGATACCAAACGCCTCGGGGTTTAGGTTGGGGTTGGTGCACGTCTTGAGGTTATAACTCAGAGGGGCTATCGAGGCCGAGAAGTAGAGTGTCTTGCGGGGATTCTCGTAGTTATATGTCAGACCGACACCGATATTGAGTTCGGCAGGGGAGAGGAATGCGGCCACAAGATCCTGTGAGTTGACCTTATAGCTGTTAAGCAGCTGGGTCTTGAACTGGGCCGTGATCGAGTAGTACCACCGGCGGGCGGCTTTGAGACCAAACTTTGAATTGACCTGGAAGAGATCTTCAGAGATATTATATTTATGCACCGAGTCCTCGGGGGCATTGTTGAGACCAAGTTTATAAGAGACCGTGGTGTCAAAGATCACATTGGAGTTAAACTTGGGGTTGAGCTTTACATTATACAGCGCGTTGACGATCATATTGAGGTTAGAGTTACCGCCCTGATACCAGTTGGGTGACACGTATGCCTGCGAGAAATGCAGCGAGCCGTCAAAGGTATGCAGCCAGTTGATGCGTGTTGGCTCTATGTCGGGGACGATCTGCTTCATCGGGTCGACAGGCATCTCGTTAAACTCCTCGACCGTCAGCATCGCCGTCGACGGATCAAAGTGCATGACGAACTTCTTGGGGGGTCGGGGCATCGTGGCCATGTTATATTTGACTATTTCTGGATTCCCGGCCATCACCTCCTGCATGAAATAACGCTGCCGGTAGTTGCGCTTGACCAGTCGGTTGAAAAATGAGTCACCTTCACCCTCGGGCGGGAACTCCTCGGTCAGCGGGTCACCTGCTTTCTCTGAGAGGAACATATCATAATGATCAAACACGAGCGGCATATAAAACACCTCGTTATACATCATGTCGCCGACATTGATGGTGGTGTCGGTGGGCAGGGTCATCCCCGGCAATATTACTTTACCGCCGGGTGAGTCCTCGGGGATGGTGACGGTCTCGCCGCCGATGAGCAGTTCGTCAAACAGCGACTGCGCCGACAGGGTGCAGAGCCCCCCTGACAGCAACATCAGCAACAATGACAATAATTTAATACTCCCTCTTAAATCGTAACGTGTATACTCAATCATAAGCATTTGTCAGTGTGGTGCATGAGTGTGGTGCAAAGTTACTCCTTTTCCCGGTCATCCGCAACTGTTGGGTTATGAGTTTTCAACGTTCTTTATTAAAAGATGAGATCTAAAGAAGATGAAAACGGAGTTTTTTGAAATCAGACCGAAATTTCTCAATAATAACAATGACCGTTGAAAACCGCTATAACTTTATCCCCATAAATTTGTAATTATCGGTTATTGATATCAAAGTCAGGTTATTTAACATCATTATCAACACGAGCATATATGACAATCAGTGAGTTATGTAGTTATCAACATAGTATTGATAACGTTATCAGCTGATAACTTTTATGTTGTTAACTATTGACAACCCCGTTTTTCGGGGTTATTAATACCCTGAAAACTACCTGTCGGAATATTTGGAAATAACCCCTCGGCCGATTATACTACACTTCCCCGTCATATCACAAATAAATCGCCCGATATTTACGACAGAGTTTTCAACCCTGTTTTCAACATACTTATCAATACTCAGAGCACCCCCTTTTAATAATCCGGACACCCCCTCTTAATCAACAGAGCACCCATCCAACGATTCTGAAAGAATATTTTTGAATAGCCGAGGGTTGGCCGCGGGTAAGCCCCTTGTGGGCGTAGCCCGACAGCCTACCCGCAGAAAGGTAGGCGTCAGGCAGGGATATTACGTAATGTGGGGTGCTGTCACATAAAGGGTGAGGATCAGGGTAGGGCGGTGTGGATGAGTTCGGAGAGGGTGGGATGTGGATGGATGGCGCGGAGGATGGCGGCGACCGGCAGGTTAGCCGAGATCGCCAGTGAGGCCTCCATTATGAGGTCTGAGGCGTGCGAGCCCAGGATGTGGCATCCTATCAGCTTATCACCCGAGACTATCATCTTTATCAGCCCGTCGGTCTCACCCATAGTGAGGGCTTTGCCGTTAGATCTTACGGGCAGTTTTACGACTTGCAAGGGGGAGATTCCGGCCTCCTGAGCCTGCTCTTCGGTCATTCCGGCTGATGCAATCTCAGGCACGGTGAAAACGGCTGCGGGGATAGGGGAGAGGTCTGTATCCTCACCCATCACGCGGCGTGCCTGGGCGGTGGCGGCGTGGGCCAACTGACAGATGCCGTTGCAATCGCCGATGGCATAAACCCCCGGGATGGTTGTCATAAAATTATCATCAACGGTGATGCCGCGGCGACCGATCTCCGCACCGGCCTCGGCCAACCCCTCGGGGATGACAGCCTTGCGGCCAACGGCCATAAGCACGATTGCGGCCTCGACGGATGCGTCTTTACCTTTGGTCTGATACGAAACCTTACGTTTACCCTCTGATGTCATCTCGACAGCCGTAGCGGCACTGTTGACAAGGAATTTGATGCCGCGTTTTGATAGGGTTGATCTTAACCTTTTGGCTATATCACGGTCAAATCCGGGCAAAATTTCTTTACAATACTCTATGACGGTGACTTCGCAGCCAAATGCCGCAAACACCGATGCAAACTCCATACCTATCACACCGCCTCCGATGATTATCATAGACTCGGGTAGGGTAGTGGTGTCGAGCAACTGGTCAGAGTTGGTGCAGAGCTCTGCACCGGGGATTGGTAGAGAGACGGGAGCAGACCCTGTCGCAACGATAATGCGTGGCGCCGAGAATATCTCGCCGTCGACCTCAACCTCTGAGGGTGATATGAAGCGGGCTCTGCCGAGTTTGACATCGGCACCGTTGACCACACCGGCGACGGCCTCGCGTAGCTGCATGACGATCTCATTCTTGCGCCCGACGACGCGGTTGAGGTCTACGTTGATCTTTCCGGCGGGAATATCGATGCCGAACTCTCCCGCACGCTCTGTGTCAAGCATCGTCTCGGCCGAACGACAGAATGTCTTGGTGGGTATACAGCCGCGGTTGAGGCAGGTGCCACCCAATTCACCCGCCTCAATAAGCAGGGTCTTGAGCGACTGCCTGACCCCGGCGGCGGCGGCGGGATAACCCGCCGGGCCGCCACCTATCACTATCAGGTCGTGGGTCATTTTAGTAAACTTAGTTGGTCGTTATCAGTTGGTCGTAGGTCAGTATCGGTGTCAGAGCCGCCTGTGTGTCATCGGGGCGACGGACGGGGGTAAGATGGGGAGCGGTCTTGACCGTCTCGGGATCTTCAAACGCCTCGCGGGCGATGTCACGCATGACGTCGATAAACTCATCGAGTGTCTCGCGCGACTCGGTCTCGGTCGGTTCGATCATCAGCGACTCATGGAACAGCAGCGGGAAGTAGATTGTCGGCGCATGATACCCATGATCGAGCAATCTCTTGGCGACATCGAGGGTGGTGACCCCTGTCGACTTGTCGCGCAGGCCGTCAAACACAAACTCATGTTTAGACAACCCGTCGATCGGCAGCAGGTAGCAATCCTTAAGCGACTCCTTGATGTAGGTGGCGTTAAGGGTAGCTAATTTTCCGGCCTCCATCAGGCCGTCACTACCGAGGGTGAGGATATATGCCAATGCTCTGGCCTGTACGGCAAAGTTACCTAATGTGGCCGATACCGACCCGAGGGCCGCAGGGTCATAGACGATGCCATATCGTTTCTCTTCCTTGACAGGGAATCCCTGATGGGTTTCGAGATGTCTGATCACGCGGGGATTGGGTAGGAATTTCTCAAGCCCTTTGCGCACACCTACCGGTCCTGATCCGGGGCCACCGCCGCCGTGAGGTGTCGAGAATGTCTTGTGAAGATTGATGTGCATCACGTCAAAGCCCATATCACCGGGGCGAGCTACACCCAACAGCGGGTTGAGGTTGGCGCCGTCATAATACATCAGCGCGCCGACGTCATGTACCATCCGTGCTATGCGCGGTATATCTTTCTCAAAGATACCTAAGGTATTGGGGTTGGTCATCATCATCGCTGCCACGGTGTCATCGAGCAGCGGGGCGAGGTCGTTGACATCGACCGTGCCGTCAGGACGGCTCTTAACCTCGACAACCTCAAGACCGCATACAGCTGCCGAGGCGGGGTTGGTGCCGTGGGCCGAGTCGGGGACGATCACCTTGCGGCGCTTGTCACCCTCACCGCGTGAAGCATGATAGGCCCGGATAACCATCAGACCGGTCAGCTCACCCTGCGCGCCGGCAAAAGGATTGAGGGTAAACTCCTCCATTCCGCCGATCTTGCAAAGCGCGCTCTGTAACGTCCAGTAAAGCTGCAACGCACCCTGGGCGGCTGACACGGGAGTGGCGGGATGCACCCCGGCAAAACAGCGGTGGGCGGCCATCTCCTCGTTGATCTTGGGGTTATATTTCATGGTGCATGACCCCAGGGGGTAAAACCCGGTGTCGACACCGAAATTGTTGGTCGACATATTGGTGTAATGACGCACGGCGGTGGGTTCGTCTACCTCGGGCAGACGCAGTGTGTCGGCGCGCATCATATCGCCGGGGAGTGGAGCGACGCTCACACCGCCGAGATCGTCGGGAGTGATGCCGCTGCGCGGAATGTCATGGCCGTGCCGACCCTCGCGCGACAGCTCGAAAATAAGTTTTCGGTATACTTTTCTGTTCATGGTTATATCGGTCAAAGGGTCAGACACAAGTTTTGGCGATAGCGGCGAGACGGTCGACATCCTCGCGGGTCTGCATCTCGGTGGCGGCCATCAATATGGTATGGTCGTCGATCTTGATGCCGGCGAGGATACCCTCTCTGAGAGCCGCCGAGATAAACGGCCCGACGTTATAGTCGGTCTCGAGCAGGAACTCGTTGAGGAATGGTTTGTCGGGGTAGCGCAGACGTGCACGACCGTCGGCGGTCATCTGTTTGAGCAGATAGAGGGCGGTCATCCTCGACGCGTCATTGATGCGTCGCAAACCCTCAGCCCCCACCAGTGACATATACACAGATACCCACAGGGTCATCAGCCCCTGGTTAGAACAGATGTTGGAGGTTGCTTTCTCGCGGCGGATATGCTGCTCGCGGGCCTGCAGAGTCAGTACAAAGCAGCGCTGACCCTCGGTGTCGGTTGTCGCGCCGACTATGCGGCCCGGCATCTTGCGCATCAGCGCCTTGGTGGTGCAGAGAAATCCTAAATAAGGGCCGCCGTAGCTCAGAGGTATACCTAACGACTGTGCGTCACCGCAGGCGATGTCAGCCCCGAGCTGACCGGGGGTGGCCAGTGTGGCCAGATCGGCAGCTATGCAGTTGATTATCAGCAACGCTTTATGGTTGTGACACAGATCTGACAGGCCGGTGTGGTCCTCTATGATACCGTAATAGTTGGGTGAGGCGACGAGTACGCCGGCCACCTCTTTGCCGCGTTGGCCCAGCAGATCGGTCAGTGCCTGACGCGATGTCACTCCATCCTCGGCGGGGATAGTCATGATCTCTATACCGTGATAGCGAGCATAGGTGTCGACAACGGCGCGCACGGCAGGTGAGAGGGTCTCTGATACCAGCACAAGATTGCGCTTGCGCTGCGATGCCACGGCCATCATCACGGCCTCGGCGGTGGCGGTGGCTCCGTCATATATCGAGGCGTTAGAGATCTCCATCCCCGTCAGCCGGGCCATCATCGTCTGGTACTCGAATATATATTGCAGCGTACCCTGCGAAATTTCGGGCTGATAGGGGGTGTAAGCGGTCAGAAACTCAGAGCGTGCGGCTATCGACCTGACGGCGGCCGGGCAGCCGTGGTCATAAAACCCTCCGCCGGCAAAACATACATCCGTCTCGACATTTTTAGAGGCCAGACGGTCAAAAAACCTTTTTACCGAGGTCTCGTCCATTCCCTGAGGGAGGTCGTAGGGCTGAGAGAGGCGCAGCGCCGGATCTACATCTGCATATAGATCGTCAAGCGACGCCACCCCGCACCGTGACAACATCTCGGTGATGTCGGCCGGTGTGTGTGGGAAATATCTGTGCATGATCAACAGGGGGTGTAGCCGGTAATAAAATCAGTGTGATTCGCTGAGGCAGTATATGTCATACTCCTCCTGGTTCATCAGGTCATCGAGGTCACCCATATCGGCGATATCGACGGCGATGATCCAGTTGGCCATCGGGTCGACGTTGACCAGACGGGGATTTTCGGTGAGGGCGACATTAACCTCGACCACCTCGCCGCTGACGGGAGCGATAAGGTCAGAGGCGGCCTTGACACTCTCAATAGCGCCGAAGTCCTCACCCTTCTCAAGTTCGTCTCCCATGTCGGGCATATCAACATAGACAACATTGCCGAGCTGTTTCTGAGCGTAGTCAGAGATGCCGATATAACCTTTCTGACCTTCGACACGGATATATTCGTGAGTTTTGCTGTAACGTATCATAATATTGGGTTTTAATTGATTATGCTTTATATGATTTTTTATAGAACTTCTTGGGAACGACCACGGCGGGGAATGTTTTCTTGCGCACTTTGACCGAGAGCCCCGTGCCGGTCTTGGCATAGCGGGCGTCAATGAGGGCCATGCAGATAGAGCGGTCGGTGGAGATGCCGCGATAACCGGTGGTGACCTTGCCGATCACCTCACCGTCGGGCGACAGCACCTCGCAACCGTGACGGGCGATGGCACGATCCTGTATCTCGAGACCGACGAGTTTGCGGCGCGGGCCACCCTCTGATTTATGGCGGCGCAGCGGTTCACCACCCACCAGGTCAGGTTTGTCGAGCTTGACAAAGATACCTAAGCCGGCCTCGAGCGGTGTGATGTCGTCGGCCAATTCGTTGCCATAGAGGGGGAGGCCGACCTCAAAGCGCAGGGTATCGCGGCAACCGAGACCGCAGGGTGTGGCGCGTCCCGACTCCATCAATGCCTGCCATACCTGGCGGATAAACGGGTGTGAGCCATAGATCTCAAAACCGTCTTCGCCGGTATATCCCGTGCGTGACACTATCACCGTGTCGCCGTCGCGGTCGATTTCTTTGAATGTATAGAAAGCGAGATCAGCACCCGGTATGCCGACAACCTCCTCAAGCACCCGCTCGGCCTCAGGGCCTTGCAGGGCCAGTTCGCTCATCTCCTCGCTCATAAACTCGAGGCAGAGACGATAGCCGTCGGCCTGGCGGAGAATCCATTGTTCATCCTTGGTGATATTTGAGGCGTTGACCACAAAGAGATAATCGTTGTGTCCGCGCTTATATACCAACAGGTCATCTACCACACCACCCTCATCGTTGAGCATCATGCCGTAGAAGCACTGCCCGTCGGGGGCGTTGGTGACATCGTTAGTGAATATGCGGTTGACAAAAAACTCGGCGTCTTCGCCCGTAATCCCTATCTCACCCATGTGTGAGACATCAAACACACCGCAGGCATTGCGCACGGCGTTATGTTCGCCTATGATCCCGGCTGCATACTCGATGGGCATATCATACCCGGCAAAGGGGCTCATCTTGGCACCCAGGGCAACGTGCAGATCGTGCAGGCAGGTCAGTTTAAGTTTTTCTATGTTATCCATGGTTTTAGGTTATATATTGTTATCCTGAGTTTTATCGTCAAAAGTATGGTTTTTGTGTCAACATCCGCTCAGGTGAGAGCGGTCAGCAACAGTGTCGTCAGCTCCTCTTTGGTCAGGCCGGATATGACATCTTCGGGCTGGCTTTCGCTGAGAGCCTGAGTGATAGCTTGGCGTGTCAGCGGCACATCCTTGAGGCGGTCGAGCAGACCCTCGTCGAGATCGCTCAGCAAGAAGAAGTCTCCCTGCAGGTTGACCTTGCGGATACGCGGTGGGTCACCGGGGCGTAACGGCGGTATCAGATCGGCCGAAACGGCAAATTCGCCCACATCGTCGATGCGGCGGCACGTGTTTCGTTCACCCGAATATCTGCCCCAGATCCACTCGTCGGTGAAATACTCCTCGGCGATATGTCTGATCTCGGCGATGTCGTCGGGGGTCATCTGTTGCTCGCTGTCACACAACCGGTTACGGCAATGTTCGAGAAATCTGTCGATGGTCATGTAGGGCAGATGCTCGCTGATGGTGGTGACATGGCTTCTGACCGAGTTTACCCCTTTTGCCCTCAGCTTGGCTTCAGAGGGGGTGAGCGCCATCGCCATCCTCGCCGGGTCGGCATCAAAGAGCATCGTGCCGTGCACGATACCGCGCCCGTGCAGGTGATAGAAAGCGTTACCGCTGACCTTGCGGTCACCGATGAGTATGTCGTTGCGACCCGTGGCCGAGGCATCGAGTCCGAGTTGACGCAGGGTGTCGGCGACCATGTCGCAATAGCGTGTAAAGGTGGTGGTGACTCTGTCTGACGAGGTGATATAGCTCATCATAATATTGTCGGGGTCGGCGTAGACACATCCGCCCCCGCTTTTACGCCGGTAGGTGCTGATCCCCTCGCGACGGCAGTAATCGAGATTCACCTCGGCGAACGGATTCTGACAACGGCCGAAAATCACCGTCGGATCAACCTGCCACATAAAGAAATATTCCCCCGAGTAATTACGCGCCAGATGCTCCTCCATCGCCAGATAGAAAGGCAGCGGACGCGGTTTTCCGCCGGGGGCCGGGGGTAGACAGGCGTAAATCATCTTGCCCCAAAGTTAAAAATCTTTTTTTTCTCCCCCAAATTTTAATCAAATTATATTTTCTGTTTTTCAACACTGTCCCGCTCCCCAACCGCTCCCTCCCGCGCTCCCCATTCGCGGACGACCTCCCATGCGT
>CAMWLR010000033.1 GCA_947175215.1 uncultured Porphyromonadaceae bacterium
CCTGCAGTGTCAGCCATGCCCAAGAGCCTGTCACTGTCGGCAAAGGGTCTTATGCCCCCTATCCGCCGACATACAAAGCGCAGACGGCCGAGCATCCGGGTTTTCAAGCCACCAAGATGCTCACCCGCAAGCTATATGTCGATGAGACAGATAGGTCTGGTAATCCGCGGCCGATACCGACCAACGACTGGTGGACAGATGTTATCAACAATCAATATTCCGGCGCTCTGTGGAGCTATCCCGCGATGATAAAAACCGGCCCTGAGGGAGTCACTGTCGCATACCCGACATATTGGTATGAAAACGGCACCGAGGTGAAAACCACAAGTAACCTGACGGTCGGCGGTGTTAAATATACCGCCTCAGAGGCCAGGGCTGCCGACTGGCACGACTGGGATGTGGAGATCTCACTCCCCTCTGAGACAGACCCCAATAAGGGTATCATGGCAACTCTCGCCCACGGTATACCGTTCACATGGTTTGAGTTTAACTCGGTGATACCTCAGTTGACATTCTTGACGTCTCCCGAAATTATCATTCACGACAACAAAGGGGTCATGCTAAGGATAGGTGAAGATCTATACGGTCTCTATTATCCCGACGGCACTACCCTCTCGATGGCCGATGGCGCGATGACGCTCAACGGTGCGACTTGGCTGTCGGTCGGGTTGCTGCAATCTGACGATGACTTCGAGGGATTCGCCCCTTACGCCACTTCAATCGTGCGCGACACGCGTGTTGACTGGCAGTATGACGAACAGACATCGACACTCGGTACAAGCTGGACAGTGACTGCCGAGAATCTGCGCGATGCAGCCGCTCCGGCCCCCGTGATGCAAGGGTTTCTGCCCCACGTTTGGAAACACGCCCTCAACTCGACCATCCCTTATAACGGCATCTGTTATCTAACCCCTCGTGGCACGATGAAAATGGCTGCTGCCACCAACGGACGTTTTGAATACGCATACCGTTTCTCGGGTATGCTCCCCTGGTATGCCGCACCTGTCGCAGATGACTCTGCGTCTACCGGATATAAGCCCGATAGAATGAAAGAACTGATGCAGGCGTATGCTGCCGGCGGTGGTTTTGGGGGCGATACATATTGGGGTGGTAAAGGTCTGACCCAAATGGCCCTGAATATGACGTTCGCCAAAGAGACCGGTGAGACAGAGATATATCAGACGGCAAAAAAGAGACTGCGCGACGCCCTTGTCAACTGGCTTACCTACACTCCGGGCGAGAACACCATGTTCTTCTCTTACTATCCTCGCTGGGGAGGTATGCTCGGCTTTGATGTCAGCTATGACTCTGATGCGTTCAACGATCATCACTTCCACTACGGCTACTTCATCTATGCCGGTGCGCTGCTTTGCCTTGAGGATGAATCATTCAAGGCCGGGTATGGTCAGCTGCTCAAAATGATAGCTCAGGATTATGCCAACTATGACCGTACAGACTCACGTTTCCCCTTTCTGCGCACGCTCGACCCGTGGGCCGGCCACTCTTATGCCGGTGGCCTCGGAGACCATGGCAATGATAACGGCAACGGTCAGGAATCATCATCAGAGGCAATGCAGGGCTGGGGCGGTGTCTATATGCTCGGCGTGGCATTGGGTGACCGTGAGTTGCGCGATGCCGGTATATTCGGGTGGATGACCGAGAGCCGCGGCACGGTCGAATACTGGTTTGACCGCGACCACATCCACCCGGGCAAAGAACATAATTATGACTATACCCTGTATCAATCGCCATATAACACCAACCTGACCTCAAAGGGTATCGGTTGGTGGACATGGTTCTCGGGTGATCCTCTGTGGATGCACTCGATCCAGTGGATGCCTGTCTCACCCTGTCTCAACTATCTGTCAGAAGATCTCGATTTTGTAAAATGGGACTACGAGACTATGCGTGGCTCGACCGCATACAGCTGGTTTGAGAAAAGCGGTAACGAAGCTCCTCTCGCCGATCAGTCGGTCGGCAATGTGGTGTTGTGCTATATGGAACGTTATGATCCGCAGGGAGCAGCCGAGGTGTTTGACACCGCCTGGGATAAAGGGCTGGGAATTGCCAAAGGTATTGACACCGGCCATATCTCATATTACGTCATACACAGCCATCTCACTTATGGCGATATTGACTTTGAGGTCACAGCCGATTGCCCTACAGCCAACGCATACCGCAAGGCTGAGAGCTCTATGACATATATGGTCTATAACCCTGATGCCGTCACCCGCGAGGTAAAATTCTATCGCAACGGCTCGGTAGAGAAGATCGTAAATGCTCCGTCAGGGAAACTAACTGTATTCTCGGATGCTCCCCGTCCCACATCACTCATCATAACCTCAGAGCAGGGCCTTATACTCCCCCCGGGCATAGAGACCTCTCTTTCAGCTGTTCTGTATGATCAGTATGGTGTCGAGATCGAGGGGGAGACCGTGTCTTGGCGTGTTTATGACGGAGCTACCATATCCTCTGACGGCATGATTCATATCCCTGCCAATACCCCCAAAGGCTCAACATTGACTGTTTACGCCACAGCAGCCGGCATCCCGGCTGAGATTGAGATAGAGGTCAACGATCCCCCCGTGATCACCTCTGCGGTCATTACCGGCGTTCCTGACTTTATAGAGACCGGCATATCGGCTCGATTCGGTCTGCAACTCACCGATCAATATGGTAAGGTAACCTACCCCGATGCAGAGTGGTCTGTCTCAGACCCTGACAACTATCTCCTGGATGTTTGTGACGGCGAGGTGACATTCATCAACGCAGGACGTCACACCCTCACGGCAGCATACGGTTCGTCAAGAGCCCAAGCCTCGGTTATTGTGCTCCCACCCCTCCCCGATATTACCGCTAATGCCACTGCATTCTCAAGCAGTGAGGAGAATGTCGGCACCAAGACCGAATATGCCATAGACGGTGACACCGGCACTCGTTGGGGGTCTGCACATAGCGATGACCAGTGGTTTATGCTTGATCTCGGAGGTGATTACCGCATCGCCTCAGTCACTATCAACTGGGAAGCGGCCTATGCTGCCGATTATGACATCGATATCTTGCACGATGGCGCTGATCCACATGCGGATATGGGTTGGGTAACCGCATACACCCAACGCGGGCTCTCGTCACCCGGCGTGATACGCCACAGTGTAGCCGCTACGGGTCGATACGTCAAAGTCAGATGTCTGCGCCGCGCTACAAACTACGGTTACTCTATCATCGAGATCGGTATAGGAGGCCTATCTGTCACTGCCGGAGATAATGCTGTCGCCGGTATCGAGATTGTCGCCCCGCTGATGATGAATGAGGGGAAACCGGCCGAGATAGACGCCCGTCTGTTTAATGTATCGGGCGATATCCTCCCTGCGGGGAATATCAACTGGCACTCTGATCCTGCGGGCGAATTTGCCGGTAACAGTTTCACACCCCTATCATACGGCAATTACACTCTGACTGCAACTGTCGGTAACTTCTCAGCTACAAAGAATATCCTCGTCGAAGAGTCTGTCAAGCTCGCATCGCTAAACCTTTCTCCCACCCGTCTCTCTCTCCTGACCGATGAGACCGGTCATATTGATGTCGAGGGGGTCAATCAGTTCGGCGGCATCTATCCTGTCTCCAACGAGTCACTGGCAGTTACCGTTAAAGACAGCGACGGTAAACCGGTATCGACCGCAATAGCCGCTTTTAATACTGCCACGGGTGAATTTACAGCATCCCGGCGGGGAGATTATGTTATCGACTTCGGCGGCAAAGCAACTGCCGAGATCACGGTGAGAGATGTCGCCGAGGCAAATCTTGCTGCCGGCAAATCAGCCCGCGCATCCTCATCTGTCGGCGGAAACACCCCCGGAAAAGTCACAGACCTTGACCTCAGTACACGTTGGGAAAGCCGGTCAAACGATCAGGAATGGATAGCCATCGACCTCGAGAATCGCTATATTCTTGACCGTGTCGTCATCCATTGGGAAGGGGCTTACGCCTCATCTTACGCCATAGAGACATCAATGGACGGCGTCAACTGGTTTGAGGTCTACACCACATCCACCGGCAAAGGTAAGGATGAGACCGTGACACTGCCCGATGTCCCGGCATCGCACATAAGAATATACTGCCACAAACGGGCCACGGTCTACGGCAACTCTATATTCGAAGTTGAGGTCTACGGCAAGTCAAGATTTGAGGCTGTAAATAACGGCACAAAACCCTCGGTAGATAAAATCGAATATCAGCTCGGCAACGGGTCTGTCGACGGTACAATCATTGTAAGCCATCCCGAGGGGTTGACACTATTCTCGTCAGTGAGCATTTCACGCGATCGGTCTGAGGGTAATTACTGCGTATCGGGTATAGGTAATGAGATACCGTTTAGTTTTGACGGCCTCAAGACCGGCCTTTATAATCTCAATGTGGTGACGCAAGACCCGTTTGGCAACACATACCACGCCAACCGTGAGCTCAACATTATCTACTCATCGGCCGGCATTAACCTGGCCTTAAACAAACCTGCCGAAGCAACCTCCTCAGAGAATGAAGCCAATCTACACGCCGGGCTCGCTGTCGATGGCGACCTTGAGACCCGTTGGGGCAGCCGGTTTAACGATGATGAAGCGCTGACTGTTGACCTTACTGACAATTATCTTGTCAATAATGTCAAGATCCATTGGAATACCCCGGCCTATGCTAACCGTTACTCGGTGGAGACATCTCTTGACGGCGTCAACTACAACCTCGTACATGGTCGTGAAGACTGGGCCGGCGGTGTCGATGACTCGCTATTTGACCCCACCCCGGCCCGTTATATCAGAGTGACCGGCCACAACAGAGCCACGCCTTACGGTACCAGCATCAACGAACTTGAGGTTTATGGCAACGATCTCACATCAGATATCGACCTGACACTTGCCGATGACATCAACGGTAATGTCAGCAGTCATATCAAGGAGACAGCACCTGTCAACATCTACTCGATTGACGGGCGTCTGATCATTTCAGAGCTACCCCTTGCCGAAGCACGCCGCCTGCTGTCACCGGGCATATACTTTGTCACCGACGGCAACAGTCACATCAAACTGCGTCTCTGAGCAGCTAACTCTATCCCATAAATTCTTTGTCCCCCTAAGCTAAATAGAGCGACAGCCCGCATGGTTGTCGCTCTATTTAGCTTAGGGGGATACCTATTTGATTAATTTGACTAATTGGTCCTATAAGGCCAATAGGACTAATCAGTGGTCGACAGTGTCATATTTCTCAAAAATTGAGTGCTTTGACTTAAACTCGGGCACTGTGTGTTTCATCAAGATTACCATATCGGGGATCTCAGCTTTACGCGACAGATGCTCGAGTTTGTTGACTGTGTCACAAATATCCTTATAGTCATATTGGCGTACTTTGGCCACAAAAATACGGTCGTGAACAGTGGGGATAGTATCCTCCTTTTTGGCGAGCACCTCTTCATAAAGTTTTTCGCCGGGTCGCAAGCCGCTGTATACTATCTTTATATCTTTATCGACCTCATAACCTGCAAGCTGGATCATGTTGCGAGCCAAATCGGCGATCTTGATCGGCATACCCATATCAAAGACAAAAATCTGAGTACCCGCGACCATGGTGGCGGCCTCCATTACCAGGCGGCACGCCTCGGGGATGGTCATAAAGAAACGGGTAATCTCGGGGTGGGTGACCGTCACAGGCCCCCCTTTCTCGATCTGCTCTGTAAATCTTGGGATAACCGAGCCGCTCGACCCCAGCACATTGCCAAACCGGGTGGTCACAAACCGTGTCTTACCATCGATCTCTTTGTTCTCGATGGCCAACCCGAGCGACTGCACATATATCTCGGCAAGGCGCTTGGTGCACCCCATGATATTAGTTGGGTTGACGGCCTTGTCGGTCGAGATCATCACCATCTTCTCAACACCGTATGCCATGCACATATCGGCCACATTACGCGACCCGACGACATTGACGAGCACAGCCTCACAGGGATTCTCCTCCATAAGCGGCACGTGTTTGTATGCGGCGGCATGAAAGACAATCTCGGGACGGAAGCGGCGAAAGACATAGTCGAGTCGCTCGACATGACGGACATCACCTACAACAGGGGTAAATCTCAGACCAGGGAAATTATCCTCAAACTCGAGACGCACATTATGCAGGGGTGTCTCGGCGTTGTCAAACATAATCAACTCCTTTATCCCCAGTTTAGCCATCTGGCGGCATAATTCAGAACCGATCGACCCGGCTGCCCCGGTCACCAATATAGTTTTGCCGCTGACATTTGACTTTATCTCATCCATCGAGATCTTGATCTCGGTACGGCCAAGCAGATCCTCGATATTTATTTTGCGGATACCGACGCCGGGAGCCTTGCCATCCTTTATCTCATCAATCGACGGGGCTGTATACATCCTTATCCCGGTCTGCTGACAAAACTTAATCAGTTTGTAGTTGTCATCGCGGGAATCTATCTTGTTGGTAAATATTATCCCGTCTATGCCTAATGTCTCTTTGAGGGTCTGTATCTCCTCCTCGTTAGTGAAGTGATAAATCGGGAGGCCTGACAATATCTGGTTTTTGAACTCAGAGCCTGATTTGAGGAATCCGACGGGGCGGTATTGTTTTGAGTCAAATAACCTCATTACCAATGATGCCGCATTGCCATCCGTGCCATAAACGAGCACCTTGATTAACTTATCCTCACTGTGTATCTGGCGTCTGACAAACAGGTAGACATCAAGCATCAGCACTCTTAGTATGACCAATGCGCCGAGAGTCACAAAGAAATCTATACCGGTCAGCGAGCCTATCTGAGTGAAATTTGACTCTCCTTTGTCAACCGTCAGGGCAGCCATACCGACAAACATCAGTACCTCCTTGAACAGGGCGGCCAGACTGAGCCGGCCAAACTCTTTAAGTGTCGTGTATCGTATTATCAGCCGGTAGCATCTCGTGACATACAGTGCGACCACCGATGATGCCACAGCCATGACCGTCCACTTGACATAAAATGCCATATAGGGAAATGCCGACGGCGCCACTGCATAGGCAAACATCAACACGCTGATCGAGGCCAACAATGATATAAACACATCAAGAGCCAATACCACCGTTGACTTGAGATATGAATTTTGTCCTAACTTTACTAAAAACATTGTCTCTTTGAGGTCAAATAATGTCGCGATTACCGATCTTATTTTTTGTCAACCATGCCGGGGACAGTGATCTTTATCTCACCCTTAAACATCTTTTTTAGCCTGTAACGGCTGAGCGAAAGCAGTTTAATCAGATAACCGTATGACACAAGCGTGATGCTTGAGGTTATCCCGTTTAGTTTTAGTGCCTTGAGTTTATCTTTCATCACCTGGAAGTGGCTTTGCAGCCCCAGTGAGGAGATACCTTTAGTGCGCATTGACACAAATATCATGGGCAGATAAGCAGTCTTGATATTGTCTTTAAGGTATGCTCTGATAAAAAACTCAAAGTCTGAGCCGATAGTGATGTCAGTGCGATATAACCCGAGGCGCTCATAGACACTGCGCTTGCAATAAAATGAGGGATGGGCGGGCATGAAACCGAGTTTTAACATATCGGCGTTAAAACGCGCCGACGAATAATAGCGTGTGGTCTTGGTGATATCCTTTGAGTCTACATAAACCACATCGCCGTAGACCGCATCGTTGTCGCCGATATTGGCGGCCACACGCTCGAGAATATCGTCGGATACAAAAAAATCGTCACTGTTGAGAATCCCTACCACGTCACCGCTCGCCATCGATATACCTTTGTTCATCGCATCATAGATGCCGTTATCAGGCTCTGAAACCCAACGCAGGCGACCCTCGAAACGCGGCGCATACTCTTTTAGTATATCCACCGTCCCGTCGGTCGAATTTCCATCGATCACAATATAATCGATGTCTGTATGGGTTTGCGCGAGCACACTCTCAAACGTTGTCCTCAGCGATGCCGCGCTGTTATATGTAGGGGTTACTATCGTAATCTTCATGGCCGATCACAAGAGAGTCACACACTCTCTTGTTAATGCTTATTCTAAGATCTTAATATACAAATCATTGCACATACGATCTTGCAGCAGACTGTCATTTACTCCACCACAAAGCCGCAGGCAGCAAATAATTTTTGCAAATATACACAAAATTTATGACATCTGACTCTTCGGCCCTCATATTATTGTTATATTCTCTAACGGCTTGGCCACTATACCCAACCCCTTGCGACCGTTTATGCCGATTGTCAAAGGTGATTTGAACCGCACGATGCGCAGCGTCTCTGATTCATACTCTGCCGGGAGTGAGTTGAGATACTCCACGTCATAATAATCATCACCCGCAAAGGGGTTGATGGTGAAATAACCCACGCCGAAAGATGTCAGGTTCTGGAAGAAATGCGTACCCTGTGACGGTTCGACACGATAATTTGACAATGCTGACTCGACAATCAGACGGGCACCCGATATATCTGCCCATCGCACCGGTATCCCTAACGCATCGTCAGATGAACCCCAGCGCCCGGGTCCAATGAGTATATATCCCTCGCCCGAGGCCATGAAGTCTTTATTGAGGCGTGCGATCTCCTGTGCGATCTCAGGATTGCGGAATGATGAGAACGTCTCGGGCCTCACATACATAATGGTGCTGACGGTGTCGTTAGTGCCATGCCCCAGGGCGGTATTGCTGCGCAGTATAAGGTTTGAGTTATCAAGTGCCAGCACCGACTCATCCACATCCTCCTTGCGGTCAATAATAGGTCTTATCTGCAACCAGTATATCCTCCCTTTGAGATTGCCGTCTGCACCGATATTTCCGGCAAACTCTATTTCAACCGGGCGTTGCATGGCGGCTTGCCCCGTAGTGAGCATCTTCTCGACAGCCTCGGCCAGAGGGAAGACATCATCGCGGAGAATATTGGCAAAGGTCACCACCTTGCGCCCCGCCCCGAGGTGCGAATCACGTAGCATCTGATCGTTGATGTCAAAAGTCGACACCATATATTTCAACGTGTCGCCGCTGCGGGCAAAATCCTGCACTTTGCGCGTGGTGATGTTAAAGCCGTCATCGACCTTAAAGTCCTCAGGGATGCTGTTGAGGTCAAGTGCATATAGCTGACGCTGCGTGTCACGCAATGCAAGATCAAGCGTTGAGGTCTGCAAGACTTTAGCCGGGTGACGCGGCGAGAAACGCAATGATATGCCGCCGTCGACGATATATTTACCCAGACCGATGGCTACCTGTGCCACGCCATCCTCGGTCTGCTCATCATTGATGGGGTAATAATTGAGCGACCGGCCGACACCCGAGAATGAGGGGAAATAGTATCCATCGTGATCAGAGCCGACAACCTCCTGGATGATGACGGCCATCTTCTCTTGATCGATAACATTTGAGGTGGCCGACATATATGCCTTAGATTCTGAGTAGAACACCGAGGCGTAGACCCCCTTGATGGCATCAGCCAATACCTGACGCATACGGTCACGGTCGGCGGTGTGAGGTATCATATATGTCGAGTAGACCCCGGCAAAGGGCTGATAATGCGAGTCCTCAAGCAACGACGAACTGCGTATAGCCAACGGCTTGTCAACAACCTCTGTCAGGGCAAGCAGGTCGTCACGCACCCTCTCTGGCAGCCTGGCTTTTAGGAAACGCGTCAGTATCTCCTCATCAGTCGCTTCTGACAATGCAAACGGATAGAGGTCGTTATCGGCCATGAACTCATCAAAGATGTCTGTACACAACACCACCGTGCGAGGTATCGTGATAGCAACCCCTTTAAAATTGTCAAACACGGGGTGTTTCTTAATGATAGAGTCGATAAATGCCAGTCCGCGGCCTTTACCGCCGAGCGATCCCAGACCGATGCGTGCGAAGTTTGAGTAGTAGTCAAACCTGTCCTTGCGGAACTCGGCCACCACTCCCCTGTTCTTCATACGCCGGTATTTGACAATCAGGTCAAAAAACAGCTGCTTGACCTCGCGGGCCTCCTCGATGTCACGGAATCGGTGACGCTTGATGATGTCGGCGATCGGGAACATAGCGCGCGAATAGAGCCAGCGCGATATATCGTTGCGGTTGGCGTGCCACAGCAGGGTCTCATCTGGGATCTCAAACATACGCTTCTGCATCTCGTTGAGCGAGCGGATGCGCATGATGGCCTCACCCGTGCGGGGATTCTTCATGACGAAGTCGCCGAAACCGAAGTTGCTCATTATCTCCTTGCCCAGATCGACCGGCAGTTTCTTTGAGTTCTTGTCAAGGAATATGCCGTTGAACTCATCGACATATTGCTCATTAGCGATCTCAGTCGACTCGACTATTATAGGGAGATACGGATCATTATTTCTGACAAGCTTGGCAAACTTCAGACCTGCGGTCTGATCCTTTTTCCCCTCGTGCATAAACGACACATCGGTGATGATACCGAGCATCTTATCCGAATATTTCTCATAAAGCTCGACCGCCTCCTCATAATCGCGGGCGAGCATCACTTTAGGACGTCCACGCATGCGTAGCATCTTCTCATGCTCATTGAGAGCCTCGGTCGAGAACTCACGGCTCTGTTTCAGCAAGAACTTATACAGATGTGGTAACGCCGATGAGTAAAATCTGACAGAGTCCTCGACCATCAGTATCATCTGCACGCCTACATCGAGTACGTCGTTCTCGGCGTTCATGCGGTCCTCAAGCAGCTTGATGATGGCAAGGAGCAGATCGACATTGCCGAGCCATGAGAACACATAGTCGATACCGCTGAAATCCTCCTGAGCCAGCCGGCGCGAAACCTCCTTGGAGAACGGCGTAAGCACCACAATCGGCACCTCCGGGAAAACCTCCTTGATCTTCTTGGCACCGATAAAAGTCTCGCTGATATCCATACCCGGCATGGCAATGACCAGGTCGAAATTTTTCTGCGCCATCATCGCCAACGCCTCGCTGATATGCGATACGCGCGTGATACGTGGCGGCGACGACAGATTCAGGGCTACATACTCATTATAAAGCTGCTCCTCGACACGGCCATCCTCCTCCATCATAAAGGCATCGTAAGGCGATGCCACCAACAACACATTGAATATGCGCCGCTGCATAAGATTATGAAAAGCGGTATCCTTGAGATAAAGCTGGCTTAAGGGCTCTTCGTTCATAACTCAGTCTAAATTACCTACCCACAAAGTTACTCAACTTTTCCCAAATAACCCCCACCCCCCGCCATTTTTCCGGCCAATTTTCTCTCTATGCCGTCGATAGTTTCCGCGCACGGTATTTGGTGGAGGATTTGACCCATTTAGCCTATTTGACCTATTTGACTCAGAGGGATTTGAGGGTGAGGATGCGGGCGGCGGGGTCGGGGGCGTTGAAGATGTAGCTACCGGCGACGAGGATATCGGCCCCGGCTTCGGCTAACAGGCGGCCTGTCGACTCGTTGACACCGCCATCGACCTCAATGAGGGCTTTAGAGCCGGTGCGGTCGATCAGTTCTCTCAGCCGGCGTGTCTTGGCGACTGCATTATCAATAAACTTCTGGCCGCCGAAACCGGGATTGACAGACATGAGTAACACCATGTCGAGTTCGCCGATAACATCTTCGAGAAGTCCGACCGGGGTGGAGGGGTTGAGGGTCACGGCTGCCTTCATACCCGCCTCGCGGATAGCGTGTATCGTGCGGTCGAGATGCAGGCAAGCCTCTTGATGGACGTTCATTATCTCCACGCCTATCTTACTCATACGGTCAACCCATATCTCGGGCTTGACGATCATCAGATGCACGTCGAGGGGCTTGCGGCAGATATTCGCCACAGCCTCGATGACCGGAAATCCAAACGATATGTTAGGCACAAACACGCCATCCATCACATCGAGATGGAGCATATCGGCTTGACTATTGTTGATCATCTCTATATCCTTTGCCAGGTTGGCAAAATCTGCCGAGAGTAGTGACGGGGAGACAAGCATAACGCGATTATTTATAGTGAATTGGAGTCAGAGTTCTTTTTACTGCGGCCTTGCATCGCTTTCCAGACGATAAAGAGCAGACAGAATAGCAAAAGCACAAAGCCGGCGATCGTGAAGTATCTGTTATATTTCTCGACAGCCTCAAAGAGCTGAGGATATGATACGGTCTGACCGAGCCAGTAACCGAGGACGGCCAGGATGCAGTTCCACACACCTGCCCCGAGAGCTGTAAAGATCACAAAAACGCCGAGATTCATCTTGGCGAGTCCGGCGGGGATAGATATGAGCTGACGCACAGCCGGTATCAGTCGGCCGATAAAGGTCGACAGCGCTCCGTGATCATCAAAATATTTCTCGGCTTTATCGACCTTTGCGCGGTCTATAAGACACGCATGGCCAAAGCGGCTGTCGGCAAAGGCATATACGATCGGACGCCCCAGCCCCATTGCCAGGAAATAGTTGACCAACGCACCGACCACAGCGCCGGCTGTCGCCACGAGTACGATAAGCACGACATTCATGTCGCCGCGGGTGACGGCGATATATGCTGCGGGGGGAACGACAACCTCTGACGGGAACGGAAGAAACGAACTCTCGATCACCATAAAAAGAAATACAAGCAGATAGCTTGCATGGTTATAAAAGAAATCGAGAAGATATTGGGCCGAAAACCAATCGCTGACGGCACAGGTGATTAACAGATCTTGCATATAGTGAGATGAAATGTAAGTCCGGAACAGAGACAGAGTGTGAGTCAGGGATTAAGGCGATAGAATTCATCGCGCAGGGCCGGATCGGTCTCAAACAATCCGGTGTAATGGCTTGTAACGGTCGAGGCCAATTGTTTCTCGACACCGCGCATCTGCATGCACAGGTGTGAGGCGCGGCAAGTGGCGATTACCCCCAGGGGGTGCAACGCATCCTCGACGGCCTTGCAGATCTCGGCGGTAAGACGCTCCTGCACCTGCAGACGCCTCGCCACTGCATTGACCACGCGGGCGAGCTTACTGAGACCTACTATCTGTTTATCAGGGATATATCCCACCGAGACCGTACCAAAAAACGGCAGTATATGATGCTCGCACAGCGAGTAAAATTCTATATCGCGAACAACAACCATCCGCGATCCTTCGTGCGTGAAGAGTGCTTTGCACATCAGGTCGGCGGGCTCGCCGGCACGGTTACCCTGAGTGGCATACCATATTGCGCGGGCCGCTCTCATCGGGGTCTTGATCAGCCCCTCGCGAGAGGGATCTTCGCCAATGAGTCGCAGTATTGCCGAATAATGCTCGGCAATCTCGGCAATCGCTTTCCTGTCGGTGGCTGTTGCTCCCTCGGGGAAATCGTCATATTGATTCATAAAGTCTTGGGTCACTTTTATAATCAATCGTTAGAATTGGAGAGAAATCGTATATTGTTTACCTGGCGTTGATGCGGTCTCTGACCACCCTGACCTCTTTAGAGTAATAGGGGAACGCGCGCTTGATGTCTGCGGCGGCTTTCTCAGCCTCGGCCTGTGTGCGGAAATCACCGACACGCAGTCGCCAGTAGGGAGAGGCGTAGGCCACATAAGTTGACAGCGCGGGGAAACGACGGCTTATAGCCCTCTCGCGCTGACGAGCCTCACTTTTGGCAGCACGCTGATTATTATCGGCATATACCTGCACGCGATAACCGACGATCTTACCCTTTGACCGCTGCACGGGCACCTCCCTATCCTCATCCTTCTCGGCATCATCGGCAGGGTCTTCGGTGTTATCATGCTCAACGGCGCGCAGACGGTCGGCCAACGCCTGAGGCTGCTCGACAGTCACGGTTGACCCGGGGCGGTTGAGATTCTCAATTATGTCGGCCATAGCCACACCTACGCTCATAACGGTAATGAGCAATATAGCGGTAAGTCTTGAAAAGATCGTCATCTTTGAGTGGATTATTGGGCGGAGAGCAGAGGGTTAAATCTGAGAGAAGAGGATAAATGATATGAGGGGGAAAGCAGAATCAACCCTGCCGTTCCCCTCATATCTATACGTTGAGCATTTATCAGAATGCTGTAACAATGCCCATGAATGAAGCGCAGTCGAGAGCGGCGCCACCGATAAGACCACCGTCTACATCAGGCTTCTCAAAGAGTTCCTTGGCGTTAGAGGGCTTGCAGCTGCCACCGTAAAGGATCGAGCAGTTGTCAGCGACTTCCTTACCATATTTACCGGCGATGACGCTGCGGATGTGGGCGTGCATCTCCTCAGCCTGGTCGGCGGTAGCGGTCTTGCCGGTGCCGATGGCCCATACGGGTTCGTAGGCAAGGATCAGTTTGCCGAAGTCCTCGGCTGAGAGGTCAAAGAGAGCCTCCTCGATCTGCTTGGTGACAACGTCGAGGAAAGTACCGTTCTCACGCTCTTCAAGTACCTCGCCGATACAGAAGATAGGTGTAAGATTCTCCTCGAGGGCCAGGTTGACCTTGGTCTTGAGAATTTCTGAGGTCTCACCATAATACTGACGACGCTCTGAGTGACCGAGGATCACATATTTTGCACCGGTTGAAGCCACCATCGGGGCTGATACCTCGCCGGTGTAAGCGCCTTTAAGATGATCGGCGCAGTTCTCGGCACCGAGGCCGAGTTTTGAATCGATAACGCCTGCAACCGAAGCCAGATGAGTGAAAGGTACGCAAATCACAACATCACACTTTGCATCAATACCCTTGAGGGCCTCATTGACATCCTTGGCCAGCCCTACGCCTTCGGCAAGGGTGGTGTTCATTTTCCAGTTACCTGCTACGATATTCTTTCTCATGATTATTTTGGAGTTTGTTATGGTTGAGTTGATTCATAGCTCCGCCTGACGGAGATTCATGCAGAGTTATTCTTTATCTTTCGGCTACAAATTTACTGCTTTTTTTTGATATAACCCTCTAATTCTTGTATAAACAGTCAACACTAAGTGCTGAAATAGATAAAGCAGCAGCAACCCGGCCACAAAAAGCCCCGTCAGAGTCTTGAACCACACCCCGGGCTCAGGCGCCATCTTGTCAAGCAGGTCCTTACCCTCGGGCCCGTTGTCGATGATGTCGCCGCTGATCGAACTGAGCGTATATTTGGCTGCCACCCGTCCGTCACGCAGCTCTACCATCGCCATTGTCCCTCTCACCAGTTCCTTTAGTTTGGTATCTTCGGCCGAATAGACGTCATAGGCGGCCATCGAGACATCATTCCAGTAAGCGATACCCTTGCGGTCAGAGGCGATAACACATATCATCCTGACATCAGAGGTGTCGGCCCACTGTTTGAGCTCGTTGAGAAAGTATGTATATGAGATGTCGAGGCGCTCCGGCTCGGGGATAACCACCATCAACTCTGTGCCTTGATCAGACAGAGCTTCCTCCGTCACATCCTCTCCGTCAGCATCATTAAGCACCAAGTCTGCCCCCCGGGCTGACGCATCAGACTCATGAGGGGACTCTATGCGCTCTACAAATTCCCATGTCGAATCGGGTAGATTGTCAAGTGTAAACTCCTGACGCACACCGTTACGCTGATAAACAAAGGTCATCTCATCATCATCATCATCATCATCATCGGCCTCATCATCATCAATAGCCTCATTATCCTCGGCCTCATCATCCACAGTCACGTCATTCTCACCATAGACATCGGCCTCTGAGGGTGATTTGTCGATTAACCGGCTACCGATCGGATAAGGGCGGAAGTCGACCATCGGCTGAACATTATAGCCATATAAGGCGACTATTATAAAATAGAGTGTAATCCACGCCCCAACAATCCACTGTATCGCAGGCTGGAATATCCCCGCCTTAAGACGGTGATTAAACACCAGCAAGATCAGCAGACCAAATGTTATCAGTATGTTTTTAATGAATGTCCAGGTATTTGAGATTACCCAAAATTCACCGAAACATCCGCAGTCACTGACCGGGTCAAATATAGCGATATAAGCTGTCAGTGGCAACATGACGGCCATCATCGCCGTCAAAGCCCACACCGCTACCCTCTTGTAGCAGCCGGTAACAAGCAGACACCCGAATATAAATTCGTATGCCGAGATCAGCAGGGCCGCCATCACCACAATCGAGCGTGGCTGAGACATATCCCATACACTCAGATAATCTTCGATTTTGAAGATAAAGCCCCACAGGTCTATCCCCTTGACGAGGCCTGACATCACAAAGACACCTCCGAGCAGCACTCTCAGAGTCCATATCACTGCCGGAAACCACTTGTTAGCCACAATATGCGCTATGCGCGGATGGTCAGTCTGTATCCCTCCGTCAGCTTTTTTATCAATATCTTCTGGTGATTGTGACATCTCTCTTTGGATCAGACCTTACTCCTCGGCCAGCTTGATGAGGCCGAAAACGGCATAGTTGATCATATCCTTGTAATTTGCATCGATCCCCTCTGACACCTCGGTCACACCGTCATGATCCTCAATCTCCTTGGTACGCATCAACTTCATCAATATAAGGTCGGTATAAGAGCTGACGCGCATCTTGCGCCACGCCTCGTTATAATCGTGGTTCTTGGCAAGCATCATCGTGCGGGTCTCACCCATCAGCCCGTCATAAAGCGCGAGCGCCTCATCAGGGGTCATATCCTTACGGTCGGCAAAGCCGCGTTGCAGCTGTATCAGCCCGATGATGCCGTAATTGACGATGGCGCGGAACGCATCCTCGATCGGCTCATCTACCAAACCGCCCCCCTTGGTCTCGAGAGACCTTATTCGGTCAGCCTTGATCAATATCTGATCGGTCACGGCGGTGGGGCGCATCAGACGCCATGACGCACCGTAATCGCGGAGCTTTGAGGCAAATACCTCACGGCACTCATTGATAGCCTGATCAAACTGCTGCTCGGTATGCGGGAAATCGTGTACTCCGCTACCCGACTCTGAGGGGGATGTATTACTCATATAGCTGAATTTTTCTCTGCAAAGGTAAGCAAAAAATCTCGTTAATTTTACTTACCTTTGTAGTGAAATGGTCAACTGCGTAAAAGAAACGGCAAGCATGCTCGCCGAGGCCCTGACGGCCTACGGCATAAAGGATATTTTTTCATCTCCGGGGACACGCAACGCCCCGTTGATTCTCGCTTTGGCACGTAACGGGTGTTTCAATATCAGACCGGTGGTGGATGAGCGGTCGGCAGCCTTCATTGCTTTAGGGTTTGCATCGGTTGCCCGCACTCCAGTGGCTCTTGTCTGCACCTCGGGAACGGCTCTGCTCAACTACGCTCCTGCCGTGGCCGAGGCTTTTTACCGTAAGATCCCGTTAGTAGTAATCTCGGCCGACCGCCCGGCTGAATGGATCGGCCAGGATGACAGCCAGACCCTGCCACAACCCGGTGCGCTGGGGCATATCGTCAGACGCACCGTCAATCTGCGCGGCGAGATAGACAATGACCGAGACCGCTGGCTTGTCAACCGTTCGCTCAACGAGGTATTGCAGGTTGCCCTCAACGGCCGTCCGGGGCCCGTGCATATAAATATCTCTTTTGACGAACCGCTAACCGCCGACGGATTTCTCGACACCGGGGGCGGTTTCCGCAAAGTCGACCTTATTACCCCGGCGCCCAAAATCGGCATAGAGAGCGCCCGGCAACTTGCCGCAGAAGCATCAGAGCACAGTGTACTGATTGTCGGCGGTTTCACTCCACCATCTGCATATCTTAACCGGGCGATAGGTAAATTGGCCAATCTTCCAGGTGTGGTGGTGATGGCCGATGCACTTGCAAACATTAATTCACCCGATGTGCTGAGCCGCCCCGACCTCATACTCGATGATGCGGCCCTTTCATCTGATGCCGGGCGCCCCTCGCTGCTGATAACTTTCGGTGGCTCGCTGTTGTCCCGAAAACTCAAGGAGTATCTGCGGGCGACAGAGTTTGCCGATCATTGGCACGTCGGATTAAACGAATCTCTAATTGATTCATACTTCTCTCTGACCCGGAGGATTGAGATAGCTGAAGATATGTTCTTCCCCCGGTTTGCCAACGCCATGGAATATCTCGCGCGTAAAGCGTGCACATCAACATCGGGATATAAAGAGATCTGGCGGGATGCCAAACTACGCGCCGAGTCAACCTTGCGCAAACCGGCCACAACTGACCGATGGTCGGCACGGACAGCTGTCCATACCCTGCTGGCTACACTCCCCGCCGACTGGAATCTGCAGTTAAGTAACGGCCTGACACCTCGCTATGCGGTGACGGGCGATGCAGTGAGATTTCACCGTCGCGACTGCAACCGCGGAGTCAGCGGAATAGACGGGTCAGTATCAACGGCGTTGGGCGCATCACTTGCCTACCGCAACACTACACTGCTTATCACCGGCGATATGTCGCTGCAATATGATATGGCGGCCCTCTCATCGACATTGCTCACCCCGAAATTAAAGATTGTCGTCATCAACAACAGAGGTGGCGGGATATTCCGTAAGATCTCCGCTACCTGTCATCTGCCCGAACGGGAGCATTATTTTGTCTGCGAGCTAAATGTGCATGTCAAAGAGTTGTCGCGGGCATACGGGCTCGATTATTACAGCGCTGACTCGACCGACAGTCTGCATGAGGTACTGACACGCTTTGCCGAGTCAAACGATCGCCCGGCGATACTCGAACTATTCTGCCCTCCTCACACTAACGAATAAACATCATACATCATATTATGAAACGCGACTGGAAAACCATTAAGAAATACGAAGATATTCTCTTTGAACAACTTGGGGGTATCGCCAAGATCACCATCAACCGCCCCGAGGTATATAACGCATTCAGACCTCAGACTAACATTGAGATGCTTGATGCGATGGAGTATTGCCGCGCCACTCCTGAGATAGGGGTCATTATCCTCACCGGCATCGGTGATAAAGCATTCTGCTCGGGCGGTGACCAGCATTACAAGGGGGCTGGCGGATATATCGATGCCGACGGCACCCCGCGCCTTAATGTGCTCGAGCTACACAAAGCCATCCGCTCTATCCCCAAACCCGTCATCGCGATGGTCAACGGATATGCCATAGGTGGCGGCAATGTCCTTAACGTGGTCTGCGACCTGTCAATAGCCTCTGAGAATGCACGGTTCGGCCAGACCGGCCCTAAGGTAGGAAGCTTTGATGCCGGATTCGGTTCATCATACCTTGCTCGCTGTGTCGGCCAGAAGAAGGCACGCGAGATTTGGTATCTGTGCCGTCAGTACACCGCCGCCGAAGCACTCGAAATGGGTATGATCAATGCCGTCGTCCCGTTTGACCGCCTCGAGGATGAGACCATCGAGTGGTGCGAGACGATACTCAAGAGATCTCCGATGGCGATACGTATGATCAAACGCGCGCTCAATGCCGAACTTGACGGTCAGGCCGGCCTGATGGAATTTGCAGGTGACGCCACCCTGCTCTATTATCTGATGCCCGAGGCTCAGGAGGGTAAGAACGCATTCCTCGAGAAACGCGACCCCGACTTCGGTCAGTTCCCCAAATTCCCCGGTTGAATTTGACATGCACCTGACTGTCAGTCCCTACACGCTAAAATTTCGCGAGCGTGCCATCACCTCACGCGACTCGATGACCGAAAAAGAGACATGGTTTCTCACCATCATCTCTGAGCAACTCCCCGACGGGGAAGCTACGGGGGAGATAGCGATGTTTCGCGATCTCAGCAAAGAGGACACCCCTGAGTTCGGTAAACTCATTGCCAAGACATGCAGGGTGGCAGAGAGTTGTGACACGATAGAGCAACTGCTCGCTGCCATCCCGGAAGTTTCATCAATACGGTTCGGCGTGGAGTCGGCTCTGATCCGCGCCGGTGGTTATCCCCTCTCGGGCCGTCAGCGGCGATGGCTTGACGGCGAGGAGGGGATACGTATCAACGGATTGGTGTGGATGGGCGACAAAGCCACCATGCGAAGTCGTATCCGCAGCAAGCTCGACGAGGGCTTTACCTGCGTCAAACTCAAGATCGGGGGAATCTCTTTTGATGACGAACTTGATCTGATCGCCTCGATACGCCGTGAGTTCGGCAAGGATGATATTGAGTTGCGACTCGATGCTAACGGCGCGTTTACTCCCCAAGACGCTCTCCAACGCCTCGAACGTCTCGCGCGATACGATATTCACTCGATCGAACAGCCGATAAAACCGCGCCAATGGGAAGATATGGCCCGCATCTGCCGGCTCTCACCGATTGACATTGCGCTTGACGAGGAATTAATCGGGATGAATACCCGCGCCCAAAAGGTAGCCATGATTGATGCGATCAAACCTCACTATATTATCCTCAAGCCATCGCTGTGCGGAGGCTTCAGTGAGGCTGACGATTGGATCTCGGTCGCCGAAGATGCCGGTATCGGATGGTGGGGAACATCAGCCCTTGAGTCAAATATAGGCCTTGAGGCGTTGGGAATTTGGACATCTTCTCATCAACCGGTATTACCCCAAGGTCTGGGCACGGGCAATCTCTATACCAACAACATCCCGTCACCATTGCAATTGCGCGGCGAGAGGTTATGGTATCAATCTTAACTCTAACTAAAACCGATATGTTTCGCGTCATTTATCTTGACGAAGATCCTGAGTACCGCCGTGAGGCCGGAGTGTATCTTGCCTCACGATCAGCCGCCACAGATTTCGTCATCGCTCACACATCCGGTTCTACAGGTAAGCCAAAAGAGATCAGACTCCCAAAACGTGACATTGAACGTTCGGCTCAGGCGACTGTCAGACGGTTTAACCTCACTGACAAATCACGGATGCTCTGCCCTCTGTCTACAGGATATATCGCCGGCAAAATGATGATAGAGAGGGCCGTTGAGGCTGATTGCGAGATTGCGCTGTGCAAGCCGTCAAACCGATTTTGGGCTGACCCGGCAGTCGCCGGGTATATCAGCTCCGGGGTAAGCTTGCTGGCCATTGTACCATCTCAGATTCAGACACTCCTCTCCTACCCCGATGCTCGCCAAATATTGTCTCGAATCGAGCACATCATCATCGGGGGCGCTCCGCTCGACACCCGGTGTGAACAGCGGCTTATAGAACTCACAGCAGATCTTCACACCAAGATATTCGCCACCTACGGCATGACCGAGACGTGCAGTCACATAGCACTCCGCAAGATCGGCCGGGAATATTTCATGGCGATGCCGGGCGTGACTTTTTTGACTGACAAACGCGGGTGCCTCAACATCATTGCCCCGGAATACAGCTTCGGCTCACTGCAAACCAATGATATGGTTTCTCTATCAAATGACTCTTCGTTTATATGGCGGGGAAGATATGATAATGTTATCAATTCGGGCGGGATAAAACTCTTTCCTGAGGAGATTGAGCGGAAACTTGCCGACATTCTGACTATACCTTATTATATTAAAGGTGAACCTGACCCTCTTTGGGGCCGGGTTGTGACTCTCGTTATCGAGGGGGATGCTGACAGCAAACCCACTGATGATGAATTAATGTCGATGTGCCGTGAGGTACTCACAGCCGTTGAGATGCCTAAGCGCATCATCCGCCGAGGGGCATTTGACCTGACCTCGTCAGGCAAACTGATCCGCCGCTGAGACGGCGCTTAAGACATAGATCAGTTTACGCAGACCTCGGGCTGCCTGGCGCAACTCTTTTTATCAGATGTCTCCGGCAGATGGAATGTCTTGATCTCGAGGTCACCCTGCAGTGCGCCGACAGCATTAAGAGCGAGCGCTTCGAGTTCATCTTCGCCCGGATAGACATAAACCGGAGCAAGGAACTCGACACGCTTGCGCAGGCGGCTGATGACATAATCTGAATAAGCGATGCCACCGGTGATAAGTATTGCATCTATTTTGCCGTAAAGTACCGGCGAGAGAGCTGCGATATTCTTGGCGATCTGATAAATCATTGCGTCGAGCACCAGTCGGGCATGTTCATCTCCTCCGTCGATACGTTCGACAATCTCAGGGATAGAGACTGTGCCGAGATGAGCAGCCAGTCCGGCCTTGCCACTGATACGTTTTTTGAGTTCCTCTTTAGTATAGCGGCCTGAATAGCAGAGGTCGATCAGTGACCCCGAGGGGAGTGTACCGGCTCTCTCGGGAGAGAACGACCCCTCACCGTCAAAGGCATTGTTGACATCTATGCAACGGCCATGATCGTGTGCGCCGATAGAGATACCGCCCCCGAGATGACAGATGATAAGGTTCATCTCGCGATAACGCTTGGGGGCATCGGGATGCTGCTCTGAATAGTCGCTGGCAAAACGACGCCCGATTGCTCTCTGATTGAGAGCATGCCAGGTGGTTATACGAGGCATGATGGGCGACCCTGTGATATGAGCTATATCATCCATCTCATCAACTATGCCGGGGTCGGCGATGAACGCACGACACCCGTCAATATCGCGGGCTATATCATGAGCTATCAGACTGCCGAGGTTGCAAGCATGATCGCGCGGTGAACGATACATAGCCTCAACCATCTCGTTATTGACATCATACACCCCGCCGGGTATGGGGTGGGTAAGCCCTCCGCGTCCGATCACGGCATCAAACTCAAAGGGAATTGCCTCATCGGCAAGCGCTTTGAGCACAAGTTCGCGACGATAGTCAAGCTGATCGATAACACGCTTAAACTTTGAGAGTTCCTCGACTGAATGACGGATAGTGTGCGTCATTATCTGCTTGGAATCCTCGAATACTGCGATTTTAGTTGAGGTCGAACCCGGATTGATGGCTAATATCTTCATTGTGACTTATGATTCTGATTAAAGTGTGGCATCAAGCGCCGCCATGGCCAGTGAGTAGAATTTGCTCTCGGCAGAGTCGCTGCGCGATGGCAGCACGACAGGCACAGTAGGGCCGAGCAACATCCCTGCCATCTTTGCCTTTGCAAAATATGACACGGTCTTATAAAAGGTATTACCTGACTCGATATTAGGGAAGATCAGCAGGTCGGCATTGCCGCAGACATCTGACTTGATACCCTTGACCTGAGCCGAATGGAGGTCAACTGCCGTCTTGACATCCATCGGGCCGCCGGCAATCATGTCTCCATACTCGCCCTTTGACGCCCTATATACAATTGTCTGATAGTCGACCGAATTGGGGAACTTGGGATTAACCTTCTCAGTAAAATGTATGAGCGCTACCTTGGGGTGTGTGATACCAAATTTGCGGATGACATTGAGATCAAGTCGAATGATCTGTTCACGCTGCTCAAGTGTCGGATAAGGGATAACAGCAACGTCCGAATAAAACAGCAGACGATCCATTCCGGGTATCTCACTTACGGTGATATGGCTCAGCAGCTTACCTTTGGGTAATATCCCCACCTGCTTGTCAAGCACGGCATGCAGCAACTGATCAGTGCCTACCAGACCTTTCATAATAATATCCGCTTTATTCTCGCGCGCGAGAGCAACACCCTTACGGGCGGCATCAACGGGATCTACTGCATCAAGATATTCTACGCGCCCGTCAGAATAGCGGTTAAACAGCCCCTTGGGGTCAGTCTTATCTTTCTCCCCGATCAACACTGCTTTGATAAATCCCTCTGAGAGGGCTTTATCGACCGCATCGCAGGTCTCATCATCATAGGGGCATATCACTGCGACTGTCGGTTGACAGTTCATTTCGGCCAAATGTGACGTCAGTTGCTGAAATGTCTTGATCTGGTTCATAACCGAGGAGTGTTAAAAATGTGTTTTATAACATATTTCCAAGAGCTTATCTATCGGTAAGATTTGCATCGAAATCAGTGTCAATATGGCAACATTTTACCCCGCTGACACGCACTCAGAAATGATTTTGTGCAAATATCGGAAAAATTTCAGATACTCTCAGCATCTTTTTACTGTTTTTTTGAGTTATGAAAGGATAAAAATGCAGTTGGTTTTACATCATTTGCTTATCTTTTTGCAAATAACTTATTAATAATCGTAATTTTAACAGCGTTAATTGCTCCTATATTGCAATCTATCCCGTGAATATATTGCACATTCGGGCAAAGAATGTGCAATTTGCTTTTAATCGTTCAATATCTGCTATAAAACAGAAACAGCAAAAACATGTTGTATAACATATTTTTATCAGACATAACGACACAAAAAAACCGGGGCAGATCATCACGATCAACCCCGGCAGGAATATTAAATCAGATGAAGAGAATATTCTTCATTACACCAAATATGCCTGTAATACTATCTGATTATGTAGCAAAGTTAAAATAACTTTTTCTATTATGCAAACATTTTGCCAACTTTTTAACTGAATAAAGAAACAATTTGTCGCTTTTTGCCCAATTTACCGACCACAATTACTCTAAGACTGCTATTTATCAGGTTATAATACTAATCTAACGATATACATTTATTGAGCTATATATAGCACCACTGAGAAATTCGGCTCTAATCAGGAAGAATATTGACCCATTTTTTGTAACTTTGCAATCATGAACAGTAAAAACGTGACCATCCTCGGAATAGAATCTTCATGTGATGACACATCGGCGGCTGTCATACGTGACGGGCTGCTGCTATCCAACGTCATCGCATCACAGAGTGTACATCAGGAATATGGGGGCGTGGTGCCCGAGCTCGCATCTCGCGCCCATCAGCAGAACATTGTCCCTGTGGTTGACGCCGCCATCAAACGTGCCGGCATTGACCGCAACGATCTTGATGCTGTCGCCTTTACGCGCGGCCCCGGTCTGTTAGGCTCACTCCTGGTAGGCACCTCGTTTGCCAAGGGGATGTCACTCGGTCTGAGAATCCCGATCATTGAGGTCAATCACCTGCACGGCCACGTGCTCAGTCACTTTGTCAGAGAGGCCGAGGATGACCGCGTGCCTGATTTCCCCTACCTCACACTGCTGATCTCGGGGGGCAACTCACAGCTCGTACTGGTCAACAACTATAATGACATGACGATTATCGGCCAGACAATTGATGACGCGGCCGGCGAGGCCTTTGACAAATGCGCCAAAGTGATGGGTCTCCCATATCCCGGCGGCCCCCATATCGACAGACTGGCAGCCGAGGGTAACCCCAAACGGTTTAAGTTCGCCAAGCCGCGTATCCCCGGCCTCGATTATAGTTTCAGCGGACTAAAAACCTCTTTTCTGTACACTCTACGCGACAACATCAAGACAGATCCCGACTTTATTCAGCGTAATCTGGCCGATCTGGCGGCATCGCTGCAAAAGACCATCATCGACATTCTCCTCGACAAGCTCGACAAAGCAGTTAAGCAGACACATGTCAAGACTGTCGCAATAGGCGGCGGTGTATCTGCCAATTCGGGCGTCCGAAAGGCCGTCGAGGAATACTGCCGCGATCATAACCTCACGGCATTTATACCCAAACGATCATTCACCACAGACAATGCCGCCATGATAGCCATGGCCGGATACTTCAAATATCTCGACAGAGAGTTTTGTCCCTACGAGGCCGCTCCCTATGCCCGGGTAACAATGTAACAACACCAGTATGGATCCCTATATTCTGCAAGACCTCAACGAAATAGCCCCCGATCTTCTCGACACACTCCGTCAATCCGGTCTCACCCTGTCAACGGCCGAGAGTTGCACAGGCGGCAATATCGCCCATCATCTTACTTTGGTGGCCGGTTGTTCTGACGTATATAATGGCGGAGCCGTGACATACTCAAACTCCGCAAAAGCGGATATATTAGGTGTCGCCCCTGACGTGATAGCTCAACATGGAGCGGTATCAGAGCAGGTCGTAAGAGCGATGGCAGAGGGTGCGTGCCGCGCCTTTCACACTGATTGCGCGATGGCAACATCAGGGATCGCAGGCCCGGGTGGAGGAAGCGATGAGAAACCGGTCGGGACTGTATGGACTGCCGTAGTAACCCCCGCAGGCACTTTCGCCGAATTATATCATCTTGCCGGACCACGCTCTGAGATAATTGATAAAGCCACCCTGTTAGTGATGCGGTTATTGCTCAATAAACTCTAAGCTCCATCAATCTTTATCATCCTCAACTTTTATATACCCTATTAAGCCAAGGGAGGGATCAACAATACCTATTCTCAAGAACAGCAACCGATATAACGACGACGGCCCGCGCGATTGCACGGGCCGTCTCTATCGTGGTGGCCGGTTAACGGCTCATCGGGTCATTTGTCAGCGGACAATCTCTTTGCTGACCATATTACCGCGGCGGACGATATAGATGCCGGGGGCGGGATCGTATACACGCATACCCTGCAGGTTGAAGTACTCAGGCTCGGCGTCAGTCAAGGTCTCTACCTCAATGGTCTCTACGTCACTGCGGCCTGAATAACCCTTACCGATACGTGCCATTGCGTAGGTAAAGAGGTCAGTGTCCTCTTTCTCGGCGCTTGACGACGGATCTTTAGAGTAAGCTGTCTTGGCATTGTCAAAGCAGGTGGGATCATAGGGAGTCGAACCGATAGCGCCCTGACCGTAAGTGTCGACAACCATCACACCGATACCCTGATTCTTGATGTAGCTCTCAGAGATACCGAGCAGCGAGAGGGGGAACTTATACTCATAGAATGTATGGGCGCTCTCAGCGATTTCGCTCTTGAGGTCAACAAAGCCGGTGTTACCCTTGAGATCCCCGGGATCATACTCAAACTCTTTCTGACCCCAGATATTGGAGATCGAGGGGAGCAGGCCATCCTGATATGCGTATGAACCGGTGAATGCCTTGCAATAGGCACCGTCATAGCTGAACTTACCGGCCGAGTTGGGGAAGAATA
>CAMWLR010000034.1 GCA_947175215.1 uncultured Porphyromonadaceae bacterium
GCTGCGGCGAGGATGAGCAGGGCGCCGATGACGCAGACGATCGTGGCGACCACCGAGATCAGTACGGCCGGTGATTTTGTTATGCCGAATCTCGATGCTACGGGGTATGCGATGAGCGTGTGCGAGGCATACATCGATGCCAGCAGGAAGGCTGTCACCCATGGGGTATGCAGGATGTATACACTCGCTGTCACACCCAGCACAAGGGGTATAAGGAATGTGAGGATGCCGAAGACGGCGCCGCGCTTGAGGTTTAACCTCAGATGGAACATATCTATCTCGAGCCCGGCGAGAAACATCAGGTAGAGGAGTCCCACCTGGCCGAAGATATTGAATGAGCTGTCTCTGTCGAGGATGTTGAGGCCGTAAGGACCGACCACCACTCCGGCCACGATCATCCCGATGATGTGGGGGATCTTGAGCCGGTTGAGCACCACGGGCGCAAGCAGAATGATGACCAGCACGATCAGGAAAATCGTGACCGGCGAGGTCACCAGCGGCGTGGAGCTAAAGATGGTCAGGCTGATCATCGGCTGTCAGCTTTCAGGATTTATGAGCGATGAGATATTCGGCGATCTGCACGGCGTTTAGGGCCGCGCCTTTGCGTATCTGGTCGCTGACGCTCCAGAATGTCAGGGCGTTGTCGTCAGCCAGGTCGCGTCTGATGCGCCCGACATAAACAGGGTCGCAGCCGGCCAGGCCCAACGGCATCGGGTAGAGGTTGGCGGCGGGGTCATCCATCACCTCCACCCCGGGGGCTTGGGCGAACGCCTCGCGGGCCTCGTCGACAGTGACGGGGCGCTCGGTCTCAACCCATATAGCCTCAGAGTGGGCGCGCATGACGGGGACGCGGACACAGGTGGCGCTCACCCGCAGGTCAGGGTCATGCATGATCTTGCGCGTCTCGTTGACCATCTTCATCTCCTCTTTGGTGTAACCGTTGTCGGTAAAGACGTCGACGTGGGGGATGACGTTATATGCGAGCTGTGCGACGAATTTTTCTACCTTGGGGGTACGTCCGGCGGTGAGATCGGCATACTGGGCGACGAGTTCGTCCATAGCCGACTGTCCTGCGCCCGATGCGGCCTGATATGTGGCCACCCTGATGCGGCGGATGCGTGCGAGGCGGTGTATCGGAGCGAGGGCGACAACCATCTGTATGGTGGTGCAGTTTGGGTTGCCGATGATGCGGCGGGGAGCATCAAGCGCATCCTCACCGTTGACCTCGGGCACTACCAGAGGAACGTCAGCGTCCATGCGGAATGCGCTGGAGTTGTCGATCATAACAGCCCCCAGAGCCGTAATGGTGTCGGCGTAGCGGCGAGAGGTCGATGCCCCGGCCGAGGTGAAGACGTAGTCGATGTCGCGGAAGAGCTCGGGATCATCGGTGAGTTCCTCGATCGTGATCTCCTCGCCGCGGAAGTTTACCTTGCGGCCTGCCGAACGGCTTGAGCCGAACAGGCGCATGCGGTCGACGGGAAAGTTTCGCTGGTCAAGTACCTTGAGCAGTTCCTGACCCACGGCGCCGCTGGCGCCAACGATTGCTATATTCATTGTCAGTCGTTCATGAGTTTGCGATAACGGCGGCGGGGGAGTTCCTTGCCACCATTCTGTGCCTTCTTATATTCCTCGTAGTCAGAGTATGAACCCTGATAGAATACCACCTTGCCGTCACCCTCGAATGAGAGGATGTGGGTGCAGATGCGGTCGAGGAACCAGCGGTCGTGGCTGACCACAACGGCGCATCCGGCAAAATTCTCGAGACCCTCTTCGAGGGCGCGCAGGGTGTTGACGTCGATATCGTTGGTGGGCTCGTCGAGCAGCAGCACGTTACCCTCCTCTTTGAGAGCCATTGCCAGGTGCAGGCGGTTACGCTCGCCACCCGACAGCACGCCGATCTTCTTCTCCTGATCAGCTCCGGCAAAGTTAAATTTAGAGAGATAAGCGCGGGCGTTGACATCGCGGCCTCCCATGCGGAAGCTCTCGACTCCCTGTGAAATCACCTGATAGACCGTATGGTCGGGGATGAGGTCATGGTGACGCTGGTCGACATAGGCGACCTTGACTGTCTCGCCGACCTCAAAGTTACCGGCGTCAGGTTTCTCCTGATCCATGATAAGGCGGAAGAGTGTGGTCTTGCCCGCGCCATTGGGGCCGATCACACCGACGATGCCGTTGGGCGGGAGTGCAAACTCAAGATCCTTAAACAGCAGCTTCTTGCCGAATGCTTTCTCGAGTCCGTGAGCCTCGATTACCTTGTTACCCAGACGGGGACCGTTGGGGATGAAGATCTCGAGCTTCTCCTCGCGCTCTTTCTGATCCTGATTGAGCAGGCGGTCATAGCTTGACAGACGGGCTTTACCCTTGGCCTGACGGGCTTTGGGGGCCATGCGCACCCACTCGAGCTCGCGCTCGAGAGTCTTGCGGCGCTTGCTGGCCTGTTTCTCCTCCTGAGCCATGCGCTTGGTCTTCTGGTCGAGCCATGATGAGTAATTACCTTTCCAGGGGATACCCTCGCCGCGGTCGAGTTCGAGAATCCAGCCGGCGACATGGTCGAGGAAGTAACGGTCGTGGGTGATGGCGATCACCGTGCCGGGATATTGCTGGAGGTGCTGCTCGAGCCAGTCGATAGACTCGGCGTCGAGGTGGTTGGTAGGCTCGTCGAGCAACAGTACGTCGGGCTGCTGCAACAGCAGGCGGCACAGTGCCACGCGGCGGCGCTCACCACCCGATAGGGTGTCGATCTTCTGATCATCTGGGGGACACTGCAGGGCGTCCATGGCGCGCTCGAGTTTTGAGTCGATGTTCCAGGCGTCGCATGCGTCGAGTGCATCTTGCAACTCACCCTGACGCTGAATTAGTTTGTCCATCTTGTCGGGGTCTTCGAGCACATCGGGATCGGCAAAAGCCGCATTGACCTCATCAAATTCCTGCAAGAGATCCATGACAGGTTTGACACCCTCACGGACTACCTCGATGACTGTCTTGTCAGGGTCGAGCTTGGGCTCCTGTTCGAGATAACCCACCGAGTATCCGGGGGCAAACACTACCTCGCCCTGATAATCCTTGTCTATGCCGGCAATGATCTTGAGCAGAGATGATTTACCCGAACCGTTGAGACCGATGATGCCGATCTTGGCTCCGTAGAAAAATGAGAGATATATGTTTTTAAGTACCTGTTTCTGGGGCGGGTAGGTCTTGGATACGCCTACCATCGAGAAGATGATCTTCTTGTCATCCGGATTTGGTGCTGCCATTGTCTTTATGTCGTGTGGTATGATTATTTACGTTTGCGCGGGGCATATTTGGCGGGGTAGTCACAGCGTGTCTTGCCGTCGATGATGTTGTGTAGCTTGCCGCGGATAAACTGCTTGCGCAGGGGTGAGATATGGTCGATATAGAGGTTGCCGTCGAGGTGGTCGAGCTCATGCTGTACGATGCGTGCCAGGAATCCCGAGATCTCCTCGTCGTGCGGCTCAAAGTTCTCGTCAAGCCATTTGAGGCGGATATGCTCGACGCGCTTTACATCCTCGCTCAGGCCGGGGAGGCTCAGGCAACCCTCTGAGCGGCTGACGGGCTCGCCGTCGAGTATCTCGAGCTCGGGATTGATGATGACGAGTTTGCGTCCCTTACACTCGGGGAAAGTCTCGGCGACCGGGTCGGCGTCGATGACCACCATGTTGATGTTGAGACCAACCTGCGGTGCGGCCAGGCCTACACCCTCTGAGGCATACATTGTCTCAAACATATCGGCCACCAGTTTCTTGAGGTCAGGATAGTCGGCCGGGACAGGCTCAGACACCTTTCGCAATACGGGATGGCCGTAAAGATAGACGGGTAATTTCATATACAGTTGTAACTTTTTATCTTAAATCAGGCGAAACGGAGACTCTCGAGATAGTCGTTGAGGATGATGCAGGCGGCCATCATGTCGACATTTTCGCGGCGACGGCGCTCTGAGCGCTTCATCCCCGAGTTGATCATGGCGCGGTGGGCGATAACAGATGTAAACCGCTCGTCATACATCTCAAACTCCATCGCGGGGAACGCCTTGCGCAGCCTCCCCAGCGCCGGCCGCAGATAACGCTGTGACTCAGAGGGCGATCCGTCGAGATTGCGCGGAAGCCCCACGATCACCTTGTCGACCTGCTCGCGGCCCAGGTAATCGCGCAAAAAGGTCTCGAGCTGCCCCGATGGGACGGTGGTCAGCGCCGTGGCGGTGATCTTCAGCGGGTCGGTGACAGCGATGCCGCTGCGCACGCGCCCGTAATCTATGGCGAGGAGTCTTCCCATTTCAGGGACAAAGTTACGAAAAAATCCCGAACCGTCAGATATATGTTACGCGCGTGTCGCGACAGGCGCCCTAAGCGGCCTCAAACCGTAATCCCTCACCGTGATGATATACGCTGAGGTTGATTTGGTTAACAGATGTGAATTTTTGAATAATACAGAGGAATGACTGCAAAAATAAGTTAAATATAGGTGAAAAATCAGATCAAAAGTATGTTGTAAAACATAAAAACCTATACCTTTGCATTAGTTTTTCATGGTATTAGATTTAAGGTAAGAAGATTATTCGTCGTGACGACGAGTAATTTTTTTTTGTACTTGTAAAAAAAACGCTACCTTTGTAAAAAATATAAACCCGACAGACCTATTTACCCCCCCTCTTGCCGATGAGAGTCAAGATCCACCGCGAAGGTACAAACATACTGATTATTCTGCTGGCGGCCATGCTGCTGGTGAATGTGCCGTTGTGGATATGGCTGATCGATTATGTGTGGATACCGATAATCGTGCTGGTCGCCTCGACAATCTTTTACCTGCTGGTGGTCAACTTCTTCAGGTCACCGCACCGTCACTTCCAGGGTAACCGCGATGATGTCGTGGTGGCATCGGCCGACGGCAAGGTCGTCGCCCTCGAGGAGGTCTATGAGCCCGAGTATCTCAAGTGCCGCTGTATACAGCTGTCGGTGTTCATGTCACCGATGAATGTCCACGCCAACTGGTTTCCGGTCGACGGCGAGGTCATATATTACAAACATCACTCGGGACGCTTCATGGCCGCCTATCTGCCCAAATCGAGCACAGAGAATGAGCGGTCGACGGTGGTTATACGCGCCAGGGACGGTCAGCTGGTGCTGATGCGTCAGGTGGCCGGGGCAATGGCCCGCCGTATCGTCACCTATGCGCGTCCCGGCGACGAAGCCTCTATCGAGGATCACATGGGCTTTATCAAGTTTGGATCGCGAGTCGACCTCTACCTGCCCCTGTCGACCACGATTCTGGTCAAACTCGGCGACAAGACCATCGGTGGCATCACCGAGGTAGGTCGTCTCAATCCCTAAGCAATGTTTTTCAGAAAGATCGTAACCTCAGTACCCAATACGCTGACTCTCTGTAACCTCGTGTCGGGTTGTCTGGCATGTATATGCGCTTTCTCGTTTGAGGAGGACGTGGTGACATTGTTCGGCAAGCTCGTCAACGGACGTCAGCTGGCCTGGATTCTGGTGGGGCTGGCAGCCGTATTTGACTTTTTTGACGGGGCCGCCGCGCGTTGGCTGCATGCACCCTCTCCGTTAGGAAAGGAGCTTGACTCGCTCGCCGATCTGGTGAGTTTCGGGGTCGCTCCCTCGCTGCTGCTCTATAATATCCTGCAGGTATGGACCGGCTCATGGTGGATACCCTTTGTGGCCCTCTTCATCCCGGCGATGGGCGCGTTGAGGCTTGCCAAGTTTAATCTCGATGACTCACAGGCCACTGAGTTCAAGGGGCTGCCAATCCCGGCCAACGCGATATTCTGGATCGGGGCCACGGCTTGGATGCAGAGTCATGCGAGCGAGTGGATGCACGCCCACGTCTACTGGGGCAACCTCATCGTCAGCGCCACCATCGTGCTGGTGGCCCTGCTGATGGTCTCAAACATGAGGATGTTCTCATTCAAACTCAAGAACTTCCGCATCGGCGACAATCTGCCCCGATATATATTGTTAGTGGCCGCAGTGGCCTTTGTGGTGATATTCGGTGTAGAGGGGCTGGCCTATACGATCATACTTTATTTCTTCCTGTCGGCCTTCGCCTTGGCGCGTCAGGGCAAAGAGGCCTGACAATAACCTCTTCTCCTTATGTGGTTAGCAATATTTTTACTGGCAATATTTTTTTATTTCTTCATACGTCCGGCCTGGCGGATATGGCGCGTGTATAACAACGCCCGCAAACAGGCCCGCGATATGCAGAATGCATTCCGCCGGGCCGCCGGGTTAGACCCGGAGGCCGAGAAACGTGCCCGCGACAACGAGCAGGTGCGCCGCAAAGGGGGCTGGAGTACCCCCGAGCCCCGTCGCAAGAAGATAGACCCCGCCGTGGGTGAATATATAAAATTTCAGGAGGTGACGGTCGATGTCACCGAAACCTCGACCGACGGCTCTGAGACCACTTACACACGTGTGTCAGAGCAGCAGATTGAGGATGTGAAATGGGAGGATGTAGGATGAAGAACGTCAATTATATTCCGCGCCTTTATGAGTTCCTGACCGAGCTGTCCCGCAATCAAGACCGTCAGTGGTTTAAGGAACACAAAGAGACGTATGACTCGTTGCGCATGAGTTGGATCGAGGATATCGACCGGCTGATAGGTTATTGCTCGCAATGGTGGCCCGAGCTAAAAGGGCAGACCGGCGCCGGGTCAGTCTACCGCATATATCGTGACACCCGCTTCTCGCGCGACAAGACCCCCTATAAGACCTATTTCTCTGCATCGCTCTCGCCTCACGGACGGTCATCGGCAGCCGCCCATCTGACCGGGTGTTACATACAGGTGGGCCCGGGGCGCGACACCCCTCCCACCGACGGGTATGAGGGTGAGACCAGCGGTCTCTACGGCGGCATCTGGTGTCCCGAGAGTGCCGTTCTCAAAAAACTACGCAAGGCGATCGTTGACAACATCGAGGAGTTTGAGGAGATAATAAACAATCCCCGGTTGACAAGCCTCTTCCCAGACTGGTATGGCCCGCGCCTCAAGACTATTCCCAAGGGGTATGACCGCAACCATCCCCAGGCCGAGTTGCTCAGACTCAAGGAGTACGGACGATTCAAACCCGAGGGTATCGAATTTTTCAGCGACCCCTGCTGGACAGAGAAAGCCGCCTCATATTTCGAGATTCTCTACCCCATGCTTCGCTTTCTCGACTACTCAGTCGAGGAGGAGGTCTGAGCCCCTCCGCGCAAAAATTATTAATGTCACAGTTGCTAAAGTAAACCAAAAATTAGTAACTTTGTTTTTGAGATTGTAAACACCATAAATACTCTATTCTAACATACTACGTATCAAGATATCAAGGCCATGGCAGAAATCAAATGTATAGGTATCCTGACCTCGGGAGGTGACGCCCCCGGTATGAACGCGGCCATCCGCGCCGTCACACGTGCAGCCATCTTCGCCGGCTTCAAAGTCAAAGGGATCTATCGCGGTTACCGCGGTCTGGTGACCGACGAGATCGCCGAGTTTACCACCGCCAACGTATCAAACATCATACAACGTGGCGGCACCATCCTCAAGACCGCCCGCTGTAAAGAGTTCCAGACCCCCGAGGGGCGCCAGCTCGCTTACGATAACCTCAAGCGCCACGGTATCGACGCCCTGGTGGTGATCGGCGGAGACGGTTCGCTCACCGGTGCACGCATCTTTGCCAACGAGTTCAACTTCCCCATCATCGGTCTCCCCGGTACAATCGACAACGACCTCTATGGCACAGATACCACCATCGGCTATGATACAGCGCTCAACACTATCATGGAGTGCGTCGACAAGATACGTGACACCGCTACATCACACGAGCGCCTCTTCTTTATCGAGGTAATGGGCCGCGATGCCGGCTTCCTCGCCCTCAACGGCGCAATCGCCTCAGGGGCCGAGGCCGCCATCATCCCCGAAATCTCTACCGAGGCCGACCAGCTCGCCGACCTTATCTCAAACGGCTTCCGCAAGAGCAAAAACTCATCAATCGTGCTCGTAGCCGAGAGCCCCGTCACCGGCGGCGCAATGGCCATCGCCAAACGCGTTGAGGAGGAATACCCCCAGTATGACGTGCGCGTATCAATCCTCGGTCACCTGCAGCGAGGCGGATCACCCACAGCCCACGACCGCATCCTCGCCTCACGCATGGGCGCAGCCGCCATCGACGCCCTGCTCGATGATCAGCGCAACGTCATGATCGGCATCAAGAACGACGAAATCGTCTATGTCCCCTTCGTCAAAGCCATCAAGAACGACAAGCCCATCAACCGCGACCTCCTCAACACCCTCCGCCGCCTCTCCATCTGATCCCCCCTCCAAAAAGATTAATCAACCTCATAGCCCCGGATGGCGCGACTTTCCCTCGCGTCCGCCGGGGCTAACTTTCAACTGCCTGCATCAATTCCGGACTAAAATTCATCCGACACCGATTAAGGAAATATTATAAACACGCACAGTCAATTCAATAAACACGCACAGCGTCACGTAGACTCTGTTGCGTCAGGTTAAAGTTGAGTAATATAATAAAGCCTGATTGAGGGGAATCAATCAGGCTTTATTATCATATTGGTCGGCATCAAAGGCGACGGGGTTAGCGCTGGCGGATGAGGAAGATCTCGGTGGGGAAGTGGTCTGAGTAGCCGTTGAGGAAGACACCGCCTGAGTAGGTGCGCAGGGGATAGTTCTGCCGCGAGCCTTCGGTGTCGCGGAGGAACTCGAAGTTGTTGACCTGGGCTTTCCAGTAGTGGAGATCGGTTTTGGCGGTGTTGCTCTCGAGGAGTGTGCCGCTGACGATGATCTGGTCAAAGAGGTTCCACTGGCTTTGGTAGGCGAGGGTGCCGATCCCTTTGTCGAGGATTGACCAGAATGGGTTGTAGAACTCGTGGGGCTTTACGCCGTCGGGTTTCTTGACAGCGCCGAGCACTTTGGCGCATGAGCGGTCGTGGGGGTCGTCGTTGAGGTCACCCATGATGATGACGCCCTGGTTGGGACGCAGTTGCCAGAGTGAGTCGGCGATATGTTTTGAGGTGGCGGCGGCGGCTTCGCGCAGGTAGCTGCTCTGCTCCTGTCCGCCTAATCGTGAGGGCCAGTGGTTGACGATGACGCTGACGGTGTCTTTGCCCATGACGCCGGTGACACACATCTGGTCGCGGGTGCGGAAGTGGGGCTGTGACTCGACGGTGAGCAGCGTGTTGCTGACGTTGAGGAAGCGGAAGTAGCGGGGGTTGTAGAGTGCGCCGACGTCGACACCGCGGCGGTCGGGTGAGTCGTGGTGGACGATCTGGAGGTTCCAGGGGGTCTTGCCTTCGCTCTCGAGGCGGCGGTCGATGGCCTTGACGAGGTCTTCGAGCACGGTGCGGTTCTCGATCTCACTCACGCCGATAAAGGCGGGGCCGTTGGGAGTGGTGGGAGTGGTGAAGTTGCAGATGGCGCGGGCAAGGTTGTTGATCTTTGACCAGTAGCGTTTGCCGGTCCACTGTCGCGGCCCTTGTGGTGTGAACTCTGAGTCACGTCCAAGGGGGTTGTTTGGGATGGTGTCAAAGAGGTTCTCGAGGTTATAGAATGCTACGCCGAATACCTGATAGCGGTTTTTGGCGGTTTCATTTTCCTGTTTATTCTGCGCATTGCTCAGCAGGGCGATCAGTGCGACGAGGGGTAAAATGAGGTATCTTTTCATCGGGTATGAGAATGAAGGTATGCGGGGTTTTATCGTGACGCAAAGTTATAAATAAATAAGTAAAATACCAAAGTTGCGGGTCAGAAAACCGCTGTCACGGGGGTACTGTTGAAGTCGGGGAGCGTAATCAGTGTGAGCGATCGCCCGGCCATGGTGACGGTCGTCTCCGTGGCATCAGCTTTATCTGCGGGGGGGAGGGGGATGTCGGCCAGTGGCAATCCCTCGATGCGCAGGGCTTTATATATCGCCTCTTTGATACACCATGCCCTTAGCAATCGCTCGGGTGAGGAGGCCCAATCCTTTAGCTGGGAGGGGGATAGATAACGCGCGGCGACTTTAAGGAGTGTGTGACTGCGGTCTCGGGTCTCGCAGTCGATACCGGGTGATAGTGATGGCGGGGTGAGGATGATGGCCGCCATGGTGCGACAATGGCTGACCGAGATGGCGGGGTAAATGGTCTTGCCGGTATTCTCGGGTCTGTCGGTAAGATATGGGCTGCCGTCGGGGCGGTGAGCGATGCAGACCGAAGGATAATCGGAGAGTGCCTCACGGACCAGTGAGTCTACGGCCTTACGTTCGGCAATAAGACGACCTTCACATCTGCCGGGGGTGTCGAGCGCAAGAGCGCAGGCATATATCTTGATGTCATCGCGGTTGTAGATCAGCACGTCAGTGAGTATCAGATGGTGGTCAGGCGGTCTGAGGGTCGGGCATGACCTTGACGCGCACCGAGGCGATGCGGTGGTGGTCGATGTCAAGTATCAGGAAGCGGCAACGGCCATAGACCAGCGGCTCTTTATCTTTGGGGAAATCACCCTTGATGGCCAGAAGCATACCGGCCAGCGTCTCGCAGTCGTCGGCAACCTCGCGGTAGTCGTCGGGGTCGAGGCCGGTGATGCGGAAGAAGTCATTGAGCAGCGTCTTCCCCTCAAAGATATAGGTGTCGTCGGGGAGCCGGCGATAGGTGACCTCCTCCTCGTCATATTCATCGTTTATGTCGCCGACAATCTCCTCAAGTACATCCTCGAGGGTGACAACACCCTGGGTGCCGCCGAACTCGTCGACCACTATGGCGATATGGATCTTGAGCTTACGGAAGTCTTCGAGCAGGTCATCGATCATGCGCGACTCGGGCACGAAGTAGGGCTCGCGTATGAGTGACTGCCAGCTGATGGTCTCGCCGGTCTCCTTATCTTTCCCCTCGGGGACGTATGGGAGGAGGTCGCGGGCATAGAGTACGCCGACGATGTCATCCTGAGACTCGCCGAACACCGGCATGCGTGAGTATCCCTTGTCAAGTATCACCTTCATCACCTCGTCAAAGGCCATGTCAGACTCTATGCCGGTGATGTCGACGCGGGGCGTCATGATGGCGGCTGCGTTGGTGTCGCCAAACCGCAGGATACCCTCAAGCATCTCCTTGTCGGGGCGGTTCTCGACATCGGCGATCTCGAGTGCCTGGCCTAACTCATCGGCGGTGATGTTGCGGCTCTGACGTGTGACGACCTTGTTAACGATCTTGGTCGACCTGACCATGACTGACGACAGTGGATAGCAGATCTTCATCAGCAGGTTGATCCACGGGGCGGCGAACGCGGCCCATTTTGTGGGTGACGTGTTAGCCACGAGCTTGGGGAGGATTTCGCCGAAAAGCAGTATCAGGAAAGTCAGGGTGACGGTCTGCAAAAGGAAGTTTACCCAGTCGGGCAGTTGCTCAAACAGTGATGTGAGTGCAAACGATGTCAGTACAACGATGGTGACGTTGACCAGATTATTGGCGATGAGGATAGTGGCCAGCAGCCTCTCGGGCATATCTAAGAGGCGGCGTATCGACTCAGAGCGCTCAGACTCGTCGAGCTCCTCGGCCTGTTGTGGTGTGATTGAGAAAAATGCCATTTCGCTGCCGCTGACAAAGGCCGAGATCACCAGGGCCATAGCGGCACAGCACAGGGCGACTATCTGCGGGACGCCGACTGACACGACATCAAGCAGTATAGTCAGAGGTGGTAAGGGGTCTGTGTCCAATTTGTCTGATTAGTTGGTTTACGCTGCAAAGTTAAAGAATATTCCTCATTCTTCAAAATTCGGTGAACGCAAACGGCAGGGTGGAGGTTACCGACGGCAGGCGGTAGACTGAGTCGCGGCCGGCCAGCAGGATCTCGACCGGCGCGCCCGCCAGCATCTCATACTCGAGCAGCGCCTGGCGGCAGCTGCCGCAGGGAGCGGTGGGCACGGCGGTAAACTCGCCGTCGGCCGTGCGCGCCGCGATGGCGATCTTGCGGAACTTTGCCTCGGGATAACGGGCGTGGGCATAGAAACAGGCCGACCGCTCGGCGCATGTGCCTGACGGGAATGCTACATTCTCTTGGTTAGAGCCGGGTACGGTCACCCCGTTGTCGAGCAATATGGCCGCCCCGACCGAGAAGTTTGAGTAGGGGGCATAACTGCGGTTTGTGGCGTCGCGGGCTGTCTCGACCAAAGCGGCATCCTCGGGCGAGAGTTCGGCATAGTCGAGTATTTCGTAAGGTATGGTTATCTCTTTATGTTTCATGGCCGGTAAGTTACAAAAGGGGTAAGTGCGCCCTGACAACGCAGAGCGGAAGATTCGGTAAAGTTAGCGTAATTTTCCGAAAAAAGCGGGAAATGGGCTGATTTTTTTGGCTGTTTCGCGCTAATTGCTTAATTTTGCGCGTCAAAGCACGCTGCCGCCAGGCGCGGGCTCGGTTTTACATGAAAAAATAAAAACATCATAATCCATGTCTACAAAGAAAAACGTTACCCCTGAAACGGGTATTGACAATCTCAATGACTCGTTGACCTCGATGACCGCCAAGGTACAGGACAACAAGAAGATTATCAGTATCGTGTGCCTCGCTGTCATAGCCGTGGTCGTTATCGTGCTGGCTTATTTCTATTTCTTCCGCGGCCCGAGCATAAACAAGGCCAATGACGCAGTGGGCGCCGCCGACCTCACTCTCGCTCAGGGTAACGACTCTGTGGCCCTGGCCCAGTATATGAATGTCGCCGACCAGTATGGCCACGATGCCGCCAACCGCGCGGCCCTGCAGAGCGCCATCCTGCTGTATCAGAAGGGTGACTACGACAAGGCCCTCACTTATCTGGGCAAATATTCTGCCAAAGAGGATATCATCGGCGCAGCCGCTTACTCGCTCAAAGGTGACTGCTATGTCAACCTCGACAAGCTCCCGGAAGCTGTCAAGTGCTATAAGGATGCCATCAACCAGAGTGATGACAACCCCTCATACACCCCTTACTTCATGCTCAAGCTCGCCCGCGTATATGCCGCCATGGGCAACCACGCCGACGAGGCAGCCATGTATAAAGATGTAATGACCAAATATCCCACCTACGGCGCAGCCAATAATCTCGACATCGAGAAATATTATGACCGCGCCATGTTGCAGGCCGAGGCCAAATAATCAGACCCCGTCTCGGATATCAGGATAAGTAAAACAATATCATGAAAGGCCTCCCTCTCCGTCTCCACACGGTGAGGGGTGGCCTTTCGGTTTAATCAGCAATAAACACATTAATATAATATGTCGACAAACACCGTAGATAAACCCCGTAAAGTCACCACCGCGACCCTGCGCAAGATGAAAGAGGCCGGCGAGAAAATCGCCATGCTCACTGCATACGATTACTCGATGGCACGCCTCGTTGACGGCGCCGGCATGGACGTTATACTCGTGGGCGACTCGGCCACTAACGTTATGGCCGGCAATGCCACCACGCTGCCCATGACCCTCGATGAGATGATCTATCATGCCCGCTGTGTCACCCGCGGCACCGAGCGCGCCCTCGTCGTGGCCGATATGCCGTTTGGCACATATCAGGGAGATGCCAACGCCGCTCTCCACAACGCCGTGCGACTGATGAAAGAGTCAGGATGCGAGGCCCTCAAACTTGAGGGAGGTGTCGAGATCGCAGATTCACTCAAGATGCTGCTTTCGGCCGGCATACCCGTGATGGGGCACCTGGGCCTCACACCCCAGAGCGTCAACAAATTCGGCGGTTACGGCATCCGTGCCAAAGAGGAGGCCGAGGCAGCCAAGCTCCTGAATGACGCCAAGATGCTCGAGCAGCTCGGATGCTTCGCTCTGGTACTCGAGAAAATACCCGCCGCATTGGCAGCAAGAGTGGCTCAGAGTGTCTCAATCCCCGTCATCGGCATCGGTGCCGGCAGTGGAGTCGACGGACAGGTATTGGTGGTCAACGATATGCTCGGCATGAACGACGGCTTCCGCCCCAAATTCCTCCGTCGCTACGCTGACCTCTCGACCGTCATCAACGACGCCCTGGCCCACTACATCACCGACGTCAAAGACGTCACCTTCCCCTCCCCCGAGGAGTCATATTAATGCCCCTCCATTCATGGCGGCCTATGACGATACTATCTACACTATCTATAAAAGATTCTTTCAGAATCCGCGCCTGTAGGCGTTTACCGTGGGTAGGGGCATAGATCGCCCGGCCGGCAGTAATTCTGCCGGCCTATTTTTTTATCGGTCTATTATAATGATCTCCTACGGATTTGTGTAATCTGTGAAATCTTTTTACAATTAGGCCGAAAAATGGAAGGGGAGGGGGATAAAAGCGAAAAGTGTGTTTCTTCACAGAAACACACCTCCCTCATAACCAAAATTCAAGTATATATGTTCTTTTCGTCTAACAAAGTTGTTGGTTTTCCTAAAAAAATCCCGGATCTTGTCTATAAGGGACTTTAATAAAAAACATCTCAAATAGTTTGAGCTATAACAGCTCTGTTTTCGACTGCAAAATTATTATTAATCTCTGAAGTAGGAAAAGATTGCAGGGTTAAAAGATGTTAAAACAATATGACCGGGTTGATAATGGCGTTGAGATACCGATTCAAGAGGGATCAGGGGTGTAATATTTTGTTGCGAAGTGTCAAAAATATGTCAAAAACAAATGAGGTGAGGAATTTTTCATGAGTGAGTTATTTGCCTGAATCAAAAAAAAATAGTAATTTTGTGGGCTTTTTAGCCGTAGCGGGCTCAAAGAAGTCGGCCCTGTATGAGGGTCGCGCCTGCCGGTATAACTATTAAACATCAATAAGCGATGTACGCAATCGTAGAAATCCAGGGACAGCAGTTCAAGGCCGAGGCCGGAAAATTTCTGTATGTCCACTATCTCGGCGACGAGAAGAAAGAGGGTGAAACCGTAGAGTTTGACAAAGTCCTCCTCGTAGACGCCGACGGTGCCGTTAAAGTAGGCGCGCCCACCGTGGAAGGGGCAAAAGTAGTTTGCGAGGTGAAACGTCCCCTCGTAAAGGGCGATAAAGTTATCGTCTTCAAGAAGAAACGTCGTAACGACTACCGTCGCAAGAACGGTCATCGTCAGATGTTCTCTCAGCTCGTGATCAAGGACGTAATTGCTTAATCCCAACCGGAAATATCCGTAAACTTAAACTCAAATGGCACATAAAAAAGGTGTAGGTAGTTCGAAGAACGGCCGTGAGTCAGAAAGCAAACGACTCGGTGTGAAAATTTTCGGTGGCCAGAAGGCTAAGGCAGGCAACATCATCAAGCGTCAGCGCGGTACGGTTCACCACCCGGGCCTGAACGTGGGGATGGGCAAAGACCACACTCTCTACGCTCTCGTTGACGGCGTTGTTGTCTTCACTCAGGGCAAGGAAGGTCGCCGCTTTATCAATGTAACTCCCGAGGCCGAGGCATAACGCCGGGTCTCAGTAAACATGAAATCCCGCTCAGGCGGGGCGTTGCGGTTTTGAACACCGGCGCCCCGCCTGACGTTTTTATCGTGACAAAATACCTTAAACTAATTGCTCGGAATTAGAGTTACTTACTCATAATTATATTTACTTATTATTTAAGGTGACGTTATGCAGAAGATAATCATAGTGGGAGCGACCTCGGGTATCGGGCTGGCGCTTGTCGAGGCGTTTGTCGCGCGGGGGTGGCTGGTCGGTGCGGCCGGCCGTAACACCGCAGCGCTTGAGAGGGTGGCTTTGCGATCGGGTGGTAAGATTGTCGTGCGACGCATCGACATACTCTCAGATGATGCACCCCGAGAACTCGCGATGCTCGCCCGTGAATTAGGCGGGATGGACGTGTATCTGCATGTGGCCGGTATCGGGGTCGAGAATCCACGTCTTGACCCAGAGCCAGATTGCCGGGTAGTGGAGACCAATGCCGTCGGATTCACGCGTATGATAGATGCCGCCCGTCAGTGGTTTCTGTCAGAGAATGACGGTCGCGGGCGTATCGCGGCGATAACATCTGTGGCCGGAACGGAGGGTATAGGGGCAATGGCTGCCTACTCGGCCTCAAAGGCCTTTGAGCAATATTATCTCAGGGCTATAGACCAGTTGAGCCGTAAACAGCACACTGCCATAAAAGTCACTGATATACGGCCCGGATGGATACGCACGCCCTTGCTTGACGAGCGCGCGGGTTACCCGCTGCTGATGACGGTCGACTATGCTGTCAAGCGTATTGTCAGAGCTATCGAGCACGGGCGGCGCGTGGCCGTCATCGACTGGCGGTGGAATATTCTGGCCGGGTTATGGCGGTTAATACCCCGTTGGTTGTGGGTGCGTGTGCCGGTGTCAACGTCGCCCTTTGGCAAATAACCGCCAAATCGCTTGGTCTTTTTTGAGGGATTGCCTAAATTTGCCGTAATGAAAACTCCGTCTAAGAACACAGCTTATCTGGCCATGATTTTCATCGTGGCTACCGCTATTGTGGTGTACTTTATGCCCGGCGACAACAAGCATAAATATACTTACGAGCTAAACCGCCCGTGGAATTATGACCTGCTCACGGCCCCGGTTGATATCCCGGTTTACCGCGACTCGGCCACCGTTAAGCAGATGATCGACAGTATCGACAGCGAGCTCATACCTATCTATCGCGTTGACCCGAGTGCCAAGGCCCGCGTCACGGCCGTGATCACAGGGGGCGCGGGGTTGTCAGACGCCACCCGGCGGCGATTGATCGATCTTATAGACAAGATTTATGAGGGAGGGGTGATCGATGCCAAGACCGCTGCGGTGATCGCCGATGGCGAGTTGCCCGAGGTGAAATGTATCGTCAATAATGTCAATGTGTCACGCCCGACCGACGCATTCAGGTCGCAACGTGACGCCTACGCATATATTGACAGCGTGTTTCGCGACAGCCAGGAACGCCCGGCCATACAGGCTCTGAATCTCTCTAATGAGCTTAACCCCAATATTATCGAGGATGCCAAAGCCACTCATCAGTACCGCGAGAGTCTGATACAGCCGATCGTAGCCGCCGTGGGTGTGATACAGCAGGGCGAACGCATCATCGACCGCGGAGACAGGGTCAGCCCTCAGCTCTATCAGGTGCTCAAGAGTTATGAGCAGGCTCTCGAGAAACTCGGTCGTCAGGACCGTAACCGTCAGGTCTACACCACACTGGGGCATATACTGTTTGTGCTGACACTCTTCGGGCTGCTCTATGCTTATTTCGGTTATAATTACCCCGCTACCTTGCGATCAGTCAAGAAGATGCTCGCCGTGGTGTCGCTGATGGTGGTGTTCTTTCTCTTCTCGGTGGCAATGGCCAAGAATATCACTTCAGGACTGTATATCGTGCCACTGGCGATATTGCCGATAGTGGCGCAGGTGTTTTTTGATGCCCGCACTGCATTCTTTACCTATGTTCTTGAGGTGCTGATGTGTGCTGTGATGGCATCATTCCAGCTCGAGTTTATCTTTATTGAATTGCTGGCGGGGTCGGTGGTTATCTTCTCGCTCAGGGAGCTGTCAAAGCGCAGCCAGCTGTTGCGCTCGGCGTCGCTGGCATTTCTGAGTTATGTGGTGGGATATGTGGCGATCGAGCTGATGTCGGCCGGGTCTCTGACAGCCATGTCAGGGCGCTTGGTGGGATATTTCGCCATCAACGCCGTGCTGATCTCATTTGCCTATATCCTTATATTCGTGATAGAGAAGATGTTTGGCATGACATCAGTGGTGACGCTGGTCGAACTCTCAGACATTAACAACCCGCTGTTGCGCGAGTTGTCGACCGAGTGCCCCGGCACATTCCAGCACTCGATGGCCGTCAGCAATCTGGCATCAGAGGCCGCCCATAAGATCGGTGCCAATGTGCAGTTAGTGCGAGCCGCCGCACTCTATCATGACATCGGCAAGATTGACAACCCGGCATTCTTCACCGAGAACCAATACGGGATAAATCCCCACGACGCGCTGTCACCCAAGCAGAGCGCCCGCATCATCATCGGCCATGTGACCGACGGCATCAAGCGTGCTGACAAGTATAAGCTCCCCTCGGTGATAAAAGACTTTATCTATCAGCATCACGGCGCGGGTAAGGCTAAATATTTCTATATCCGCGAACAGCAACAGCACCCCGATGAGACAGTCGACCCGACGCCGTTTACCTATCCCGGTCCCAACCCCCAGACTGCCGAGGCATCGCTGCTTATGATGGCCGATGCTGTCGAGGCGGCGTCACGGTCACTCACCGATCACTCTGAGGCTGCTATCAAGGCCCTGGTCGATCGTCTTATTGATCAGCAGGTTGCCGACGGCTATCACAACGAGTCACCGTTATCGTTTAGAGATGTGGGACTGATCAAAGATACCTTTATCAAGCGTCTGCGCTCGATGTACCACGGGCGCGTGTCATATCCCCCCGAGGTAAAGAAGAAATGACCCTGAGCGGCACCTTATGACAACTGTTGGGTAATCCCGCGGAAATTGCTTAACTTTGCAGTCGATTTTAAGATAACCCCGATGCTTGACAGACTCCGTGACCTTATCCCCGAGCCGGCACTGCGGCGATTGCCGTGGTATCTGGCCTATGTGAGCCTCCTCAGAGAGAAGGGGGTGGAGTATGTGTCATCGACCGGTATAGCCCGCGGAATAAATGTCGATGCATCGCAAATAGCCAAGGATCTGTCGTTTCTTGACATCAAGGGTAAGACCCGCATAGGTTATGAGGTGACGTTGCTCGAGCATAAGCTTGAGGAGTTTCTCGGTTTTCGTAAAGGACATCGTGCAGCGATCATCGGGGTCGGGTCACTTGGCCGGGCGCTGATGCAAGACTCAGGTCTGACCAACTACGGCCTTGAGATCGTGGCCGGGTTTGATGTTGATAAAGAGAAAATCGGCACCTCAACTTACGGTATGCCTGTCTATGATATCGCTGACCTGACAGCTAAAGCCCGCGAGATGCAACTCGAGATCGGCATCGTGACCGTCCCTGTCGAGTATGCCCAGGAGGCCGCCGATGCCATCATTGCCGCCGGGATGAAAGCTATCTGGAATTTCACCCCCTACCGTATCCAGACCCCCGAGGGGATAGTAATAACCAATACATCAATCTATGCCCATCTGGCGGTGATGTATAACCGTATGTTATCTCACTGACCGATCGAGTGATAACGCTCTCACAAATTTGTCATTATGAAGATTTTCAGAGTCGATCGCCATGCCGGTCAATGGTTTGCCGAGGCTGCCGAGGCTTTGCGCGACGGAGAGAGTACGCCCGCAGGTGTATTGCCCGTGCGGCTGATTGCCGACTCGGCGGCTGTGCGCAACGACCGTCCGGTCTTCGTGCCTGACTTTGCCCGCGAGGGATGGGTGTGTCAACTGTTAGTGGCCGTGCATATCGGTCGGTTGGGTAAATTCATAGCACCGCGGTTTGCATCGCGTTATATCTCAGGGTTATCGTTAGTAGGGTGTCTGACACCTGATGGTGAGACTCACCCTGATGCCCTGACTGACAGCTTTGACGGGGCGATCGTGTTAGGTGAGATGTTACCCTTTGAGCCGGCAGCGAAGATGGCCGTCACGGCAAGTTGCCGCCGGCTGCAGGATCACGCAGGCGGTGAATGTGATGAGACCGGAGGAATCTCGATCACACGGGTGGTGGATATAGAGGCATTGAGGATTTATGACACGGTGGCGTTGATCAGCCGTTACACTACACTCAAGAGCGGTGACATCATCATCCCTGCCGGGGTAGGGGTTACTCTGCCCGCTGAGATCGGCATGGAGATAACGGGGATTGTTGACGGCAGGTGTGTGCTTACCTACCGCCTCAAATAAAGTCTTGATCAATAGACCAATGCGAAATTGTCGACCCAGAGTGTGAGGTCGAGAGTGCCGATATAAGCTGTGCCCGACGCAGATGATGCCATGACCATCAGGTGTGTGGGGGTAGCGTCAGCCGAGTCCCAGCCGACCTCCTTGACGGGGACCATCTTACCCTTTGAGTTGCGGGCATAATAAGATTTTTCGGCCGGGATCAGACCCATATAATCTTTATAATAAGGTTGTGAGGTTATGTCACCGTAATGCACCGGTATCTGATGCTTATTGACCCAGCCGTTGGTAGTCTTGCTGAATCGTTCGCGGCCGGTACCCACACGTTTGGCATAAAGATTGCCGTTCTCATCCTCCCAGCGGCGTTGCAGTATGATATAGATCTCGGCCTGGTCATTGCCGTCGAGATGTTTTTTCTTGCCGAAACCTGACGAATATATACGGCCCGCAGATGCCGGGGGCATCTTGAGTTTGTAGTCAAATTGCAGGGCTTTGGGGCGGCGCGTAAAAGGTATGCCCATCTCCATCTTTGAGTAAGGATTTGATGTCGAGCTGACCGGCTCGAAGAAACGGCCCAGGAAAATCGAGCCACCCACCAATACATCTACGTTGATGATACCCAATGCCTTGCACTCCTCCATCTTGGTGGTTAGCTTGCAAGCACGTCCGCCCGTCTCGCGAGCATCGGGATAGACAGCGTTTGAGGTCTTGGTGATACCGCAGACCTTAGCCATTATGTTGGATGTCGCCCAGGGTGAGCCTCCTTGATTGACATACGGTTTGTCACCGTCGATTGTGGCATTGGGGGCGATCTCATATACCTGTCGGGTATGACCGCCGATGACGCCTGACTCTTTGATATTGCGGGTCACCCAGTTCTCAAAGTTGCCAAACTTTATCGGTTCGGTTGTCTGGGCAACAGCCGGTGTGGCATAGCCCAGCAGCACTATAATTGTTATAAGCAGTGTTGTCTTCATGTCTCTATCAACAACTTTCGGGCTGCAAAGTTAGAAAAAATATCTCGGTTAGCCGAAATATCAGACCACCTGACCAATTTACAGGTGCTTTTGGCTTATGGACAGAGGGCGTTTGACCACCGATGAGACGTACATAAGTACGGCAAAGTGAAAATATTATCGCCGCTGATGTAATAAATTGCGCACGTTGCCGTTTATCCATAGGATATTCATACCCCGAAAACTTTAGTTACTATCGGCTCAATTAAACAAAGCCTTAAAGATAATCCGCTTAAAATGCTGTCGCAATCATATCGTAAAACATTGTTATTGGTGTCTTTGTGTCTGCTTACCTTTGGGTTTGCAGCCGCTCTGCCGATATCTTATTATGCAGAAAATTCGCTCCTCTCAACAGGTAAATGGGTGAAAGTAAAGGTTACCGAAACCGGTATGCAGGAGATAACGTTAGATCGCCTGCGCGAACTCGGTTTTGATGACCCCATGAATGTGGCCGTCTATGGCTACTCGGGTATCGAGTTGAGCACCTATGAGTTCAGCCGTAAAATGCCCGACGACTTACCTGCGGTGCCCACTGCCATTTATGGTGACAAACTCGTGTTCTACGGTGTCGCTGCCGATGTGCCTGTCGAGTATCGCGCCTCATCCGGCTCTGATAAGACCGTGGTGATGCTCAACCGCAATCTCAACAACACCTGCTCGTATTACTTCCTGACTGACAGTCAGCCGCGTGTAAATGTGGCAGTCAGCTCTGTCGCCGAGGTGTCGGGTCAGGATGTGGTCACTACCGCTCATGGGCTGCTGTGGAAAAACTTTACTGACCAGCATCCGGGCGAGATGGGCAATTTCCTGTTCGGCGAGAATTTTGCCGAAAGTAAGCAGATCGCATACGATCTGTTTATGCCCGGCTTTATTCCCGACGGGGCAGATGCGCTCAAGCCTGAATATCCGGTGTGCTCATTCGGAGTGGGGATGAAGGCCCAGTCGAGCAGGATCAAGCTCTCGATCAACGGAGATAAAGGAACGACGTTCACCGTGACGGGTTACGGCAACGATCCCGGTCACGTCAACTATCGTTACGGCAGCGGTGACTATTACTTTCAGAACGCCGTTAAATCAGACGACGATCACTATCAGCTGACAGCCGAAGCAAGTGCTCAGACCGAGGCGGCTCTGGCGACGCTGTCTCAGGCGGCCATTGAATTTTATGCCATCTCTTATCCTCGTACAACCGATCTCTCGGCCGGCGGCCAACAGCGTTTCTGTTTCCCGTCGTTAGGTAAAGGCCAGACTGTCAAACTGTCAAATGCTGTCGATGGTCTGAGGGTTTGGGACGTGACCCCCGGGTCAACCCCCCGCGAAATGAGGTTGAAAACAGGTGATATAGCCGGCGACCGCGTCTTTGTCTCAGACAAGGCTTATTCCACAGGATCGATAAAGGATGGTAAGTCGACTCTGCAAACCATCGCTTTTGACCCTGCGGAGCAGCTCTTTGAGGTCGAGGTGATCGGTGATGTGGCCAATCAGAATTATCACGCACTGCCTGTGCCCGAGATGCTGGTGGTGGCGACCCCCGCCACTTATGACCAGGCTCTCGCGCTGGCCGACTTCCATAAGGAATATACCGGTGTAGAGGTCTGTGTCGTCTCTTACCCCGCGGTCTGCAACGAGTTTGCATCAGGTGTTGCTCACCCTATGGCGATACGCCGTATGGTCAAGATGCTTTATGACCGTGACCCCGCCAAACTCAAGGCTCTGCTCATCATCGGGCGTGCGTTCAGCGACAATACAGGGTCGACCAAGAGTATGTCAGACGAGTATTTTGACAATACATACATCCCGATGTTCCAGTGTGACGACACTGCCACCGCAGGCGAGCAGCCCAAGGCATACTCGACTGACCTGCTGTATGGTATGCTGACCGACAACTTCAAATATGACCGCTCGACCCAGCAGAAAAACCACTTGATGAGATGTAATCTCGACATCAATATCGGCCGTATCCCCGCCACATCAAATGCCGAAGTAGGTGATTATCTCAAGAAGGCACGCCGTTTTCTTGATTCAAAATTTGCTAAGGCAAGCTACAACCGTCTGGCTATTACCTCAGACATCGGTGACGAGAATCTCCATCTCGAGCAAGCCTTGCATATCCGCGAAGTCGTCAAGATGTTCTCTCCCTCGACAATGACCGATATGCAGGCGCTGTCGATCTATGGCAAAGATGGCAAGAGCAATACCCAGTTGCGCAGACGATTCGAGCAGCAACTCAGCAAGGGTGTGGCCAACTGGTTCTATCTGGGACATTCGATGAACGGGCAGCTCATAGCCGCCAATGACTTCTGGAGCATGCCTATCAACCGCGATATGTACATCGAGTGTCCGCCGTTTGTGGTTATGGGTACATGTCAGTCGCTGGCGATGGATCAGATCAAGACCACTCTGCAGATAGATATGCTTCTAAATGCCGATGGCGGAATGATAGCCGGTGTGGGCCCGTCGCGTCCGGCTTACGCGCAGTATAATGTCCACCTGGTCGACATCATGGCCCGCGCATATTATACGGCCCGGCCAGGTGACACTTTCGGTGATATTTTCCGCTCGGCCCATAACTTATATGTCGAGTTCCCCGAAGAAATTGCAGAGGGTCTCGAGGGTCACGCGGGTGTGGCAGTCAATATGATGTGCTACAACTTTGCCGGAGACCCGATGATGCCCGCACAAATCCCTGACCATGCTGTCAGGCTGACCTCTATCAATGGTGTCAATACCCGGGCAGTGCAGTTACCCCCACTGACCGAGCATCATGTTGCGGGCGATGTGTATGGCCCCGACGGCTGGGTGGATAAGACCTTTAACGGCGAGCTGACCATGACTATCTATGATGGCCTGCATACAGCCGATACATCGAGCAATGCCGATATTGCCAATCCCCTGAGGCAGGTTGATATCGACGAGACTATCCTCCAGGAGGTAAAGATGCAAGTTGTAAACGGCCATTTCGACGGCAAGTTTACGCTGGCACTCCCGGCATATACCGGTCGTGGTAACCGCGTGACGCTTTACGCTGTCAGCGATGACCTCGAGCGCGGCGCTAAGGGTAACTACGACGGATTAGAGATCACCCAGCACATAAACGATGATATACCGACAGCTGCACCCATTATCACCTCAATGTATGCAGGCGATCAGAACGCTCAGTCAAATGTCTCGCTCCCCGGTGTCTTTACGCTCTATGCGACCATCGAGGCTGATCCCCTTCCCCTGTTAGGTGCCGGATCTGACCGTCTCGGCGGTAGCGTGAGCCTGATCGTAGACGATTCTCATAAGATGAATGCTGTCGACAGCTATCTTGATGTCGCCCCCGATGGCTCGGCCACATTACGTTATCCCGTGACGGGCCTTTCAGACGGTACACATGACCTCAAACTAAGAGTGGTCAATGTTGCCGGTGAGTCAGATGAGCGTTCTATCACCGTTAATGTCGTCAATGTCGCCCAGGCAAGCACTGTAACCGATGCCCTGATAGCCCGTCATGAGGCTGTCATATCTCTCGACCATCAGCTCGCTGACGAGCCTGCCGGCCGTCTGGTGATCAAGGATACCGCCGGTAACACTGTCTTCTCTCAGGAGAATGTTGAGTTCCCTTACACCTGGGATCTTAAGGACAGTCGAGGCGAGGATGTTGCTGACGGCGTCTACACCGCCAACGTCTTCTTCCGCGCCGGGCGTCATTACGGCGGCTCAGAGCCTGTCTCGATTGTTGTCGGTCGATAAGCACTCAAAATCTGATAATCATATCTAACACTTCACCCCTGGCGGCATCAACTGCTGTCAGGGGTGAAGTGTTTTTGTGGGCTGCGTAGAGCTGCCTGAGGCAGTGTGATACAACATTACCGCAGACCTGAGCTATCTCACAGGTCTGCGGTAATGTTGTAGCCGAAGTGGGACTCGAACCCACACAGCCGCAATGGCCAAAGGATTTTAAGTCCTTCGTGTCTACCATTCCACCATTCGGCCGGAACGTGTCGGGGTCGCCTCTCTGAGAGGCCCTCTAAATTCCGATGCAAATTTACGCTTTTTTAATCAATCCGACAACATAATCTCGGTTTTTTTCGTAACTTTGCAGTCGACGCCGATCGGTCTCACCGTTGATGCCGGCGACGTCACCCACGACATACGAAATCATTATAACCCAACTGCTTTATTAAGCATTAGATTCAATACACAACTATGAAAATTGAAAAAATCATTGGTCGTGAGGTGCTCGATTCACGCGGCAACCCCACAGTTGAAGTTGATGTGATCCTCGAGAGCGGCGCACGTGGCCGTGCATCTGTTCCCTCGGGCGCTTCTACAGGCGTTAACGAGGCTCTCGAACTCCGTGACGGCGACAAGAGCCGCTATATGGGAAAAGGCGTGCAGAAAGCAGTCGCCAACGTCAACGGCCCTATCGCCGACCTGCTCAAAGGTATGAGCGCCCTCGATCAGATCGCTATCGACGAGGCTATGCTCAAGCTCGACGGCACCGACACCAAGTCTAACCTCGGTGCTAACGCCATCCTCGGTGTTTCGCTCGCCGTTGCCAAGGCTGCTGCCGACTACCTCGACCTTCCCCTCTACAAATACATCGGTGGTTGCAACACCTATGTACTCCCCGTTCCCATGATGAACATCATCAACGGTGGTGCTCACTCAGACGCTCCCATCTGCTTCCAGGAGTTTATGATCCGTCCTATCGGCGCAGAGACCTTCAAGGAAGGCATCCGCATGGGTACCGAGGTGTTCCACAACCTCAAGAAAGTCCTCAAAGAGCGCAACCTCTCTACCGCTGTCGGTGACGAGGGTGGTTTCGCCCCCAACCTCGACGGCACCGAGGACGCCCTGCAGGTTATCATCAAGGCTATCGAGCTCGCCGGCTACGTTCCCGGCAAGGATGTAACAATCGGTCTCGACTGCGCATCGTCAGAGTTCTACAAAGACGGCCTCTATGACTACACCTGGAAACAGGGTGCTGACGCTCCCAAATACACCTCAGAGCAGCAGGCTAAATTCCTTCAGGAGCTCGTTGAGAAATACCCCATCGACTCTATCGAGGACGGTATGGCCGAGGGTGACTGGGAAGGCTGGAAGATCCTCACCGATCTTATCGGTAACCGCTGCCAGCTCGTGGGTGACGACCTCTTCGTAACCAACGTGAAGTATCTCAAACGCGGTATCGAAGAAGGCTGCGCCAACTCGATCCTCGTTAAGGTTAACCAGATCGGTTCGCTCACCGAGACACTCCGCGCCGTAGAGCTCGCACAGCGTAACGGTTACACCGCCGTTATCTCACACCGTTCGGGTGAGACCGAGGACGCTACAATCGCCGACATCGCCGTTGCCACCAACGCCGGCCAGATCAAGACCGGTTCGGCTTCACGTTCAGACCGTATGGCCAAGTACAACCAGCTCCTCCGCATCGAGGAAGAGCTCGGCGCAGCCGCCGCTTACGGTTATGGCAAAAAGACCAAACGTCCCGAATAATTATACCGACGTAAATTGCCTGTCGAGGCCCTGCGGTCTCGGCAGATAACAGAATAACAGCTGTCCCCGTCGTCAA
>CAMWLR010000035.1 GCA_947175215.1 uncultured Porphyromonadaceae bacterium
CAAAATTGATCCTGAAATAATATCACCCCCTATTCATCTAATAAGTTCATTTTAATATTTATTTTTCGTCGTTTTTGGCTAAATGCGGTCTTATATATAGACTGCAAAACGATGATTACAGTAACCTAAACTGCCTGCACGGATTCATATATAAACTACGCAGATACATCGCTAAATCTGACCGTCTCGAACTGCTTAATATTCGCGGTATCGGTTATAAACTCTCTGTCTCATGACTGATTCAGAAACCACATGACAGGCTCAAAAAAACAAAAAGTTACCGCGCGGTGTTAAACATTTATAATATTCTTATCACATCATGCAGGCAACATTATATGATCATAAACTGACCGGTGGCAGAAAGCTGTTTATCACCATTCTGCACCTGCTCGTTTTGGCGGCATCGGTCTTAATGATAATTTTTATCACGCGCGAAACGATTGATAACGTATCGTTCTTGTCATCGCGCAGTTATATGAGATTCCAGTTCTGGGTCTGTCTGCTGTTCCTATTTGACATCATAGTCGAGTGGTTCTTTGCTCCGCGCAAGTGGCATTACCTTGTGTCAAACCTATTCTTTATCTTTATCAGTATCCCCTGGCTTAATATAATTGAGGCAACCGGCATACATCTGTCGGCTCAGATGTCATATCTGATGCGGTTTGTACCGATGATCCGTGCCGGATACGTACTGGCACTTATCTCCGGCGCACTCTCATCAAACAAGGCTCTGAGCATGATGGCTGTATATGTGATTTGGGTTATCGCCTCGGTTTATTTCGGGTCATTGGTGTTCTTTGTCGAGGAGCATTATCTCAATCCTGATGTCGGCTCGTGGTGGAGCGCACTGTGGTGGGCATCGCTCAATATCACCACAGTCGGATGTTACATCACACCCGTGACCGCCACCGGTAAAGTATTGGCCATAATATTGTCAGGCGAGGGATTGATGCTTTTCCCGGTCTTTACGGTCTATGTTACCAATGCCGTGGTCGGGTCACAGAAAAGCTCATTTTCATCAGACTCTTCCGCCTCCGATGACACCACCTCTCAATCTGCCACATCTGCTACCACAACGCCGCCAAACAGTTGATTTTTGACAACACGTCGATCTAATTCGCAAAATTTTGCTACTTTTGCAGAGAAATTTGCTTAATCGCCGATTGTAAATCAAAAATCACATATTATTCAATGGCAAACACTACTGTAACAACAGGCGTAAAAGAGGTTCTTAGCGATAAGAGCTGGGCACGCTGGACAGCCCTCGGGCTTCTTGCTTTCGCGATGTTCTGCTCATATATCTTTATGGACATCCTCTCGCCTATCAAAGACCTGCTGCAGTCGACCCGCGGATGGGACTCTACCGCTTTCGGTACGATGCAGGGTTCTGAGACATTCCTCAATGTCTTTATCTTCTTCCTGATTTTTGCCGGTATCATACTTGACAAGATGGGTGTGCGCTTCACCGCGATCCTGTCTGGGGCGGTGATGCTTATAGGCGCAACAATCAACTGGTATGCGTTGACTGATGCATTTCTCGGCAGTTCGCTTGACGTATGGTTTACCAATCATCTCAATTATATCCCCGTTTTTGACGAGTTAGGCATTTCACCGTTCTATGAGGGGATGCCTGCGTCAGCCAAATTCTCTGCCGTAGGCTTTATGATCTTTGGTTGCGGTGTCGAGATGGCCGGTATAACAGTAAGCCGCGGTATCGTCAAATGGTTCAAAGGTCGCGAAATGGCCCTGGCAATGGGTTCTGAGATGGCCCTCGCCCGTCTGGGTGTGGCCACCTGTATGATCTTCTCCCCTATGTTTGCCGAATTGGGCGGTGACATCAGCGTGTCACGTTCGGTAGCTTTCGGCGTCGTGCTGCTTATGATCGCTCTGATCATGTTTATCGTATATTTCTTTATGGATAAGAAACTCGACGAACAGACCCATGCCGAGGAGGAGAAAGATGATCCTTTCAAAATCAGCGATCTGGGCAAGATCCTTACAAGCTCGGGATTCTGGCTGGTTGCACTCCTCTGTGTGCTCTATTACTCGGCCATTTTCCCCTTCCAGAAATATGCCGTGAATATGTTGCAGTGCAACCTCACGCTCTCACCCCCCGATGAGACCTCATTCTGGGCATCTGACACAGTGACGGTACTGCAATATGTCATTATGCTTGTTGTGGCAGCGGCTGCGTTTGCAAGCAACTTCTCGTCAAACAAGATCGTGCGTTACTCGACACTCGCTACGGCTATTGTCGCACTCGTCGGATATTGCGTGATGGGCTACATGCGCCAGTCGGCAGCTGCCATCTTCGCCGTGTTCCCCCTCCTTGCCGTGGGTATCACCCCGATTCTCGGCAAATTTGTTGACTATAAGGGTAAAGCCGCAACGATGCTTGTTTTGGGGTCGCTGCTGCTGATCGCATGCCACCTGACATTCGCCTTCATCCTGCCGTTGTTTAAGGGTAACGATCTTGCCGGCGTATTGGTGGCCTATATCACCATCCTCGTGCTCGGCGCATCATTCTCACTTGTCCCTGCATCACTTTGGCCCAGTGTGCCGAAGCTGGTAGATGCCAAGATTATCGGCTCGGCATACGCTCTTATTTTCTGGATTCAGAATATCGGGCTGTGGCTCTTCCCCCTCCTTATCGGTAAGGTGCTCGACAATACCAATCCTCAGATTACCGAGGCCCTGGCTAACGGCACTATGTCACCAGAGACGGCTGCTGTCAGCTATAACTACACATGGCCGCTGGTAATGCTTGCCTGCCTCGGTGTGGCAGCTCTCATCCTCGGTCTCGTGCTGAAAGTGATCAACCGCAAGAAACACCTCGGACTCGAAGATCCCAACATCAAGGCTGACTCGGCCGAAGTTCTCGAGTCTGAAATAGCCACTGTCGAGGAATAAACATACGGAATTAAAAGATTTTATACATATTTGCGAAACCGGTCAAGTTTTTCGACCGGTTTCGTTGCGTTTATATGATAATTTGTTTAACTTTGCGCTATAAACTAACCCCTGCACCTCTCTCATTTAGTTTACTTGACAATCTGATCGCCGAAAAATTTAATACTTACCATATCTAATTGAAAACAATGAGCAAACCTTATGTAGTCGGAATCGACATAGGTGGCACCAATACCGTCTTTGGTATCGTTGATGCCCGTGGTGTAGTTATCGCCAGTTCGTCTATCAAGACCCGCAAACACAATACGATCGAAGCATATCTCGATGAGCTCCACAGCGAGCTTACCAAACTGCTTGAGGCTAATGACGCGGTTGATAAAATTCACGGTATAGGCATCGGTGCTCCGAACGCCAATTTTTATACCGGTATGATTGAGAGCGGTGTCAATCTCCCCTGGCCTACCCCCATACCTCTGGCTCAGCTCGTGAGCGAGAAATTCGGTGTACCGGTCTCGATCACCAATGATGCTAACGCAGCAGCCATAGGCGAAATGACTTATGGCACGGCGCGCGGTCTCAAGGATTTTATTATGATCACCCTTGGCACCGGCGTAGGTTCGGGTATCGTCATCAACGGCCAACTCGTCTATGGCCATGACGGTTTTGCCGGCGAGCTTGGTCACCTTATCGTGAAGCGCAACAACGGCCGTCTCTGCGGTTGCGGTCGCACCGGCTGTCTTGAGACTTATTGTTCGGCAACAGGTGTAGCACGTTCGGCACGCGAGTTCCTCGAAGCACGCCCCAACGAGCCCTCTCTGCTGCGTAACATCCCCACTGATGAGATCACCTCAAAAGATGTCTACGATGCAGCTATCGCCGGCGACAAACTCGCTAAGGATGTATTTGAGTTTACAGGTGATATCCTCGGTGCAGCATTGGCCGATTTCACAATCTTTTCAGCTCCCGAGGCATTTATCCTCTTTGGCGGTCTTGCCAAGAGCGGCGAAATGCTCATGAAACCCCTCCGTGAGTCGATGGAGAAGAACATGATGCCGATATGGAAGGGTAAAGTCAAAGTCCTCCTCTCGGAACTCAAAGAGGCCGATGCCGCCGTTCTCGGAGCAAGTGCCCTCGGCTGGGAGGCCAAATTTCAGCCCGTCACCCCCTCGGCTGTCCCCGTAGTCCCCACACCCTCTATTATCCCCAGCACCCCTGCAAAATAACTCATTACAAATAAAAGTTGTCCTCGCAACCGCGAGAGTTACAACCTGACAATGTAACGTTTACATAACCTGATGTAACATCTATTGATCATATATAAACGACCGCGTCAAATAGTGAAGTGACGCGGTCGTTTTTATTGCATTGACTCTATCGATTAATCTCCATTCGCTGCCCACCATCCGGCAGGGTCATACCCCGGTTCGACCTGAGATCCGAACACAACCTCATAAGGATACTTGTCGGCTGCCCAGACATACGTATAATTGTCAAAGGTGAATGTTTTATTTTCAATATATACAGGGCCTTTGTCATCATAATACCCCTCATCACCATACCACATGATCATCAGATGTCCGTTTTCTATTTTATACTCAGTAAACATATCGTAGATTCTTGGAGCTGAAATTTGCAAGTCTGTCCGCCGGTGTCTATGATTGAATCCTCGACAGCTTACATCAGACCAAGTTGTGCACCGGACAGATTATTACGGGCGCTCAAATGGCCAGAGGATGGTAGAGGTCTTGTGGATTATGTCGACGATATTATCGCTTATTATTCTCGCAGGGTGATAATCCTTATTAACCATCCCGTTTTTGATTAGATGGTTTAACAATAGTCGGGGATTGTCGGGGTGAAACTGAGTAGCCGAGTAACCGGGATCCCACACCGCATCTGACCTCTCAGCAAGATGTACATAGGGAATCATTATAAACCGTCCCATTTCATCAATTAGGTGAGACAGGGTCGTAACCTCATTTGCATACATACAACTTTGCCATATTGCTCCTGAAATAAACGAACAGAGTAAGAGTTCGGTCGTAAACATAGCCAGCGACTTAGCATCATACCCGCCTGCAAACAGAGGCTTGATCTCGAAAAGCATCTTCTTGAACCACTTCTTACCCTCCTCATCTATTTTAGCGAGACATTCCCCGAAGACTGCCATAGCTGCCATCGAATCAGGAGTCATCAATTGCAGTGAAGTCAAGTTATATCGGCTGTGTTTATCAGACAAAGAGCGACCAAAGTCTGCTGTGATGGCTTTTAATCCGATGATACAATGATTGGCGATCCTGTTCTTGATCTCATCAGAGACCACTATGCGAGATAAACTTATGATATATAGCACCTGCGGAATATCCTTTACTCCGTCAAGACGTGAAATCCACTCTTTCGCAGTTTCCTCATTTCCCATCAATATCTCTGATACAGCCTCCTTGCAATAAGCAATGAGCCGCAGTCTGTGTCTGTTTGTAACCGCCCCCGGAGGCATCGGCTTGAATACATCGCGCAGCAATTCGAGGCCGATCCCTGACGCAGTGTCGTGAACCAAACGCGACACAAACTCCTGTGTCAGCCATTGTGGCAAATAATAGTATGTCTGACTTGCAGCGATAGCGGCAAGAAACGCCAAACGGTGTGGATCTGTTATGCACATAGCCTCAGCAGGAGTTAAATGTACCCTCACTCCCCAAAAGCCTATAAGACTTCCGACAAACCGAGGTGACAATAATAGCAGATCAGCAAGCCCTACCACACGCCTGTCACTGACAAGGAACAAGATCGACTCTGCCAACTCGCCGGCTTTGTAGTCATATCCGTTGATATACCTCTGCCATTCTTTCAATCTCAGAGGCATTGGCTCAACAGCATCATTATTCACCACCTGCTTTCTTAACGAGTCAACAAGGATTTTATAGACTCTTTTATGCTGAGTATCCGGGAGCTTCTTTTTGAGTATGCTTAGTAAATCACTGTCGGTCCGTAAAGTAATCCTGTCGGTAAGAATCCACAGATTAGCGACCGCGACATCGTTATCTGCGACTTTATCGTAAAGGCTGGTGATTAACGTCGTAATCTCAGGCAGTGTGGCATCCCTAAACGAGATAAACCCTTGATGCTTGCCAAATGGTAACTCATTTTTCCATCTCCAATCGTCAAACAGACTGAATTTTATGTGAACATCTTCATGAAGCGACTCATAAAGACGACGCACTATCATCCAGTCAGGTCTGTCAATAACTATCAGTTCATTGACTATCAAGTCTGTTGTCTCTTTGCTAATCATATCTCTAACAATGTGTTTGAGTTATTGACTATCTCAGCATAGCGGGATGTGACCATATCAAAATGAGTGCGAACCTCAATGTTACAGAAATCGGCCTCGATCATCCCCGACAGACTATTGGAGACGATTATACCGCGTTCCCCGGAGATTGTGCCCTGAGGTGTACCGTAGAACCAATAACGGTTATGAAAGTCAGAACTGCTACGTTTGAATGTAACCTTCCACGGATTGATGGACTTGAAAAGAGACTGGCCGAAAAATCCTTGCCAAAACCGCTTATACCTCGATATCATCGCGTCCGTCGCAGTAGCCTCTTCATCTGATCTCTTTGTGTGGTTGCCGCTTCTTGAATTTCCGACAATCGTCACACTGTCTAACCCATATTTAACAGCAACCGTGACTAACGCATTGACAAATGCTTTCTGAGTATAAGATAACTCTAACGCTCCGTCTGACTCCTTGATATCCCCCATAAAATAGGGATCAACGATCAGAATGTCACGACCCAACGGCGCGAGAACATTGACAAAAATATCCGAAAGGTTTGATGCGGCTACATTGATATCATTATATGACGTTTCAAACCACGTTACATCTTCAAATCTGGCCGGCCTATTCCTCTTTTCACCCAGCCATAATTCATTGCAAAACAGATCTATAATCTTGTTATTGGCAACATTAATATTGAAGTCGGCACCTACCAGCAAACTAAAATTAATCTCATTTTCCATACCGGCAACTTCGATTTTAAGACATCCGCATTTGACAGGGTCGCTGCTTGATAATCTGAACAGCCCTGTCGCCGGGTCTATTTCACCATAGGCTAATTCGGTATCATGCTCGTTATTCAATAATGTGCACTTATCTCCTTGTCGTCTCACCGGCGATTGCACAAAACCGACAAGATCGTGACACCCCTCGCCATAAACAGCTGTCGATCTGTCGCCATGAAAGTCAACAAACGGGCGACGCTCCTCTTTGACAGCCACGTATCCTGACCGGATAAGAGATAACAGCCACCCTTTGTCATATACGCCCGGAGGAACAAGTGGCGTAATTCCGTTGATCTCTTTGTAGCCTGTAAGCGCATCGAGAGTATCACTGTTCTGCATGAATTCCGGGATATAACCGCCTTCTATCGCTTCATAGCAAAGAGAAGATTCGTTATGGTAGCCATCTCTCTTCACGGGGTCTTTTAACTGAGGTATCGAGATATTAAGAGTCCTTACGTTGCGGTCTCTATTAGAGTAATGAATCTCGCCGGCACACAAGCATTGGTCAAATATCTTATCAATTATATCTTCGCGCCCAATAAGACAAGTCTGATATACCTTTGACTTGTTTATAAGAAAACATTGTGCATGGCCCTGCAGGGTGGTGACATTATCACCATCCTCAAAGTCGCTGATAACCTTTGAGTGAAGAAACAGCAAACGCTCCTCACCTGTCGTCATATCGACCGAAGTGAGCAACATTAACAGTTTTGAATTGGGGTATAATTTAGCCATCTATCTTCATTACATTACGGGGGATATAAATGGCCGCGCCAAGGATTGATGACGCGGCCATTATTATGATTGTTTGTCAGTTGCAATTAGCCTTTAACGGCAGCGATACCGGGGAGGATCTTACCCTCGATGGCCTCAAGGAGAGCGCCACCACCGGTAGAAACGTAGCTGACTTCGTCAGCAAGACCAAACTTGTTGACACAAGCAACAGAGTCACCACCACCTACGAGCGAGAATGCGCCGTTGTTGGTTGCCTCTACAATGGCATCAGCGATGGCACGTGAACCGGCTGCAAAGTTGTCAAACTCAAATACGCCTGCAGGACCGTTCCAGAGGATAGTCTTGGCGTTCTTGATAACGTCTGCAAAGATCTTGCGGGTCTCGGGACCTGCGTCGACGCCTTCCCAACCTTCGGGAATATCCATTACAGAGCAGATCTGAGTGTTGGCATCGTTCTTGAAATCATCGGCAGCCACACAGTCAACGCCGAGCACCAGGTTAACACCTTTATCTTTAGCCTTCTGCATGATCTCGCGGGCAAGGTCAAGTTTGTCGTTCTCGCAGAGTGAGTTACCGACGTTGCCGCCCTGGGCCTTTGCGAATGTATATGTCATACCACCACAGAGGATCAGGTTATCAACCTTATCCATAAGGTTCTCGATGATACCGATCTTGGTCGAAACCTTTGAGCCGCCCATGATAGCGGTGAAGGGACGCTTGATGTCGCTGAGGATCTTATCAACGGCGTCAACCTCTTTCTCCATAAGATAGCCGAGCATCTTGTCCTCGGGTTTGAAGTAATCGGCGATAACGGCTGTTGAGGCGTGTTTGCGGTGAGCGGTGCCGAATGCGTCATTTACATAAACATCGGCGTATGATGCGAGCTTTTTGGCAAATTCCTTCTGGCTCTCTTTCATGGCTTTCTTTGCCTCGTCATAAGCAGGGTCTGCCTTGTCAATGCCTACGGGCTTACCCTCTTCCTCGGGATAGAAACGGAGGTTTTCGAGCAGAAGCACTTCACCGGGCTTGAGATCAGCAGCTGCCTCGGCGGCATTGGCGCAGTCAGGAGCGAATTTCACGTCGCGGCCGAGAGCCTTGGCTACGGCATCCTTGATCTGAGCCAGCGAGAGTTTGGGGTTGACTTTACCTTTGGGCTTGCCCATGTGTGACATGATGATCAGGCTACCGCCATCCTCAAGGATTTTCTTAAGAGTGGGGAGAGCACCGCGGATGCGGGTATCATCAGTGATGTTACCATTCTCATCGAGGGGCACATTGAAGTCAACGCGGACGATGGCTTTCTTACCGTCAAAATTGTAATCGTCAAGTTTCATGATTGATGTTTTGATATGTTAGAGTTTCGTATTCTTTTTTCAGGCAACAAATATAACCTTTTTCGGTGACGTCGTGAAACGTTACACGTTAAATTTTGCTATAAGTGTCGAGAAATCCTTTCATCTCATCAGTGACGGCCTTGGCTGCCTGACCGGCAGCCACCGCAAAGTCCTTATCCTGTGAGGCATAGATGATGGCACGTGACGAATTGACCAGCAGACCGCAGTCATCTGTCATCCCGTAACGGCACACATCCTCGAGGCTGCCACCCTGAGCACCTACACCCGGCACGAGCAGAAAACTGTCGGGCGCGACCTTGCGGATGTCTTCAAACATACTTCCGCGTGTAGCACCCACAACATACATCATCTCCTCTGAGCCGGCCCATTCCTTTGATTTAAGAATAACATTCTCAAAAAGACGGTGGCCGTTATCTTCTTCATTATGCTGGAAATCGAGACTTCCCTTGTTTGATGTCAGCGCGAGCAGTATTACCCATTTCCCCTCAAAGCCGAGGAACGGCCTGACACTGTCCTCGCCCATGTATGGCGCCACCGTGATAGCATCGACATTCATGTCATTAAAGAACGCACGGGCATACATCGCCGAGGTGTTGCCTATATCACCACGCTTTGCATCGGCGATGATAAGATGTCGCGGATATTTACCGCGGATATAGCTGACAGTATCAGCGAGCGCACGCCAGCCATCAGCGCCGAACGCCTCATAAAAGGCGGTATTGGGCTTGTAAGCGACGCAATAAGGTGCTGTGGCATTGATAATCTCGATGTTAAATTTCATCAGTGCCGTGTAGGCATCGCCACCTGACTCCTCGACAAGCCAAAGCGGCATTTTTTTGAGGTCTGAGTCAAGTCCGACGCAGAGAAACGAACGTTTCTCGCGGATGTGATCTATGATTTCTTCTCTTTTCATACGCTTCATTAAGGGTTGATTAAAGTGAGAATTATGAGCGGAGCGAGCGGCTCAAAGTTCAGCCTCATTAAGTTTCTCGGCATTCTCAGCGATTATCAGATGGTCGATACAATCCTGTATATCACCATCGAGAAACGCCGGCAGGTTGTATATCGTATAATTGATGCGATGGTCTGTGATACGGCCCTGCGGGAAATTATATGTGCGTATCTTAGCCGAGCGGTCACCTGTTGACACCAGCGTCTTACGTCTCGATGCTATATCGTCGACATACTTCTGGTGCTCGCGATCATATATATATGTGCGCAGGCGGCTCAACGCCCTCTCCTTATTCTTTGGCTGGTCACGGGTCTCGGTACATTCGATAAGTATCTCATCGGTCTGACCGGTCACGGGGTTACGCCACATATAACGCAGACGCACGCCAGACTCGACTTTATTTACATTCTGACCGCCGGCCCCCCCGCTGCGGAACGTATCCCACTTGATCTCACCCTCGTTGATCTCGACATCAAACGGCTCGGCCTCGGGTAAGACAGCCACTGTTGCGGCAGATGTATGCACACGTCCCTGGGTCTCGGTGGCGGGGACACGTTGCACGCGATGTACCCCGCTCTCATATTTAAGCGTGCCATAGACGTTATCGCCGGTGACGGCAAACACTATCTCCTTGAAGCCACCGGCAGCCCCCTCTGAGAAACTCGTCACTGACACTTGCCACCCTCTGGACTCGCAATAGCGTTGATACATCTTAAAGAGATCACCGGCAAACAGGGCGGCTTCATCACCACCCGTACCGCCACGTATTTCTACAATAGCATTTCTTGCATCCTCGGGGTCTTCGGGGATAAGCATGATTTTTATCTCCTCCTCAAGTGTCGGGAGTATATTCTGGGCCTCGTCGAGCTGTTCGCGGGCCATGGCGCGGATCTCCTCGTCATGTTCGGTTTCGAGCAATTCTTTTGATTCCCTGATATTGTCAAGCAATGTCCGGTAACGACGTGTGTCGCCCGTGAGCCGTTCGAGCTCTTTATACTCTTTATTGAGACGCACATAACGCTTCATGTCGGCAATAACCGCAGGGTCGGTAATAAGAGTCGAGACCTCGGCAAAGCGTGATTCGATACCGTCAAGGCGATCAAGTAGGGTGTTATCTGCCATGCTTAGTGATAGTGTGGCTTATTTTTGTGCGAAGTTACGAATTTTCCATGAATTGGCGTGGGCCAAACCGCCAAAATTGCGTAATTTTGCACTATCTCAGTCATATCTGACAATCATGATAAATCCCGGATCAATCAAGGACTCTGATCTGACAGAAGTAATCAGACTTTACATCCATACTTTCGGCGCTGAGCCGTCAAGTATAACTCCACTGGCCGGAGCAGGGTCGCCAAGACGCTATTTCAAGATCACCGGTACTGACGGGTCTATATTGGCAGCAACCCGCGGCGATGATAAGGCCGAGAACAGGGCGTTTATCGAGCTATCTCATCATCTCGCTGATGAGTGCCTTCTGCCAGTACCTCGTGTCGTCGCCGTCTCGGATGACGGTCTCACATACTTGCAGACATGGGCCGGAGATAGAGATCTGCTCACCACGTTACAAGATAGTAAAACCGACGGTAACTTCTCACTCACAGGTATCAATTTGCTTGAGGAGGCAATGAGATCTGTTGCGCGCATCCAATATATCGGAGGCCGTAATCTTGACTACTCGATCTGCTATCCTCACACCGAGATGGACCGGCGGTTGATCAGATGGGATCTCAATTACTGTAAGTATTGTTTTCTGAAACCTTCAGGCATCCCCTTTGATGAAGACCGGTTGCAGGATGATTTCGACCGGCTCGAATCAGTTTTGATGGCAGGCAGTAACTCATGGTGCACATTTATGCTGAGGGACTTCCAGAGCCGTAATGTGATGGTCAACGGCTCTAAGCTGACGGTCATTGACTTTCAGGGTGGACGTCGCGGGCCGGGTGCATACGACGTGGCCTCATTCCTGTGGCAGGCCAAGGCTTGCTACCCCGACAATCTGCGTAAGCATTTAATAGATGTGTATATTGATGAGTGCCGACACCATGACAAGAATTTTGATGAGGAAAGATTTAGACAGACGCTGCCTAAGTTTGTTCTTTTCAGGATTTTGCAGACTCTCGGAGCATACGGTTTCAGAGGTTGGGTAGAGCATAAACCTCATTTCCTGCAATCCGTACCATTCGGGGCTGACAATCTTTTCACCTTATTCTCTGACAAAGATCTCGCCGCGCAATACCCTGCTTTGCATCAGATAGCCATTAGATTGCACGCTCACTTTGGCAGCGAGGCCGCTCGCAAGCTTACCGACAGATATCGACGAATAATTCCGGCAGTGGATAATCCGCTAACAGTAAGAGTCACCAGTTTCTCTTTCAAGAAAGGGATACCTACCGATCCGACAGGTAACGGAGGCGGCTTTGTTTTTGACTGCCGTGCACCGCATAATCCCGGTCGCTACGAACCGTATAAAAAACTCACCGGACTTGATCAGCCTGTCAGAGAGTTTCTCGAAAAAGATGGGGAGATAAAACCTTTCATCGAAGAGTGCAAGGAACTGGTCGACTCATCGGTCGAGCGTTATCTCCAACGCCGATTCACTGATTTGTCTGTAAACTTCGGCTGCACCGGAGGTCAGCACAGATCTGTCTATTCGGCCGATGCCATCGCCCGACATCTTAATAATAAATATGGTGTAAAAGTCATTTTGTCTCATCGCGAACAAGGGATCGAGACAATACTCCCCGCTAAAGATGTCGATGTCGTGTTTGACTCGTTTCTGCGCGATACTCACAAACCATACAACCCCGAGAATAACCGCTTATGAAAGCAATGATTTTTGCAGCCGGGATAGGAAGCAGGCTCAAGCCTTTCACGCTCGCCCATCCTAAAGCGTTGGTCAAAGTCGGCGGCATACCGATACTGCAACGTGTTATCATGAATATCGCCCATGCCGGGATAAAGGACATTGTTGTCAATGTCCATCATTTTGCTCCACAGATAGTCGACTTTCTTAAAGAGCATGATAATTTCGGACTCAATATCTCGATAAGTGATGAGAGCGGTTGTCTGCTCGACACCGGTGGCGGATTTCTTGCAGCCGAACCGTTGCTGAGACAGGGAGATCGGGCCGAACAGATTTTGCTGCATAATGCAGACATCCTCACCGACTTGCCGCTTGACCGCATGATTGATCGGCATAATGCTACCGGCGCAGATGTCACTCTCCTCTGCTCTCGTCGTAACTCATCGCGCACACTCTATTTCAATAACGCAGACGGCAAGTTGGCCGGATGGGAAAATATCTCGCGCGGTGAGTATCGCCCTGACGGCTTCAGGCCTGACATGAATGTCGACCCCTCCCCTTTTGACGGTGTCCACATCGTGTCGTCTCGCATCTTCCCTTATCTCAGGCAATACAGTCTGCATGCCGGAGATAATCCGGGGGGAAAAGATGTCTTTTCGATAATCCCGTTTTATCTCGCCAACCTCAACAACCTCGATATCAGACGTTATATGCTCCCTGATGACTGTCATTGGTTTGATGTCGGGTCTGCCGATAAACTCGCGGTCGCAGAGGAGTTTATCGCAACCAAGTTATAACCGCAAGCCAATCCTTAAACTTCATAACCTCTTATACTTCATAATATGAACAACTTCAAAGATAATCCCGGGACTTTCCATGAGTTAAAGGAAACTCCCTACACGAGCTGGGCCATCCCCGGTTTCGTGATGCTGTTTTTCACTTTTATCCTTATCCCGGTTGTAATCATCACAATGATAGCGAGCTATGCCGAGAGCAATCCGGGGTTGGCATTCGGCGTGTCTGCCCCTCTCTTTATCCTCTTTATCCTCGGCTGCATGGGGTATGTCGTGCAGGAACCCAACGAGGCCCGCGTGATGATTTTCTTCGGAAAATACGTAGGTACGTTCTCTAAGGTAGGATATTTTTGGCTCAATCCCTTTGTATCCCGCCGTAAGCTGTCGCTGCGTGTCCGTAACATGGATATCGAGCCGATAAAGGTCAATGACAAACAGGGCAACCCGGTGATGATCGGTATGGTACTCGTCTGGAAAATCCGCGATACTTACCGTGCTGTGTTCGATATCGACTCAGGGACGACTGCCACCGGTACATTCAATATGCGCGCACTTGAGAGTTTTGTTGGCATACAGAGTGACGCGGCTCTTCGCGAGGTTACCGGTAAGTTTGCCTATGACACTTCTGACAGTCATAACAGTGACGAACTGACACTGCGCGGCGGTGGTGACGAGATCAACGAGCTGCTCGAGCATAAGATCAATGAGCGACTCGGCATCGCCGGTATGGAGGTGGTCGAAGCACGCATCAACTACTTAGCGTATGCACCTGAGATCGCTGCCGTGATGTTGCGCCGTCAGCAGGCGACTGCTATAATCTCAGCTCGCGAGAAGATTGTCGAGGGTGCGGTCAGCATGGTTGAGATGGCCCTCGACAAAATCGAGAAGGAGAATATCGCCGAATTTAACCCTGCACAGAAAGCTGCGATGGTCAGCAATCTGCTCGTGGTGCTCTGCTCTGAAGAGCCTGCTACGCCCGTTCTCAATGCCTCGGCCAATTGATTTGGCCATGATGATAAAAAAACTTAACTTTGCACTCTCATTAGTCAACCAACCTATTATCCCTCTCCTCCACTAAACCAGATGACAAAGATTGGATCAGTAATGACCCCTTCGGGCAAGAAAGCCCTGCTGCTCGGCAGCGGTGAACTCGGCAAGGAAGTTGCAATCGAGCTCCAGCGCTATGGCGTTGAGGTTGTCGCCTGCGACAAGTATGCCAACGCACCCGCCATGCAGATCGCTCACCGCAGCCGCGTGTTTAATATGCTCGATGCCGAGGAGTTAAAAAAAGTGATCGAGGAAGAGAAACCAGACCACATTATCCCCGAAGTCGAAGCTATCGCCACACCCGTGCTGATCGAGCTCGAGAAACAAGGCTACAATGTTACCCCAACTGCCAAGGCCGCATGGCTGACTATGAACCGTGAGGGTATCCGCCGTCTGGCAGCCGAGGAGCTCGGTCTCCCGACTTCTCCCTATCGGTTTGCCAACACCCGCGAGGAGTTCCTCAAAGCTGTCGAGAAGATAGGTATTCCCTGTGTCGTCAAGCCCGTTATGAGTTCATCGGGTCACGGCCAGTCAACAATCAAGTCACCCGAAGATATCGAGGCTGCATGGAAAGAGGCCCAGGAAGGAGGTCGCGCCGGTGCCGGCCGCGTCATTGTCGAGGGGTTCGTAAAATTTGATTATGAGATCACCCTGCTGACTGTCCGCTCAGTCTCAGGCACTACGTTCTGCGAGCCGATCGGTCACATTCAGGTCAACGGCGACTATCGTGAGTCATGGCAGCCTCAGCCTATGAGCCCCGCCGCAATCGCCGAGGCCCGCGATATTGCCAAGAAGATCACCGACGCACTCGGCGGTTATGGCATTTTCGGTGTCGAACTCTTCATCAAGGATGACCATGTAATCTTCAGCGAAGTTTCACCCCGCCCTCACGATACCGGCATGGTGACAATGATCTCACAGGATTTAAGTGAGTTTGGGCTTCATGCACGCGCCCTGCTTGGTCTCCCTGTACCCGCCATCAAATTCTATGAGCCCTCATGCTCACGTGCCGTAGTTGTCGAGGGTGACACCAAGGAAATCGAATTTGACAACCTCGAGGAGGTACTCAAAGAGCCCGGCGTACAGCTGCGTATATTCGGTAAACCCGAAATCAAAGGTCACCGACGCATGGGTGTGATTCTCGCCACTGCCGACACTCTTGACGAGGCTCGAGCCAAAGCTCTACGCGCTCAGCAAGCTCTCAAGGTCATTGTCAAATAATCCCCCTTGCCAATATCCATACGCCAGCAATAACATCAAGAGGCCGCTTCAAACGATTGAAGCGGCCTCTTGATGTTATTGCTGGTGGTTTTATTTCTTGCGCTCGATGGTTTGAGTGCGGTCAGGGCCGACTGAGACTATTGTGATGGGGGTTGCAAGTTCTTTCTCAAGGAAAGCGATGTAGTTTTTGAACGCCTCGGGGAACTGATCCTCAGATGTAATATCGGTCATAGGAGTCTTCCAGCCGGGGAGCTCGACATAGACCGGTTCGATCGTCCCTGTCTCGATCGAGAATGGGAAGTTGCGGGTCTCTTTACCGTTGACCTTATAAGCCACGCAAGCCTTGATGGTGTCAAAACCGTCAAGAACATCGCTCTTCATCATAATTAGCTGAGTGACACCATTGATCATTATGGCATAGCGGAGAGCCACGAGGTCGATCCAACCGCAACGGCGTTCGCGACCGGTCACAGCACCGTACTCATGACCGAGATCACGGATGGTCTTGCCGGTCTCATCAAAGAGTTCGGTCGGGAACGGCCCGGCACCTACACGTGTGCAATAGGCCTTGAAGATACCAAACACTTCGCCGATCTTGTTCGGGGCTACACCGAGACCGGTGCATGCGCCTGCGCATACGGTATTTGACGATGTAACAAATGGGTAAGAACCAAAATCGACATCAAGCATCGTACCCTGGGCACCCTCACACAGCACCTTTTTACCCGATGCAAGAAGATCATTAACCACAAATTCAGAGTCGACGATCTCAAAGCCTCTCAGATAATCAACTGCATCAAACCATACCTGCTCCATTGCAGCAAGTTTCTCGGCGTCGGCGGGGCAGCCCATATCTTCGAGACGACGAAGGTGTGCGTCGCGGTGTGCCCCATATTTACTCTTGACAGTCTCCTTATCCTCGATATCGCCCAGACGCAGACCGTTACGCGATATCTTGTCGGTATATGTCGGGCCGATACCCTTACCTGTCGTCCCGATCTTGGCGTCACCTTTGGCTTTCTCTCCGGCGGCATCAAGCAGTCGATGGGTGGGGAGGATCAAATGCGCCTTACGCGACAGTTTAAGCACTTTCTTGAGATCCGTGCCCGATGCCTCAAGAGCCTCGGCTTCCTCGCGGAACAGGACGGGATCGAGCACGACACCATTACCGATGAGATTAATCTGTCCGCTCTGGAATATTCCTGAGGGGATAGATCTCAGGACATATTTCTTACCGTCAAATTCGAGTGTATGACCCGCGTTAGGTCCTCCTTGAAAACGTGCCACGGCATCATAGCGGGGTGTAAGTACATCCACTACTTTTCCTTTTCCTTCATCGCCCCACTGGAGGCCGAGCAAAACATCTACTTTCATTATTGAGTGTCAATTATTGTTTTTGATTTCGCCTCTGACATCTGCCACATTCGCCATAGACATAGAGCGCACAGCTGTATGCCTTGAAGCCGGGGTACTTGCGGTCGCAAAGACCTGCTGTCAGATTACTGTCACGCACCTCTCTCACCCGACCACAGACGGTGCAGACCAGATGCAGGTGACTTTTTGAAACTCCGGGAAGCGATCTCTCATATTGGGCCGGCTGATTACCAAACTGATGGCGTCTTACCAACCCCGCATCAAGAAACAGTTGCATCGTAGCATAGACCGTCGAGCGGCTCACATGATACCCCTCGAGCTCCATGGCCTCACACAATACATCTACATAAAAATGCTCCCCCGTTGAGAACACCCTCTCGAGAAGGGCGAACCGCTCGGGTGTACGCCTCATTCCCTTAACTTTAAGGTATCTCTCGAGGGTCTCCCTGGCCGCGGGGAGGAGCTTTTCATCTTTCATCGTTAGCCGGGATTTCAATTCGCGACACAAAGATAAGATTTATACCCCGAATATAAAAATAATTCAACGATATGTTGGGGGAATCTGCAACGTTTTTCAGATTTTTCCCAAAAGTTTCGCGACGTGTCATTTTTAGATTGGTTATCTGACAGAAAAGATGTAAATTTGCATAAATTTACCCCTTACAGAATATACCCGAATGGATTCATATAATTACTCTCCCAACGGTATCGACTACGATCCCGATCTCTTGTATGGCGGCGATGCTGACCGCTCCCCCAATCGCCGCCAGCCTAACCCCCGCCCTGAAAGGCGCGAAGGTCGCCAGCCGGCCCGCGGTAACGCACAACGCCGACCTGACACTGACAAACCGCAGCCTCGCCCTGTAACACGCCAACGTCGCCGCCCTGCTGATTATGACTCGATAGCTGCCCGCGAGGAGATCGCTCAGCGTGACCGCGAGCGTCGCAGCCGCGAGTATGACCGTCATGAGGAATCGGCGCGACGGCGCGAACTTGCCGAGAAGGCTCGTCGCGATGAGATCGCGGCAGAGAAAGCTGCTCAAAAGCGTGTCAGAGATGCCGAGAGAGCTGCCGAAAAAGCTCGCCGAGCTGCTGATAAAGAGGCTGCCAAAAGTGAGCGCAAGCCCTTTAGCGAGTCAAGTCTCGTGAAGTTTTTTACGGATAAACGCACTCATGCGTTTTTTGGTGTCGTTCTGATTTGTATAGCGGTCTATCTGCTTGTGGCAGCACTGTCGTTTATGCATAACGGAGCGGCTGATCAGAGTGCTGTAGCCTCTCAGACCATCCAGCAGATTACCGGGAACGGCACCAAAATCGAGAACTCAGGCGGCCCGGTCGGAGCAACCGTAGCCGAACTGATTTTTGCACAAGGACTCGGCCTGGGGTCTCTGACCGCTATCATATACCTGGCATTGCTCGGGCTTGGCCTTATGGGCATCAAGAAATGCAACTTCTGGTCGGTGACATTCAAGAGCCTCCTCGTTGCGGTCACCATTTCGGTCGTTGCCGGATTTATCTCACTTTGGCTCGGCACAGACTCAATGTTAGGTGGTGTCCACGGGTTATGGTTAAATACTCTGTTGGTTGAGAATGTCGATTGGATCGGGGCTGTCCTTGTCTCGCTGATCCTTATAGCAGCAGTTATCTACGTATATCTCAATGACCTTATAAAGCTCTACAGCAAATATAAAGCGATGCAAAAAGCTCGCCGCGAAAAGGCTGAGCAGATACGTCTCGAGCGCGAGGAGGCGCAGGCCAAGGTTATCGCCGAGATGAAACAGGATGAAGACTTCAGAGAGGAGATCGACTCTGACAATGCTGACAGCGACAATACTGACAGCACTGAGCATGACGAACGCCGCGAGGCTGTCGCGGCCGAGTTTGACGAGGAGTTTGAGGATATCACCGATGAATACGCTATCACCGATGACAAGCCTCAACCTAAACGATGTCCTATCTCAAACGAGCCGGAGTTTATCAGTGATGAACAAATAGATCGACTTGCCGAATCGCAACCTGCTGACAGTGATGTGCTGATAGATGAGACAACTGCTGATATGACACCGCCTGTCGAAATAGACACAGATAATACCTCGAATACCATAGTCTCGGCAGATCAAGATAATGAAGTCGAGCTTTCAATTGATGAAGTCGAGGTCGACGACACTGAGACTGACATAATTGACGACACCCTTGAGAATGTGTCTGACGATGTAGAGAAAACAGTAGCGCCCTCTGAGGAAATTGTCGCCGAAGACGGGCCCTCGTTTGATGTCGTGGCCAACACTATCGAATCGGCTGACCCGGCGCATGTCGGTGCCGAGACTCTTTATGACCCGACGGCCGAACTATCGCGTTATAAACGTCCTGGGATCGATCTTCTTAACGAGGTAAAACAATCTGAGGAGAATTATGATATCCTCGAGCAGGAGGCGAATAAGGAGCGCATTATCCGAGCCTTGGCACAGTTTGATATTCAGATCTCAAAGATTGAGGCAACCGTAGGACCCACCGTTACGCTCTATGAGATAGTGCCCGTCGAGGGAACACGTATCGCCAAGATCAAGCGTCTCGAGGATGACATCGCCATGACTCTCTCGGCTAAGGGTATACGCATCATCGCCCCGATACCGGGTAAAGGCACTATCGGTATCGAGGTGCCTAATCATGACGCTCAGACCGTATCAATCCACTCTATTCTCTCCTCAAAAGCGTTTCAGGAGACTGAGTGCGAATTACCCATGGCCATGGGTGCCACCATCTCAAATGAAGTCTACATCGCGGATCTTGCCGCAATGCCCCATATCCTGGTAGCGGGTGCGACCGGACAAGGTAAGTCGGTTGGTCTAAATACCATCATCGCCTCATTGCTGTATAAAAAGCACCCGGCCGAACTCAAGTTTGTGCTGATTGACCCCAAACGTGTCGAGTTCAGCAACTACAACTCGCTTGAGCGTCACTTCCTGGCCAAGCTCCCCGATGAAGATGAGGCTATCGTAACTAATATGGATAATGTGGTCAAGACGCTCAATTCGCTCTGCGTCGAGATGGAGAAACGTTATGACCTAATGAAAGACGCCCATGTGGTCAAGATCACCAAATACAACGAACTGTTTGTACAGAAAAAGCTCAACCCAGAGAAAGGTCATCGCTATCTCCCCTATATCGTCATAATCATAGATGAGTTTGCCGACCTTATAATGGTGGCCGGCAAGCAGGTCGAGAGTCCGATCGCGCGTATCGCACAGATGGCCCGTGCGGTAGGTATGCACATGATTATTGCCACACAGCGCCCGTCAACAAATGTCATCACCGGTCTTATCAAGGCTAACTTCCCGGGCCGTGTAGCGTTCAGGGTATCGCAGATGGTCGACTCAAAAACCATTCTTGACCGCCCCGGTGCCAACCAGCTTATCGGTCGCGGTGACATGCTCTTCTCTCACAACGGCAGTATCGACCGTGTGCAGTGTGCCTATATCGACACTAAGGAGGTGCATCGCATCTGCGACTTCATCGACAACCAGGCCGGATATGAACACGCATATTATCTGCCCGAACCTTTGATTGATGAAGCCGACGGCCCGTCGGCAGGAGCATCGGGACATCTCACTGACCGTGACCCGCTATTTGAAGAGGCAGCCCAGTTAATCGTACAGACCGGAGTCGCATCTACCTCGTCACTGCAAAGGCGTTATTCGATCGGCTATAACCGTGCAGGTAAGATCATGGATCAGCTTGAGGCCGCCGGTGTTGTCGGTCCCGCCACAGGCGGTAAAGCGCGCAGCGTACTTATCGACGCCATGCAACTCGGCAGTGTCATCAAACTTAACGACAATGATTAATCATTATGATAAGATTATTCTTACAGACCGTGCACTGTAGTTTGCAACCGCTTATGAATATCAACCGCACTCATAATAATCATATGATTAAGGGACTATTGTCTCTGTTTATCCCGCTCATGCTGATGGCTGCCCCATGCGCCAACGCAGCTAATCCCGCTGCAAAAACGGCATTTGACAATATGGTATCGGCGATGAAAAAACATCCGTCGCTCGAGATCGTCTTCAGCTTATGGCATAACGGTAATTCCTCGACAGGATCGATGGATATCGCCGCTAACCGGTTCTATCTCTCTACGCCTGACATGAAAGTATGGTATGACGGCAAGACTCAATGGACATACTCTCAGGCCGCCCGAGAGGTTGACATCACTACCCCGACGGCTGACGAACTTGCTCAAACCAACCCACTGTCAATCCTCAACTCTCTTGAGCGGAACTTCACTTTACGTCGGTTGGATGCACCCGCGACGGTTGACAAGATCGAACTGCTACCAAAAACCAAAAATCCCGATCTGAGTTCGGTTACACTTACCATCGACGCCAAGACTCACCTCCCTAAAGAGATCGCCATAAAGAATTCAAGAGGGGGTGTGCTGTCTATCAAGATTTCGAGCATCAAAGGTGGTAAGAATAAACCGGTCTCGACATTCAGATTTAACCCGGCAACTTATCCCGGAGTAGATATTGTCGACCTGAGATGAACCGACCGCCCTGCCATCTGTTTAGTTTTTAGATAACATCACGAAACTAAGAAAAACCATAAGAGAAATATGAGCGAAAATCATTCACGTTGCGTTATTATAGGTGGTGGGCCGGCCGGTTACACTGCCGCAGTATATGCCTCACGAGCTAATCTTACCCCTACTCTGTATGAGGGTTTGCAGCCCGGAGGTCAGTTGACAACGACTACCGAAGTCGAGAACTTCCCCGGTTTCCCTGCCGGAATCCAGGGGCCCGATCTGGTGCTGGAGATGAGAAAGCAAGCCGAAAGATTCGGTGCACATATCATCTCAGAGACAGTGAGTGCGGTCGATTTCTCAGAGCGCCCGTTTAAGCTCACCCTGGCCGACGGCTCAATGATGAAAGCAGACACTGTGATAATCGCCACAGGTGCGTCAGCTCGCTATCTGGGCTTGCCTGACGAACAGAAATATCTCGGATTAGGTGTGTCAGCATGCGCCACCTGCGACGGATTTTTCTACCGCAAGAAACGTGTGGCCGTAGTCGGCGGCGGCGATACCGCCTGTGAGGAGGCTCTATATCTGTCAGGATTGGCCGAGAAGGTTTATCTCATTGTTCGCAAGGGATTTTTGAGAGCCTCACAGGTTATGCAGAACCGTCTTAAAGAACGTGACAATATCGAGATACTCTTTAATTGCAACACCGTCAGCCTCTTTGGAGACGAGGTACTCGAGGGGGCGAAACTTGTAGAGCATAAAGGCACTGATCAGGAACGTCACTTTGACATCAAGATCGACGGATTTTTCCTCGCTATCGGGCATACACCTAACACCACCCTTTTCAGAGGGCAGCTCGAACTCGACAGCGAGGGGTATATCGTCGTCGCAGCCCCCACTACTCACACCTCTGTCGACGGTGTATTCGCTGCCGGCGATGTCGCCGATCCGATGTATCAGCAGGCCATTAATGCCGCCGGGTCGGGATGTCGTGCAGCTCTCGATGCCGAGCGTTTCCTGACTCTCTGAGCTCACCGCTGTCTTCCTTTAGCGGAACACTCTGCCCCCATATAGACATTTACCTCTTACATTGACACGATGATATTTAACGATCTCGATACATCATTATTCAGTATTAAACACCCCACCGGCAAACCGGCAGCGGGTTCGCTGCTCATTGCCGAACCGTTTCTGCGCGAGGAGTATTTTAATCACGGAGTAATATCGCTGATCGAATATGAGAGAGGTAAATCGGCGATGGGTCTTGTCCTGAACAAACCTACGGGCTATACCCTTGGTGAAGCGATCGAGGGTATTGACGATGAGGTTGATATCCCCATACACTGCGGCGGCCCCATGTCTACCGACCGGCTTTTTTACCTGCATACCCTCGGACACGTATTTGATGGTGTCAAGGAGATCTCGCCCGGGTTATATCTCGGTGGAGATTTTGATCAGGTAAAGAGTTATGTCAATATGGGGCTCGACACCGATGGCAAGATCAGATTTTTTGTCGGTTACAGCGGTTGGGACGCAATGCAACTCGAGGATGAGATCGACAAGTATGTTTGGGCGGTTGCCCCTCCCCCAATACCCGATGCTCTTTTTGGTAATGACGGAGATAAGATGTGGCATGAAGCTGTAAGGAAACTGGGGGCAAGATACCGCAATTGGCTCTATCACCCCGCCAATCCCCACCTAAACTGATACAATACCTAACATAAAACATATATCATCATGTTATCAAACGACGACAAAGCTCAGTTAACCCGCCAAGGGATTTCTGAGAAAACTCTGCTCAAACAGGTCGAACGATTCAAGACCGGATTCCCCTACCTTAAAATTTACGATTCGGCCCGTCAGGGTGAGGGTATCACCGTCCTCACGCCCGATGAGGAAGATAAGGCAATTGCACGCTGGGATAAGTATCTCGCCGATGGCGGAGATGTATGCAAGTTTGTTCCCGCGTCAGGGGCTGCATCACGTATGTTCAAGGCTCTTTATAGTTTTGTTGAGTCAGACGCTACCAAAGCTCCCGAGGGGTCGGATGTAGACAAGCTGCTGCGAGATATCCACAATATCGCTTTTTTCAACCAGCTTGATGACGTTCTCAAAAAAAACACAGGCAAGAGTGTTGACCAACTGCTGGCAGAGGGTAATCAGAAAGAGGTCATCATGGCGATCATCAGCGAGGACGGTCTCAATTACGGAAACCTCCCCAAGGGGCTTCTGACTTTCCACCATGCCGGCAACTCGACTCGTACACCTCTTGAGGAACATCTTGTTGAGGGTGCACAGACAGCCCGTCAGAAAGATGGCACCGTCAATCTTCATCTGACAGTCTCTCCGGCCCACCGTCAGGCATTCACCGCCAAACTGACTGAGGCAGTTCCAGTCATCGAGAAAGAGACCGGTGTCAAATTCAAGGTATCGATGTCTGAACAGAAACCCTCGACAGACACAGTCGCCGTTAATGAGGATAACACACTCTTCCGTGAAGATGGCCACCTTGTGTTCCGTCCCGGCGGTCACGGCGCTCTCATACAGAATCTCAACGATCTTGACTCGACGGTCGTATTTATCAAGAATATTGATAATGTCGTCCCCGACTCCCGCCGTGAATCTACCCTGAGATACAAAAAGGTACTGGCTGGTTACCTGATCGAACTGCATGATCGGGCAACCACATATATCAATCTCATAGACAGCCGTGAGTACAACGAAGCGCAACTCAATGATATCGCGGAATTCCTGCGTAAGAGCTTCGGATTTGATTCTCCCGCTCTTACCAATCTCAAAGGTGAGGATCTCTCGACATATCTCCGTGTCAAACTCAACCGCCCCATGAGAGTATGCGGTATGGTACGCAACGAGGGTGAGCCAGGGGGCGGCCCCTACATTACATACAATTCTGACGGCTCTCGCTCACTCCAGATTCTCGAAAGCACCCAAATTGACCTGTCGCAACCCGAGAATCGTGCAATGATGTCAAAGGCCACGCACTTTAACCCGGTAGATCTCGTCTGCTACCTGCGAGATAACTATGGTCACAAATATGACCTACCAGAACATGTAGACCCTGACACCGGGTTTATTTCATCTAAATCACTGCACGGACGTAACCTCAAGGCTCTCGAGCTCCCCGGCTTGTGGAACGGAGCGATGAGTGACTGGAACACTGCATTTGTCGAAGTCCCCATCTCGACATTCAACCCCGTCAAGACCGTCAACGACCTGTTGCGACCCCAGCACCAGGCTTAATATTCTCTTTGTGGAGTATCCCAAACCATTAAGAGTTTGATCATAATCATTACTGTCCGATATAAGTATTGCCCTGCAATATTCAATACCCTGTCATAATAACCGAAAAAAGAATGTCTAACAAGTTTAGGCGGTCTCTTTTTCATTAAATAATCGAGTAAAAAATAAGGCTTTCATGCTGAGATTCAGTGTGAAAGCCTTTGTCATGTCAAAGATTTTTAGTAAATTTGGGTTGCAACTAAATAACTAATAATCAAAACATAACATGGCAAAGTTAGCAATAATCCGACAATAGAAAACAACATCTGCTTCTTCCTCCCTTGATGAACTTGTCCCCGCAAATCACATGGTGCGGATTGTCGATGCGGTCATAGACCGTCTTGACATCAGTGATATCCTGTCGACATATCGGGGTGGGAGCAACAGTGCTTTCAATCCGAAGATGATACTCAAGGTACTGGTATTCGCCTACCTGAGCAATGTCTATTCCTCACGGCGTATCGAGGAACTGTTGAAAAGGGACATCTATTTCATGTGGCTGTCGGGCATGAGTATTCCCGGAGGGTCTTATTTTGCGTTGAGTGGTCAGCCCTACCTTTGCGACAGTGAAATATCATCTGCGCTCAAGTGCTTTTTATCAGTTAATTCCTACTGAAACGTCCCGACAAAATCTGACCTAGACGTTACATCTCCGGCGGTTCTCCCACCCGCAACCCAAATGCGTA
>CAMWLR010000036.1 GCA_947175215.1 uncultured Porphyromonadaceae bacterium
GGGCTCAGCAGGTGGGGGTGGCGGGGATTTTGGCGACGCGGCGCTCGTGGCGACCACCCTCAAAGGGGGTGTTGAGGAAGGTGTCGACGATGGCCAGGGCGGTGACAGGGTCGATGAAGCGGGCGGGTAGAACGAGCACGTTGGCGTCGTTGTGCTCGCGGGCCAGACGGGCGATATCAACGTTCCAGCAGAGGGCGGCGCGGATACCCTGATGTTTGTTGAGAGTCATGCCTATGCCGTTGCCGGTGCCGCAGATGGCGATGCCGGGATAGCATCGTCCCTCCTCGATGGCGATGGCTGAGGGGTGGGCATAGTCGGGGTAGTCACACGATTCGGTCGAGTTTGTGCCGAAATCTTCAAATTCCTTACCTTGTGATTCGAGGTAACCCTCGATCATGCTCTTGAGTTCGTAACCGGCATGGTCACTGCAAAGTGCTATTTTCATTATCTTTGTGTTGGATGATTATTCGGTGAGCGGGTCAGCATCTGTCTCTGTTATGACCGGTTTTTTCTTGACCAGAGAGAATGTATAGTAGATTGAGAATGAGCCTGTAATAATGCCGTTGCGCGACCCGTAGCCGGGGATATACCACGGCTTGCCGTCGGGTTGGGCGGTTTCGTGGAGTATAGTGCGGAAGCGCACGTTCCACCCCATCGAGATCGGTTTCCATATTTTGACGCGCAGGCCGAAGTTGACGTTGAGGTAAGTCACCGATGAGGTCTGCACCGGGAAGTTGACTACCTCCGATTCGCCCCAATATGAGTCGGTTATGGTGACATCGCGCAGCTGATAGTTAAACCGGCTCCAGCCCAGACGGAGCCCGGCCACAAACTGATAGTCGGGATTGCTGTTATACAGGAAGTTATAATTGACACCGATCCTGAAATAGGGCGATATACCCACGTGGTAGGTGTAATTTTGATGGGCAGGGGTGGAGTTGGCATTACCCAGGCCGACCTCAACGACAGGTATATATCGGTTGTGCAGGTTTAGTTCGGCCGAGAACCCGATCAGGCCGTAGCTTTGCCCGAATATCCTCATAAGCGGATCCCAAATATCGATACCCACTGATGCGCTGAACAGCAACGGGTTTAGCATCTTGGGTACACGACCCAGCGGAGCGTTACCGGGGGCGATAGTGTCATTAATCTCCTTGCCGCTGATAGTGTCAACCCATACGGTGTTACCCATATCATCGGTGACACTGACGAGCTTTGAGCGGTCGATAGAGTCGCCGGGTTGCTTGTTCTCATTGACACCGGCAATGCTTTTAGAGGGGTTGGTGACGGGTGTGACCCTGCGTTGCGCCACGGCGTCAATGACGGTGGTGAGCAAAATCAACATCAGAAACGTCCTGAGATTTTTCATTGCTCCTCATCCCCCTCCTCAGGGTTGTCGCCAGAATTATCCTCGGGGTTGTCTGAGTCATCCTCAGAGTTATCGGGATTATCTGACTCTTCATTCTGAGCGGTGCGGAAAAATACCTTTATCCGCTCTTTCTCGATGTTGTCTATGACATTGTCTGTGACAGCGATAGAGTCAATCAGATTGCGGGTATATGTCACCCCGGTGATTGTATAACGGTACATCGCCCCGCACTCACTTGAGGCGAAATATGGCTCGGTATCGTATGTAAATGTGATCAGATCGTCAAACGAGGGGTCATCGATTCCCTGCAACTTATAATCATAATGTATGCAGAAAGTCACCTGATCATATCCGTCGCGAAACGGCAGATACACCTGGCTGACCCTCCGGCCCGATGTGACCAGCAGCGCACCGTCGGGCGCGCCGACTCCACCGAGATCTATCGAGTCGAGCGAGATAGATGCCTCGGTGACATAGTCATAAAATCCCATCAGCGGCAGTGCGTTCTGATTGTCGGTGCATCCGGCCGTGTTACAGCTCGTTGTCAGCAGTCCCATAGGGATAAGCGACAGCATCAACGAGAGTATCGACTGTATATGTGAGCTGGCTGATTTCACGAGACGGTGTATAGTGTCAGATCTCCTCTTCGATCTCATATTCATTGCGGCGCGACGAGTTCCTGACGATCAGTTCACCCAGGAATCCGGTCAGGAACAGCTGCGTACCCAATATCATTGACGTCAGCGAGAGATAAAAATATGGTGAATCGGTCACGAGCTTGTAAGGCTGACCGGCGTACATCGCCCAGAGTTTCCAGGCGCCGACTATAACCACGGCGATAAAACCGAGGATAAACATCAGCGACCCAAGCAGACCGAAGAAGTGCATCGGTTTGACGCCGAATTTACCGGTAAACCACAGGGTTGCCAGGTCGAGGTAGCCGTTAACAAAGCGGTCGAGGCCAAATTTGGTCTTGCCGTACTTGCGCGCCTGATGGTGCACGGCCTTCTCGCCGATGCGTGTAAAGCCGGCATTCTTGGCCAGATAGGGGATATAGCGGTGCATATCGCCGTATACCTCGATATGCTTGACCACCTTGTTGCGGTAAGCCTTGAGTCCGCAGTTAAAGTCATGCAGGTTATGTATGCCGCTGACCTTGCGTGCGGTGGCGTTAAACAGCTTGGTGGGGATGGTCTTTGACAGCGGGTCATAACGTTTCTGTTTCCAGCCGCTCACCAGGTCATACCCATCCTTGGTGATCATGCGGTAAAGTTCGGGAATCTCGTCGGGTGAATCCTGCAGATCGGCATCCATCGTGATGACCACGCGGCCGACGGCCTTGCGGAAACCGGTATGCAGCGCGGGTGACTTGCCGTAATTTCGGCGAAAACTTACGCCGTGGACACACTTGTTACTTTGGGCCAGACCCTCTATCACTCCCCACGACCCGTCGGTCGAGCCGTCATTGACATAGATGACTTCGTATGAGAAACCGTTGTCGTTCATCACCCGCTCGATCCATGCTTGCAGTTCGGGCAGCGATTCCTCCTCGTTATACAGGGGGACAATCACCGATATATCTACGGGATATTCCTTATTGTTCATTGTCAATTTTGATATTGTTGCTGATCGGCACTTTGGCGATCCTGACCACCGCGGCGAGAAACATTGACAGCACCGACCCCGAGAAGAGGCCGAGCCACAGCCACACCATAGCTATCGATACGGGCGAGGGCACCAGGCGGTTGTCAATTATCGCGCGGAACTCGGCGGCGAGATCTGCACCTGCTCCGCCGGGTTCGTGCTCATAAAACTCAATACCTAACCTTAGAGTATCAAGGATAAAGTCGGGATAGATCCAGCGCATGAAGATGTAGGCCGCCGCGCAGAGTATCAGTGACCCGGCTGCAAAAGTGAGAATCCCCTGCATCCACACCGCCGAGAAGCTCATCAGCCCGTGAGAAGCGACGTATGTGCGGCGCAGAAAGCGGTAGGCGATAAACGGCACCATCAGTGCCATGGTCAGCACGATGATGTTGAGCAGAGCCATCTTCATCGACGCCACACTCAGCAAGAAGAGCACCGTAAACCACACCCCCAGCCATGCGCCGTCACCGGCCGCGCGCTCATAGAGCGAACGGGGGGCGCGGCTGCCATCCTCCTGTCGGGGGTATCGGTTGAAATTACTGAGATTCATTGCTGCAAATTTACAAATATTTTTGCTAATTTTGTACCACTCTCCCCGCCGAGGAGAACTTTTTGGGATATTAAATGTAGAAATATCATGAAAGATTCAGAAAACACCAAGGCCACCAACCCCGCGACCACAACCACAGATAATGTATTCACTCCCGTCAAGTTTCCCGCTGATATGAAAGAGGTCACCGGCAAGGAGTTTGGCGGTGAGCGCGCTCTGTTTGCCACACATAAGCTGCGTCTGCGCGAAGTAACCTTTCACCCCGGCGAATCGGCACTGAAATGCTGCTCGGATATTGATGCCGACAGATGTGTATTTGAGGGGAAATATCCGTTCTGGCACGTCGATACTTTCCGTTGCACCGACTGCCTGTTTAAGCCGGAAGCCCGTGCCGCCCTATGGTATTCGCGCAACCTCGATATGCGCCGCTGTCAGGTCGATGCTCCCAAAATGTTCCGCGAGATGGAGAACCTGTCGCTCGAGCACGTCGCTATCCCCGATGCCCAGGAGACCCTGTGGGGATGCCGCGGCATTAAACTGCGCGATGTCAAGGTCGAGAAGGCCGACTACATATTTTTTCACTGCGCCGATATTGACATCGACCGTTATCATCAAGACGGCAACTACTCATTCCAGTACTGCCGCAACGTGACGATACGCAACTCGGTCATTAATTCGCGTGACGCATTCTGGGAGACAGATAATGTCACCGTCTATGACTCTGAGATCAACGGCGAGTTTTTAGGCTGGCACTCCCGCAACCTGCGCCTGGTGCGCTGCCGCATCAACGGCATACAGCCGTTGTGCTACTGCAAGAACCTGATACTCGAGGATTGCACGATGGGTGACGAGTGTGACCTGGCCTTTGAGGATTCTGAGGTTAACGCCACCGTCAACTCGGGCATCGTTAGCGTCAAGAACCCACGCACCGGGTCTATCAAGGCCCTCACCATCGGTGAGATTATCCTCGACAAGAATATTCTCGCTCCGGCCGACTGTCACATCGAGACCGAAATCTGACTTATGACACTGACCGAAAGATATTTTGACACCGCTCCCGACCGCAAGTGGAGCGGTTCTTATAAATGGGACAGCGATCCTGACCCCGATGTCATCCCGTTGTGGGTGGCCGATATGGACTTCAAGACTGCCCCCTGCATCATCGACGCGCTGCAGAGGCGTGTCGAGCACGGCGTATTCGGCTATACCCGGGTCGGTGACGAGTATTACCGGGCATTGACCGATTGGTTCTCGCGCCGTCACGGTTATACCATCGACCGCGACATGGTGATCTATACCTCGGGGGTAGTCCCCGCTCTCTCGGCAATTATCAAGGGGCTTGTCGCCCCGGGTGAGGGAGTGATAGTGCAGACACCCGTCTATAACTGTTTCTTCTCGTCGATACGCAATAACGGTTGCCGCATAGTGGAGAATCCGCTCACACGTGTCGCGCTGTCAGACAATGAGTTTACCTACCGCATGGATTTTGATGACCTCGAGCGTAAAGCCGCCGAGCCGTCAAACACTATGCTGCTGCTCTGCAACCCTCATAATCCTGCGGGCAGACTCTGGACGCGTGACGAATTGGGCCGTCTGAGCGAGATTTGTCGTCGCCACGGCGTCAGGGTCGTCAGCGATGAGATCCATTGTGAGCTGACTATGCCGGGTATGTCATACACCCCCTACGGCACGGTCGACCCGGCGGCGATCGTCTGCCTCTCACCCTCCAAGGCGTTTAACACTGCGGGGTTGCAGATCGCCAATATCGTCTGTCCCGACACCGAGGTGCGCCGCGCAGTTGACCGCGCCATCAATATCAACGAGGTGTGTGACGTCAACCCCTTTGGAGTCGAGGGGCTCAAGGCCGCATACACTTCCGAGGGAGAGAAGTGGCTTGACCTGCTCCGGGAGTATTTGCGTGACAATTATATCATGACACGCGATATGCTCAGCGAGGCGCTGCCCGGTTGCCCGATGGCTCGCCTTGAGGCGACATATCTCCCCTGGGTCGACATATCTTCGTTAGGGGTTGAGTCAGAGGCGCTTGAGGAACGTCTCAAGACCGAGGCGAAAGTGTGGGTCAACTGCGGTGACATGTATGGCATTGCAGGTTACATCCGCATCAATATCGCATGCCCCAGAGAGAGGTTGCGCGAGGGGCTCAGGCGTCTGATCGCTTACCTGACGGCTCTATAACCTCATTATCTCCACCACAACCAATCATATCACCTCAGCGCTAATAACTCTTGGCAGGCATAAAACAGATACAATCGGGCGAATCCCTCAACCGTCGGCAGTGCCTCATGCTCGCCGCCAAATTGTCGTGGCCGGCGATGATGGCTCAGTTGTCGAGCATCATCATGCAGTATATAGACACGGCGATGGTAGGGCAACTCGGCGCTGATGACTCGGCATCGATCGGACTGATGGCGAGCAGCCTGTGGCTGTTCTGGGGGATTACATCCGCCTCGACGGTCGGCTTCTCTGTGCAGGTGGCACACCGCATAGGGGCGTCAGACTTCAAAGGAGCGCGCAAGGTGCTACGTCAGGCTATCGGTGCGTCTCTCGTGGTGGGGTGCGTTGTGGGGTTGATCGGAGTCTGTATCGCCTCGCCGCTGCCCGGATGGCTCGGTGGTGCCGAGCAGGTCAGACACAACGCCTCGCTATACTTCATGGTCTTTGTAATGGCGTTGCCGATATTGATATTCAACTATTTAGGGTGTGGAATATTACGCGCTGCGGGGAATATGAAGGTGCCGGGCGGACTCAACGTGATGATGTGCGTCCTCGACGTGATATTCAACTTCTTCCTGATTTTTGAGTCACGCGATGCAACCCTGTTTGGGTTTCACTTCACGATGCCCGGTGCCGGGCTCGGAGTGTTGGGGGCAGCCCTGGGCACGGTACTGGCCGAGTTGGTTACCTCGGCCCTGGTTATGTGGTATCTATGCTGCCGTCAGGAGGGGATGAAGATTTACCGCACGGGCGAACACGGCTCGTTCCGCCCCTCGGGCAGTATAATCCGCAATGCCGTCAAGGTGTCTGCGCCTGTCGCCCTCGAGCATGGAGTCATCAGTGGCGCCCAAATCATGATTACACTGATAGTCGCGCCGTTAGGAGTCATCGCCATTGCCGCCAACGCATTTGCCGTAACAGCCGAGAGCTTATGCTATATGCCGGGGTTCGGCATCGGCGATGCGGCCACGACGCTGGTCGGTCAGAGCTACGGCGCGCGCCGTCTCGATCTCGCGCGCCGGTTGGGTTATGTGACAGTGGGAATGGGTATGGCCGTTATGACCATCATGGGGGCGATACTCTACGTGACAGCTCCATACGTCATGGGGATGCTTTCGCCCGTGAGTGAGATCTGTAACCTCGGCACAGAGGTGTTGCGCATCGAGGCGTGGGCCGAACCGATGTATGCGGCCTCGATCGTGGCATACGGCGTGATGGTCGGTGTGGGTGACACGGTGATACCGGCGGCAATGAACTTTGTGAGTATCTGGCTGGTACGTATCCCCATCGCTGCCATCCTGGCCAGTTCGATCGGCCTTAAGGGTGTATGGTTAGCTATGTGCATCGAGCTGATATTCCGAGGGGCGATATTCCTGTGGCGTCTTATCCGCGGCAGTTGGCTGCGCAACGGCCTTAAGACCGCGACGGCCGACAAGGGGGATGACAAAGCAATCGAGGCCGGGTCGTTTGATCCGGAGCTATAACCGTTTATTTTTTGTCAGGTGTGACGGCCATCGACAGTACCGGCAGATGCCAGTTCCATCGCAAAGCACACATCCTCAACACGATGATTACGATGGCACACGCCAACTGACAGCCGATCGGGCCTGAGCCAAGCAGACCCGCGAGCCAATATACCAGTCCGCCACCGATACATGCGGTGGCATAAATATCCTTACGGAAAAAGAGCGGTTGCTCATTGATTAGGATGTCACGCAGCACACCGCCAAACGAGCCGGTGATGACACCCATGACTATCGCCACCCACATCGGATAACCGGCAGCGAGGGTTTTCTGTATACCGATGACGACAAACAGGGCCAGACCGAGGGTGTCAAAAATAAAGAGCATACGGTTGTTGCTCACAAGCATCTTGCGGAACAGGATGACAACGGCGAGCGAAATACCGGTCACGCCGAGATAGAGGGGGGTCTGCATCCAGAAAACGGGGATGTCGAGGAGAATGTCGCGCAGTGTTCCGCCCCCGATGGCTGTGACAAGACCGACGGTATATGCGCCAAACCAATCAAAGTTGCGATAGGCTGCCAACCGGATACCTGAGATGGCAAACGCGATGGTGCCGATAACCTCGATAAGTGTTAAAAACGTATAATCAGCCATTTAACTCTGTTTACTCAGACCTTTTATCTTTTTTACTCTGATTGCCGTAATATCTGCACCACTCTCTGATTGAGCAGTTGAGACAATCGGGGCGTCGGGCCTTGCAGACATAACGTCCGTGCAATATAAGCCAGTGATGTGCTAAAGGTATCTGTTGGTCAGGGATATGCTTGACCAATGTATCCTCGGTCTGCCGGGGGGTCTTTGAGCCGGTGGTCAGGCCGATTCGTTCGGCCACCCTGAACACATGGGTGTCGACGGCCATTGCCGCGCGATGCCATACCACAGAGAGCATGACGTTGGCTGTCTTGCGTCCGACACCGGGGATAGTGAGCAGGTCGTCGATATTGTCAGGCACTTCGCCGCCGAAATTATCGACCAGACAACGCGCCGCCCCGAGCAGAGATTTTGTCTTGTTGTTGGGGTATGAGACCGATTTGATATATTCATATACGGTCTCTTCGTCAGAGGCCGCCAGTGAGGCTGCGTCCGGAAATGCCTCAAACAACGCAGGGGTCACCTGATTGATACGTTTGTCTGTACATTGGGCCGATAATATGACCGCTAACAGCAGGTGAAACGGCGTGTCATACCTCAGCTCGGTCTTGGGCTCGGGCATCTCGGCGGCAAATCGCCCGAGCACCTGACGATAACGTTCGGCGATAGATATGCGTGGCATCTGCGCTCGCGTCTGAGAGATATCAGTGGGCGTGGGTAAACTCCTTGAGGAAACGCACGTCATTCTCTGAGAAGAGACGCAGGTCGTTGACGCGGTACTTGAGGTTGGCGATACGCTCTATGCCCATGCCCAGTGCAAAGCCCGAGTAGACCTTTGAGTCGATACCGCAGGCATCGAGCACATTGGGGTCAACCATGCCGCAACCGAGAATCTCGACCCAACCGGTATGTTTGCAGAATCCGCAACCCTTGCCACCGCACAGATTACATGATATATCCATCTCGGCTGAGGGCTCGGTGAACGGGAAGTAGCTGGGGCGCAGACGTATGGCGGTGTCAGGGCCGAACATTTCGCGGGCGAAATAGAGCAGCGTCTGCTTGAGGTCTGCAAACGATACGTTTTTGTCTACATATAGTGCCTCGACCTGATGGAAGAAGCAGTGGGCACGCGCCGAGATAGCCTCGTTGCGATATACGCGACCGGGGCACACGATGCGGATAGGGGGCTGTGTGTGCTCCATCACGCGCGATTGCACTGACGAGGTATGGGTGCGCAGCAGCACATCGGGGTTGCGACCGATAAAAAACGTATCCTGCATGTCGCGTGCCGGGTGGTCCTCGGCGAAGTTGAGCGATGAGAACACATGCCAGTCATCCTCGATCTCAGGACCCTCGGCCACGGTGAATCCCAGACGGCTGAATATATTGACGATCTCATCGCGCACAAGCGACAGCGGGTGGCGTGTACCCAGTGCAACGGGGCTGGCAGAGCGACTCAGGTCGAGGGTATCATCGAGGGTATCGGCCTGCTCGGTAGCTGCCTTGAGGCTGTTTATCTTGTCGGTGGCGAGCATCTTGAGGGCGTTGATAGCCATGCCCACCTCTTTCTTGCGGTCGGCAGCCACGTTGCGGAAGTCAGCCATCAGTGCGCTCACCTCACCTTTTTTTGAGAGATATTTGATTCTGAGGGCTTCGACCTCCTGAGGGGTCGAGGCTGCGAGAGCCTCAATTTCAGCCTTGAGATTTGCTATTTTGTCTAACATGGATCCTAATTATTTTGTAGGGGAGATGCTATGGAGACATCGCCGTGACGCGGGTCACTCGGCCTCGATCTCCTTTTCGATGGCCTCGGTGATATCATTGAATATATCATCGACACTGCCGCTACCCCGGATGGGACGGTACTTACCCTCTTTAATATAGAAGTCACGCAGAGGGGTGGTCGATTCGTGATAGACCTTAAGGCGATTCTTGATGGTCTCGAGATTGTCATCGGCGCGGCCGGTTTCCTGACCGCGGCGCAGCATGCGGTCTACGAGCTCCTCCTCGGGGACTTCGAGACCGACGACATGATGGATTTTCTGCCCGCGCTTCTCAAGAAACCTGTTGAGAGCTTCGGCCTGAGGGATCGTGCGTGGAAAACCGTCAAGAATGACACCCTCCTTTGCGGCTGGCTCATTGTCGATGATCTCCTCGAGGATCTTTATCATCAGCGAGTCAGGTATCAGTTGCCCCTGGTTGATATATGTCTTGGCTATCTGTCCGATAGGTGTTTTGCGGGCTATATGGTCGCGCAGCACTTCACCGGTCGAGATATGGTGGAGGCCGTATCGCTCAATAAGTTTTTCGCTCTGAGTACCCTTACCGCTACCCGGAGCTCCGAAAATCACAACATTCATTGTCTGTTACTAAAAATCTTTTTCACCTTACGATGACTGCCATACCATGACGGTCACCTGCAGGGGGTATCAGTCGGCCTGCTCCTTTAGGACATAGATATCCTTGAGGTTGCGGGCAAGGCCGTCGAGGTCGAGGCCAAAACCGATGATAAACTTCGGGGGAATAGAGAAACCGACATAGTCGGGCTTGACATCGCATCTGAGTGACTCAGGCTTAAAGAGCAAGGTCGCCACCTTGAGTTCGGCGGGATTCTTCTTGCGCAGATCATCAAGGAGTCTCTTGATGGTGTGGCCGGTGTCAACGATATCCTCGATCACGATCACGGTGCGCCCCTCGATATTCTCGCCCAGGCCCATGATCTCTTTGACGACGCCGGTGGTTGATGTCCCCTCATAGCTCTTGAGGCGTATGAATGAGATTTCGGCATCGGTCTCAACCTCGCGGAAAAGGTCAGAGGCAAACGGGAAAGCTCCGTTGAGTACACACAGGAACAGCGGACGTTTGCCACGGTGTTCCTCAGTGATGGCCGCCGCCAGCTCTTTAATGCGGGCGTCGATTTTCTCTTTAAGGATGTATGGCTCGAAAGTGAGCCCGTTATAAGTGACTTCTTTCATCAGGTTTGAATAATTGTGCAAAATTAAACAATTTTTCGTCAGATTACAAAACCGTCACCCCGTTTTTTACCGCTTTTTTCCCCACACCATCTCGCGGAACATCTTTTTCTCATCAAGAAGGCTTAAGGCTCTGTGAAATTTCGTAATTTTGCATAAATTTTAATGATATGAATGCCTGGCTTACGATATTGCTGCTTGTTATCTCTAATATCTTTATGACATTTGCGTGGTATGGCCATCTCAAGTTGCAGGAGATGAAAGTATTCACCTCAAATACACCGCTCTATATCGTCATATTGGTATCGTGGGGAATCGCCCTGCTCGAATATACCTGTCAGGTGCCGGCAAACCGTATGGGGTTTCAGGGTAACGGCGGGTCGTTCTCGCTTATGCAGCTCAAGGTGATACAAGAGGCGGTGACGCTGATTGTCTTTACGGTCTTTACGGTGATATTTTTCAAGGGGGAGACCCTCCACTGGAATCATTTCGCAGCATTTGTCTGTCTGATATTGGCCGTTTATTTTGTCTTTATGGACTGACGTTGAGGATTTTTAATAAATCAGCAAAGCGCAATCGCGGAAAAATCCGTAAATTTGCAGCCAAGTATATTCTTCCGCAACAATAAATGAAACTTTTTACCAACGAACAGATACGCAGCATCGAGCGCTTCACAATCGACACCGAGGGTGTACCCCCCGGCGAGATCATCATGCGTGTGGCCGAGGGTGTGGCCGATGAGATTGCGGCCCGGTGGCGTCCGTCAAAGCCTACGATCATTTTTGCCGGCCCGGGCAATAACGGTGCCGACGCGCTGGCCACGGCCCGTCTGTTATATGAACATGGATTCAGGCCCACTGTATATCTATTCAATATCGGCGGCGACAAACTCTCTGACGAGTGTATCGCTATGCGTGACCGTCTGCTTGAGGCTGTCCCCGAGATCGACTTTCATGAGGTGACCAGCCGATTCACACCGCCCGACATCACATCGAGTCATCTGGTTGTCGACGGCCTCTTCGGGGCCGGCCTGCGCGAAGAGCTGCGCGGCGGTTTCCAATCACTTGTGCAGTATATCAACGAGGAGAAACCGACCGTGGTGTCGATCGACCTGCCGTCGGGAATGTTCGGTGACTGGAATCCGCGTATCGTCAACCGCAACACCATCCACGCCACCCTCACTTTGGCAATACAATTCCCCCGCCTCTGTTTCTTCATCCCCGACAATGCCGAGCTGGTAGGGGAGTGGAAGACCATTGACGTGGGCCTGAGCAGTCAGGCTATATCGTCACTGCCTGCCGAATTTTGCCTGGTTGAGAAGCGAGACATTCACCGCCGCCTGTGGCATCGCAAGGAGTTTGCATCCAAGGCAGACTTTGGCTCGGCTATACTCTATGCCGGCAGCTACGGTATGATGGGTGCGGCCGTACTTGCAGCCAAAGGTGCATTGCGAGGCGGTGTCGGTAAACTCACCGTCAGTGCGCCCAAATGGGGGTATCAGATATTGCAGACCGCCGTGCCCGAGGCAATGTATCGCAACAACCGCGGTGACGCCTGTCTGACCGAGATACATCCCGAGCGTGATTTCTCGGCTATCGCCATAGGCCCGGGTATCGGTACTAACGAAATGACCGTCAAGGCCCTTGAGGATTTCTTGTCGAGCATCGACAAACCTGTAATCCTCGATGCCGACGCCCTCAACTGCATCGCACTGCGCCCGGCAATGCTCAACAACATCCCCATTCTGTCGGTGATGACTCCCCATGCGGGTGAGTTCGACCGAATGTTTGGCCCGCAACCCTCGTCTGAGGCCCGTCTGCGCAAGGCTATCGAGATGGCCAAATATTATAACATCCTGATCATCCTGAAAGGCCGTTACACGGCTATCGTCCGCCCTGACGGCAAGATCTATTTCAACTCGTCGGGCTGCCCCGCCATGGCTACCCCCGGCAGCGGCGATGTGCTTACAGGGCTGCTGTTGGCAATGATGGCCCAGGGATACCGTGCCGAGATTGCCTCGATTATAGCCGTCTATATCCACGGTGTGGCCGGTGAGATGGCTCAGGCCGAACATGGCGAATATGGTGTGACCGCCGGTGATATCGCCGCCAATATCGGGCGCGCCATACGCGAGACGATGAAATAACGCCATACAATCAACTGACAATGAAACTACTGCATATACTCATGATTGCCGTAGCCGCTCTCGCCGCCCCGGTGATGTCGGCTCAGCAGGCCCAACGTCTGTCGGCCACCAAGGCCAACGACTACGGGTTGATATACTCTCTCCCCAAGACCATGCTCCGCGTCACCATCGAGGCAGAGATCACGGTAAAGAAACCGGGTGAGTTTTATCGTTACGCTCCGAAATATCTCAACGTCAAGGACCCGATAAAGGCCGAGTCGCACTCTGCCCGTATGCTAAGCGCCGTGATAGAGTCTTACGGTATACCTGACACCGATGAGACATATTCTGTACAGTTCAAGGCCGGTTATCCCGTATATGTCACACTTGACACCAAGGGGTTGCCTATGGCGATCAATACCGAGGAGACACCCAAGACGACTCTCGTAGAATTGCCGGAGGCAAAGGCTGCTCTCCCCACTCCGCTCGAGACCCCGGCTGCCCGTCAGGTGATCAGCGAGGAGATGTTGCAGAGCCAGTCGACAGCCAAGCGCGCCGAACTCGCTGCCCAGGCAATCTTCGCTATCCGTCAGACCCGCAGCGACCTCATCACCGGTCAGGCAGATAATATGCCCCCTGACGGGAAGTCACTGCAACTGATGCTTGATAACCTGCAGGCCCAGGAGGAGGCACTGACGGCGATGTTCCTCGGCACAACGTCAGTTTACACTCAGGTCGAGAGCTTTATAATTGATCCGTCTAAACTTGCCGACAATGACAGCGAGCGGATAGTTGTGGCCCGCATATCGGCTGTTGACGGTATCGTCGACAGTGACGATCTCTCGGGCAGCCCGGTTTATGTCGATATGTCGGTAATCTCGCGCGGCGAATACCCGGTTAACGAGAAGGGGCAGGAACTCACATTCCCCAAGAACGGCATCCCGTATTGTATCCCCGGCGAAATCAAGGTATCTGTCGTTTATGATGGCAAGACATACGCCACAGATCAGCTTGCGACCTCACAGACCGGTATTGTCTATGGCCTCGCTCCCAACTCATTCACAGACAAGAAAGCCCCTATTTATGTGATATATGATCCCGCTACCGGCGGCATTCTCAGGCAAGGCCCGGCTCTGCGCTGACGCGGTCAATCTTGCTCTGCGCTGATGCAGGCAGCCCTAATCATTATCGCCGGCGAGCAGACTGATGTTGAAGTCGGGATGCAGCTCTATCAACGGCGTCATTACAAATCCCCTGACTGAGGCCCTCGGATGAGGTAGTGTCAGCCCAGGGGTTGTTATTTTAATATACTCGCTGTCAGGCCCGAAGTCGGGATCGGCCATCACAATGAGGTCGATGTCGATCACACGGTCGCGGTAGGTGCCGTCGGCATTGCGGTGTGCCGCAGGAGATATATGTTGCTCGATCTCCTGAAGCCGAGAGAGCAGTTGTGTCGGTGTGAGCGATGTCTCGATCTCCACCCCTATATTGAGGAAGTTATTTGGCGACTCAAAACCCCACGGCTCAGTCTCGATAAAATTTGATCGCGCTCTAATCCCCTCAGATAATGAAAAAATATGGGCGACAGCCCGCTCTATCACCGAGCGGCTGTCGCCTATATTAGAGCCTATATTTATGTGGGCGAGCATCAGAGGGCGCGGGCAACCTCGACCTCCTCAAAGCCCTCGATGATATCGCCGGCCTGGATGTCGTTGTAACCCTGGATAGAGAGACCGCACTCAAGTCCGGCAACAACCTCTTTGGCGTCATCTTTGAATCGCTTGAGCGACCCCAGTGCGCCTGTGTAGCGGACGATACCGTCGCGGATGACACGCACCTTGTTTGTACGCTTGATTTTCCCCTCGCGCACGAGCGCACCGGCGATGATGCCTACCTTTGAGATCTTGTAGGTCTCGAGCACTTCGGCCGATCCGGTAATCTCCTCGCGTAGCTCGGGGGCAAGCATACCCTCCATGGCGTCCTTGACCTCCTCGATGGCCTGATAGATCACCGAATAGAGGCGTATCTCGACACCCTCGCGCTCGGCCTCGCGGCGTGCGGCCTGTGAGGGACGCACCTGGAAACCGATGATGATCGCATCTGAGGCTGCGGCCAGAGAGACGTCGCTCTCAGAGATTTCGCCGACGGCCTTATGGATGACGTTAACCTGGATTTCGGGGGTAGAGAGCTTGATGAGTGAGTCGCTGAGGGCCTCGATCGAACCGTCGACGTCACCCTTGACGATGATGTTGAGTTCTTGGAATGAGCCGAGGGCCTGACGGCGGGCAACCTCATCGAGCGTAAGACGCTTGGATGTACGGGTCGAGAGTTCGCGCTGCAGCTGCTGACGTTTGGTGGCGATTTCGCGGGCTTCCTGCTCTGACTCCATGACGGTGAATGTATCACCGGCTGTCGGAGCGCCGTTGAGACCAAGTATCAGGGCGGGCTCGGCGGGGCCGGCCTCCTTGATACGCTGGTTACGCTCGTTAAACATCGCCTTGACCTTACCGTAGTGAGTACCGGCAAGGATGATGTCGCCGACACGGAGAGTACCGTTCTGCACAAGTACGGTAGCCACGTAACCGCGACCCTTGTCGAGTGACGACTCGATGATCGACCCGGTGGCATTGCGGTTGGGGTTAGCCTTGAGGTCGAGCATCTCAGCCTCGAGAAGCACCTTCTCGAGCAGTTCCTCTACACCGATACCTTTCTTGGCCGAAATATCCTGGCTCTGGTATTTACCACCCCAGTCCTCGACGAGATAGTTCATGCCGGCCAGTTCCTCTTTGATCTTGTCGGGGTTGGCGGCGGGTTTGTCGATCTTGTTGATTGCAAACACCATCGGTACACCGGCAGCCGAGGCGTGGTTGATAGCCTCGATCGTCTGGGGCATTACGTCGTCATCAGCTGCCACGATGATGATACAGAGGTCGGTAACCTTGGCGCCGCGGGCACGCATGGCAGTGAATGCCTCGTGACCGGGGGTGTCGAGGAATGTGATATGGCGGCCGTCGGCGAGCTTGACATTATAAGCGCCGATATGCTGGGTGATACCGCCGGCCTCACCGGCGATCACGTTGGCCTTGCGGATATAGTCGAGCAATGATGTCTTACCGTGGTCGACGTGACCCATGACGGTCACGATGGGCGGACGGGCTACGAGATCCTCCTCGTTGTCCTCCTCCTGAGAGATCGCCTCGACAACCTCGGCAGATACAAATTCGGTCTTGAAGCCGAACTCGTCAGCCACGATGTTGATGGTCTCGGCATCGAGACGCTGGTTGATCGACACCATCACGCCGAGATTCATGCACGTACCGATAACCTTGTTGATAGGTACATCCATCATCGACGCGAGGTCGTTGGCAGTGACGAACTCGGTTAGCTTGAGGGTCTTTGACTCGGCGGCAGCGGCGGCAGCGGCGGCGGCGTCACGTTCGGCCATCGCCTCACGTTTCTCCTTACGCCACTTCACACCCTTCTTCTGTCCCTTATCTTTGGCAGTGAGGCGTGCGAGCACCTCCTTAACCTGCTTTTGTACATCCTCTTCATTTACCTCGGTATGCGCGGCACCACGCTTGTTGTTGCCACCCTTGCCGGGTTTGTCATTACGGCGGTTATCGTTACGGCCACGGCCACCTCCACCGTTGCCGCCGTTGTTACCGCCGGGCTGATTAGCCTGCTTCTCGATGTCGATCTTCTCCTTAGAGCCGATGCGTTTGCGTTTCTTGCGATCACCCTCGCCTGATGTCCCTGCGCCACCCTGCTGCTTGGCGATGCGCTCGTTGCGGCGCTCCTCCTTGCTCTTCTTGCGTGGACGTGTAGACTGATTGATGGCCGAGAGGTCGATCTTACCGACCACGTTGATGGTCGGACGGTTCTGGGGCAGACCGACTGTGAAGATATCCTCTTTGGCGGTATCCTCTGCCACAGGGGTGGTTGCGGTGGCCTGAGCAACCGGTTTCTCATCGGGTTTCGGCTCGGCTTTGCGGGGAGTCTCGGCTTTCTTATCACCCTTAGTTGTATCGGCGGTAGCGGGTTTAGGCTGTGCAGGCTGAGCCTTAGGGGCAGACTCTGTCTCGCGGGTGTCAGGCTTTTTAGGCTCGGTCACTACCGCCTTGGCCTCGCTTTTGACAGCCTCATCAGCCTTTTTGGCTGCGGGGGTGTCAGCAGTCTTTACTTCGGGGGCAGCCTCGGCGGGTGCAGCTACTGTAGTCGCAGCAGGGGTAGCCTCTATCTTTTCGGGCGCTTTCTCGGCTTTCTTCTCCGCGACGGGGCGGACGGGCTCTGCAGGGGCAGCCTTGACGGGGTTGCCATGCTTGTCGAGCTCTATTTTACCGATAATCTTGGGCTTGTTGATTTCAGAGGGGAGCTTTATTTCATCAACGGGCTTTGCCACAGGCTTGGTCTTCTCTCGCTGCTGCAATCTCTCTGACGAGAACTGCTCAGACTTTGTCTTCAGATCTTTGTCGCTTTTGAATTCCTTGACTAACAGGTCGACGACATCATCCTCAACGCGTGCGTTGGGGTTATCGTCAATAGTGATGTTTTTACTGCGCAGAAAGTCCACCACCGTGGGGAGGGCCACGTTGAGGTCTTTCGCTACTTTACTTATCTTAGTTCTCGCCATTGAGTGAGTTTATGTTATCTAAATTTGGGTTATGCCTTGGTTTCTTCGGCTGCTTCGGCAGCATCTGCGGCAGAGGCCAGGTCTTCCGAGGGATGTTCCTCGACGCAGACATCATCGTCGCCGCACGCCTTATCATCGGCAGCGGCGGCCTCGGGGGCAGCTGCATTGTCACCGGCATTCTCCTCATCAAACTCGGCACTGAGGATCTCGAGGACGTTGTCGATAGTCTCTTCCTCGAGGTCAGAGCGGCGTATAAGTTCCTCGCGGGGTGTGTTGAGTACGCTCTTGGCGGTCACGCAGCCCATATCCTTGAGGGTATCGATGACCCACTCGTCGATCTCGTCCTTGAACTCGTCGAGGTAGATGTCCTCTTCGTACACCTCGTCGGTGTCGCGGTAAACGTCAATGACATAACCGGTGAGCATCGAGGCGAGTTTGATGTTGAGGCCCTGCTTACCGATAGCGAGTGACACCTGGTCGGGTTTGAGGAATACCTCGGCCTTTTTCTCATCCTGGTCGAGGCGGATCGAAGATACCTTTGCGGGTGAGAGGGCACGCTGGATAAAGAGCGAGGGGTTGGTGGTGAAGGGGATAACGTCGATATTCTCGTTACGCAGCTCACGCACGATGCCGTGGATACGCGATCCCTTGACACCCACACAGGCACCGACGGGGTCAATGCGGTCGTCAAAGCTCTCGACGGCGATCTTGGCGCGCTCGCCCGGGATGCGGGCAACGGCGCGGATGGTGATCAGGCCGTCATGTATCTCGGGCACCTCAAGCTCAAAGAGACGGCGCAGGAAGTTCTCGTTTGTGCGCGATACGGTGATCTTGGGGTTGTTGTTATTGTTGTCGACATTGGCGATGACCGCACGGATGGTCTCACCCTTGCGGAAGAAATCACCGGGGATAGCCTGATTCTTGGGGAGGAGCAGCTCGTTTTTCTCATCATCGAGCAGCAGTGTCTCACGTGACCAGGTCTGATAAACTTCACCGGTGACGAGTTCTCCCTCGAGATCTTTGAATTTCTCATAGATTGCCTCTTTCTGCAACTCGAGAATCTTTGATTGCAGGGTCTGGCGGAGAGTAAGGATAGCGCGGCGGCCAAAGTCTGCAAAGATGATCTCTTTTGTATGCTCCTCGCCGATCTCCACCTCAGGGTCGTTGTCGGCGCGAGCGTCGGTCAGCGAGATCTGCAGGTTGGGGTTGGTGACCTCACCGTCGGGCACGACTTCGAGGTTCTGGAAGATCTGGACATCCCCTTTGTCGGGGTTCATGATGACGTCGAGGTTCTCGTCTGTGCCGAACATTTTCGCAAGCACATTGCGAAAAGACTCTTCCAGCACGCTTATCATGGTTGTCTTGTCGATGTTTTTAAGTTCCTTAAACTCGGCAAAGCTCTCCACCATGTTTGGTGTTTCCTCTTTTTTAGCCATATTTTGAAGTTATATCAGTGTTATTAATTCGTTAGCAATGTGCCCCGGTCGTGGGCGTGATTATTTGAACCGTAGCAGATAGTTGGCCTTCTTGACGTTAGTGTAAGGTATCTCCTCATGCCGGTAAACGAGTTTGGGGCGTTTCTCACCGGGGGCTTTCTCTTTGACCTGATACTCGATAGTGAATGTGTCGTCACTGACCTCAGTCAGGGTTGCGGTGAGTTTACGGCCGTCATTGGTGAGCAGTTCTATCTCTTTGCCAAGATTCTTCTGCCACTGTCCCTTGACTTTGAATGGGGCGGTCAGACCGGCCGATCCGACCTCGAGGTCATAATCCTCGAGCTCGGCGGGCAACAGCTCTTCGATCTTGCGGGTGAGGGCTGAGCAGGTATCTATATCAAGGTTGGCGGGTGAGTCGATCTCGACCGAAATTGACTTGTCGGGTGAGACTTTTACATCTACCACAAACAGGTCTGTGCCGGCGATGGCTTGCTCGACTGCCTCAACTACTGTCTGTTTATCTATCATCTTTGTTGTCAGTTATGTTTTAACGCGCAAATCGCGCCTCCCGCCTTAATGTAGGATGGCGGGGCGCAAAACGAAATGGAGGAAGCCCTTGGGCCTCCTCCGATAACCATCTGCAAAGTTAAGAATTTTTATGGGTTTGGGCAACCTTTTGACCGTATGAGTTATCTTTGGTTGCCGTTGAATCATCGGTTTTAACGTTTTGTTTAGATAAATTAATAATACTTAACACGCTCCTTCCCTTCAATATCAGTGATGATAGGTAGACGGTGAAGAGCGGGAACATGATGACGCCCATCAGCGAGAGGCCTACGGCGAGGAGTTTACCCGCAAGGGTCATCGGGTTGAGCGAGCTTCCAAGGGTGGTTGCTTCGAGGCAACACCACCCGAAAGCATCCCAATAACTTGTGACGCCGGGGTTGACGGGGGCTTCACGCTCATAGAATATCAGTCCGGCAAAGTAAACCGACAGTATCATTATTGACAGGTAGCTGACAAAGATACCGGTGATGCGGTTTGAGGCAATGTAACTCAGCACGATGGCCAGCGCGAGGGCTCCGCGGGCCAGCGGGAGGAAGCGGGCGAAGTAGAGGGCGTCGGGGGCGAGTTCGATCTGATAGGCGTCGATAATATTGAGGAATGGTATCGACATGAGCAGGAAGAACCAGCGTCCGCGCAGATAGCGTCTGCGCTCACCTTTAGGCGTCAGCCACAACTCGATAAAGAAGTCGGCCATGAATACCACGCAGACAAAGAACTGGAATGTCATATAGACTCTGTTATCGAGGAACTCGATATTTTTGAATGTGTCGTATGATATGAACGCGATCAGGGCCACTGACAATATCAATATGACAGTGTGGAGGATATCGAGCACCAGTTTACGGGTGTGGGGTGTGAGCCCTCGATGTGACGGAGCGGGCTGAGGTCGGGCCTGAGATTGGGGCTGCGGCTGTGGGGTTGAGTTCATCCCTAAGTAAGTTTAATGTGTGATGTAATATCTCAACAATCGTCAGGGCGCAATGGTTTCGGCAGACTGACAGCCGGGCAGTGTTTTATCAGAGCATCAGGCGGTAGACAGCCTCGGTGTCTATCGGTTGCAGAGGGTAGTAGGGTCCGAACGGTGTACCCTTGTTTTCATGAAATTTGCGGGTGAGTGTGGCGTAGTCTGGGTTGGGGATGCCGAGCTGGCCTAATGTCAACGGCAGGCCGATCGAACCGAAAAATGCACGCAGCGAGTCGACCGTCTTAAGTGCGACCGCCTTGTCGTCGTCACCCGTGATGCCGAATACTCGACGGCCTAACTGTGCCACTTTCTCGGGGCGGTGTGAGGCCATGAATGTCATCCAGGCCGGGAAAACCACGGCCAGCCCGGCGCCGTGGGTGACGCCGTAGAGAGCCGACAGTTCATGTTCGAGGCCGTGCGAGGTCCAGTCCTCGCGGCGGCCGCAGCCGCACACTCCGTTGTGGGCGAGAGTGCCGGCCCACATGATATTTGCCCTGGCCTGGTAATCGTGGGGATTAGCCATTACCTTGGACGCCTCGTTGATTATCGCCATAAGTATCCCCTCTGAGACGCGGTCGGTGGTCTCGACATCTGAGGTGGGGGTGAAGTATCTCTCAAGGATATGGGCCATCATGTCTGCGATACCCGCTGCTGTCTGTTCGGGCGGCAACGTGAATGTCAGTTCAGGGTTGAGAATGGCAAACTTGGGCCGCAAGGCATAGTCTGTGCGCAGGCTTATCTTGCGCATTCCGTCTGTCTTGGTTATCACCGAGTTGCCGCTTCCCTCGCTCCCGGCTGCCGGGATGGTCAGCACGACACCGATGGGGAGTGCCTGTTGCATCACGGCTTTACCGGCCCAGAAGTCCCAGAAGTCGCCGTCATAAAGCGCACCGCCTGCTATCGCTTTGGCAGTGTCTATGACTGAGCCGCCCCCGATAGCCAGCAGGCCGTCGACGCCATTGCGGCGCACGAGGTCGATACCCTCATACACGCGGTCATCGGTGGGGTTGGGGCGGATACCTGTCAGTTCGAGATACTCTATGCCGACATCGTCGAGCGACTTCATCACGCGGTCAAGCAGACCGCTTTGACGGGCCGACCGGCCACCGCTGACGATCAACACTTTGCTGCAGCCGGTCTGTGCGGTCATCCGTCCGGTTTCAAGTTCGGTGTCACGCCCGAATATGTAGCGGGTGGGCGCGCAATAGGTGAAATTATCCATGAGGGTAGGTTGGTTTATAATTGAGGAGTGACAACCCCCGGGCGTATAATCTCGGGAGAAGATGGATCGAGCAGCGATATTACTGCCGACGGGTGTCCGATCCCCTCGCCCCCGTCAATGAGGGCGTCTACGCTGTCGCTATAATGCAGGGCGATGGCGGCGGGTTGCAATAGGTCCTCGGGATCTGCATCAGGCCACTCGACGGTTGTTGACAGCAACGGGTTACCTAACTCCTGGGCAAGATGCCTGGCGATGGCGTTGTCGGGTACTCTGATACCGACTTCGTGGCGTCCTTTGAACGCCTTTGCGAGTCTTGGAGATGCAGGCAAGATAAACGTAAACGGCCCGGGGAGATTCTCTTTCAGGATTCTGAACGCCTTGTTGTCGATACGCGCATAATCGCTCGCCTGCGAGATGTCGCTGCATACGATCGACAGCCGCTGTTTGTCGGGGTTGATGCCCTTGAGGCGGCATACTTTCTCGACCGCGCGGTTATTGAGCGCATCGCAGCCGATGGCATACATCGTGTCTGTAGGGTAGATGGTGACAGCGCCGCGGCGCAACATCTCGACTATCTCATCGACATATCGGCCGTTGATCGATGAGGCGTACATCCGGTAGGTTTTCATGGTCGGGGTCAGATCAGATTATTCGGCATTTAAGCCCCATGGCGGTCAGGGCGTCGGCGGTCTCGCGCCGTTTGTCACCCTGTATGAGTATCTCGCCGCCACGCGATGAGCCTCCCGTGCCGAGTCGCTGCTTGAGTTTGCGGGCAATCTCCTCTATCTCGCTGTCGGGGAGGGTGAAACCGGATACGATAGTGGCGGCCTTACCTTTGCGTCCTTTCTTGTCAAGAATGATGTCAAGGCGCGCTTTCTCGACGGGTATGTCAGGCGTGGAGGCCTCGGCCTCGTTGCCTTCAATAGAGGTGTCGTCGGCGGGGAGGGTGTCTTTAAGCGATTGTAGCGATGATTTCCAGTCCATACGGGGTCAATGTATAGAGTCCTCCGGGAACTCCTCTTCTGATAGATCAGGGGGGAAGTCGATATAGCCGCTGATACGGGTCAGCATGACGAATTGAGGTATCTCCTCGGTTGAGAGTGTCGAGACAAAGCCTCTCATCGAGTCAGACGACAGTTTCCACGCGCGGCGCACACACTGGGTGGCGTCGGCTATATGCTCGTCGCTGTTGTCGGCCTCGGCTACTTTGAGATAGATCAGGGCCATGCGGCCGAGTTGATCTTCGGTCAGAGCAGCCGAGTCGGTGGCCAGCAGGCGGTTGCATAGCTCGACGGCCTGATCGTTATAACCGTCGGCAAGCGCCTGCTCGGCATCGCTCAGGGCGGTCGCCGGGTCGGTTTTCTCGCTGCAGCTCACCAGTGTGAGGATGAATGTCAGCAGGGGGATGATGATGAGTTTAAGTATTTTAGCAGGTAATGTCATATATGCGGATATTTATACACCTGAGATTATTCCATCCGGCGGTGGTAGTCGTATGTGATACCCTGGCGCTGAATCGAGAGTGTGGTTTCGTCGTAATTCTTGATAGGATATGCTACGCGTGGCGAGACATGGCCCACCAGGCCGGGGTCACCCTCCTCAATGGTGATGCTTGTCGAGTCGCTCTCGATGATCAGCGAGTCTTTCTCGACTTTCCACACGCCTGTGACCGAGTAAGAAATGTCACCCGGTCGTATGGCTCTCATCACCGATGTGCCGTCGGTGTTGAGTTCGATCAGCGGGCGTGTGTCTGACACGGCGGGGATATAATATTTACCTACCATCTTTTTCTCCTGTTCGCTCAGCCCCCCGCATGCTGTCGGCAGCATGAGCAGGGCCGCGAGGAGAGATACCAGATAATATGTCGATCGTTTCATTCGATGGGATATTGGGTGTTGAGCCGCCCGGGGCGACAAGATTATTGCAAAGTTACAACCAAGCCTGTGTTTTTCCAAAAATATATACCAAAAACTCGCTCACGCGATATTAAAATCATCACGAAATAATGATTGGAATCATCTGTCAGTCGGCCATCATGCGCAGTATGGCCAATGATGACGGTTCGGTCACAGAGGGATAATGGGTGCGGTAATAGAGCAGCAGACGGTCGAGGATAGTGTTGCGGCCAAATCTGCCGAGATGAAAGTGAGCGGCATTGTCGTATGTCATCCTCCCTAACAGACAGGCAAGCCGCGATTCGCCCTCAGGCAGATAGTGGCGGTGTGGGGGTGGCAGGGGGCGGAAGATGCCGTCGGCAATGTCGAGATATGCACCCCGGGTATAGGTCCCCCAGTCGGGCTCGATACCCAGAAACCGCGTAAGATGCACCATAAAACAGATGTGGAAATTGAGCAGCGCATTACCGTTGAGAGCATTATCTCCCTCATCGGCAAGTTGTCGCAGCGAAAGCTCTACGAAATCAAACAGCAGCGGGTCGGGCATAGGTTCGCGCAACAGTCCCGCGAGGGTGTCGGCGACAAACATGGCCAGCGTAGACCTTAACGGGTCTCCGACCGGGGGGAAGACCATCGGTCGGACATCCCTGATGGGGTGTATGTCACGGCCCGGTCGGATGTCGGCAACGCACTCAAAGCGGCCCATCGGCATCAGTAGCGCCCTCAGACGCGAGGCTGTCCGGCCTGTCCCGGCAGGTAACAGAAACGACTGTCGCCCGGCCTGACGGGTATAAGCCGTAAGTATCGAATTGCGGTCAGAATACCTGACCGTGCGCAGCGCTATGCAGTCGAGTTGTCTGTACACCCTTGTTGATTTTCTACATTATTAAATTAGCGCGACACCAAACAATATGGACGCTACCATCTTAATGCGCTTGCTTCTATATACGTAGCAACCGCGCCAAAAGCTGATTGATAGGCCGTCACGCAATGCAAAATTACAGAAAAATCGCCAAACGGTAACTTTTTTGCCCGAAAATTTGGTCACTTCAGAAAAACGGTTTAACTTTGCAGTCGCAAAATGCCCCGGCAAAGCGTAAATGCGTTACCTACGGGCAGTTGCACAGGTCGGCCCATTCGTCTATCGGCTAGGACGCAAGATTTTCATTCTTGAAAGAGGAGTTCGATTCTCCTATGGGCTACAAATAACAGAAACATAGAAGAAAAAAGCATAACAACACAATGGCAAACCATAAATCTGCTTTAAAACGTATTCGCCAGACAGAGAGCCGTCGCCTTCGTAACCGTTACTACGCCAAGACCGCCCGTAACGCTGTGCGTCGTCTCCGTGCAATGACCGACAAGGCCGCCGCTCAGGAATCTTATGTAAAGGTAGTAGCCATGCTCGATCGCCTGGCCTCAAAGAAGACCATCTCAAAGAACAAGGCTTCGAACCTCAAGAGCAAGCTCGCCCTCCACATCAACAAGCTCGCCTAAACAGTCACCCCTGTGATAGCGCGGTGACCGACGGCCTGTCAGCACAAAGCGCCCATCACAGAGACAAAAAAATAAGCAGACTCCGCGGATTCAGTATCCGGGAGAATCTGTCAAGGGCCCATTCGTCTATCGGCTAGGACGCAAGATTTTCATTCTTGAAAGAGGAGTTCGATTCTCCTATGGGCTACCTCTCAGCGGCATCCACACCATTACGGATGTCGCTGATGTCGTATACCCCCATATTTGCATCAATATATTTGTTTGCACCCTAATCGTATCCACCCTAATATATACTCTCCCCCTAATCTATGACTAATTAGCCTAATATGTGGCCTAATATGTCTAATTCGTCTGATAAGGCTAACTTGTCTAATAGGTGTAATTAGTATATTTGGTCTAATTAGTATAATTGGTCTAATTGGCCTCATCGCTGAGGAGTGAATGGAGAAGCGCCCCATGGAAGGTCAGGAGACTTTCCGAGGGGCGCTTTCCGGTGTCAGTGGCGGGGAGTGG
>CAMWLR010000037.1 GCA_947175215.1 uncultured Porphyromonadaceae bacterium
AGAGATTCTATTCACGGCTCAAATCAAATCCACTCCAATTCCTGGCTTGGTGGGATCAAGAGTCACTTTACCGTTAACGATCTTCATACCGTCAAATCTGTCATTGGCTATCAGCAGGTTGCCGTCGAGATCGGCATACTCGGCCAAGGGCGCGAGCTGGGCCGCAGCCGACACCGCACACGATGTCTCGGTCATGCACCCGAGCATCACCTTCATCCCGAGCGCTCTCGCAAGCACAGCCATTTGATACGCTTCATGCATACCGCACGATTTCATCAATTTGATATTGATACCGTCGTATGCGCCCTTGAGCGGCAGTACATCGGCAAGGCGTTTGACAGCCTCATCGGCGATGATCGGCAGAGGTGACCTCTCGGTCAGCCACGCCGCATCATCAAGATTCTCCTTGGCCATCGGCTGCTCGACAAAGAGACACCCTCTCTCAGCAAGCCAATGGCACATCTCGAGAGCGCGCTCACGGTCATTCCATCCCTGATTGGCATCGACGCAAATCGGCACATCGGGGCGACACCCACGTATGGTCTCAACCAACTCCTTGTCATTATCGAGCCCCATCTTAACCTTGAGCACCTTATATGGAGCAGCTTCGGCTACCTTCTGTCGCACCACCTCAGGTGTATCTATACCGATGGTGAACGAAGTAGCCGGGGCCAGCGACGCATCCAATCCCCAAATCTTATGCCACGGCTGCCCCATCAATTTACCAGTCAGATCATGCAGCGCTATATCGACCGCAGCCTTGGCAGCATTGTTTCCCGGCGCTATGCCATCCATATACTTATGTATCTCCTCGATCTGAAACGGATCAGAGAATCTGCCTAAATCTACCTGAGAGAGAAACCGCATCACACTCTCGACCGACTCGCCGAGATAGGGCGGCATCGACGCCTCGCCAAAACCCGTCACACCCTCATAGTCAATCTCGACCTGCACATCGGGCGTAGTCGTGCGCGAATACTTGGCCAGGTTAAACGCATGACGCAACTGTAACTCATACGGGAAAAACCTCATCACCATCCGAGAGGCCCTACCCACTACAATTTTATCTGCTGAGGACTCGTCACCGGATCTCTTCTCCCCATTCGTCACACCACCCTGAATGGCATTAATAAGCGGTGAGGACATCACCGCCACACCACCCAAGACCCCTGCCCTGATAAAACTACGTCTGTTCATATCTGCTCTGTTTACATTTCATTCATAACTTAGCTACACAAAGTTAACATATTAACCCAAAACCACCAAATCGCCGAGCTGATAAAAACTGACCCGCGAACAAAAAAAGTTGTGAAAAATTTTGTCAGTTAAAAAAAAGTTCATACCTTTGCACACGTCAAACAAAGACAATAATGGTCGACTCAGCGGAGTCATCGAGACCTAAAGAAGATTGTCTTGTGGTGTAATGGTAGCACGTCGGATTCTGGTTCCGCCTGTGGGGGTTCGAATCCCTCCAAGACAACAATGAGGCCGCATCAAATAATTTGATGCGGCCTCAAAATTTTTAACATATCTATTATGACAAACGAAACTGATAACCGCAAATACACCCCTGAGAATATTCAGACACTCGGCGAAGATGAGGTGTTTGTGTTCGGCAGCAATCTCGAGGGCGCACACATGGGCGGCGCAGCCCGCACGGCGTTTCTCAAGTTCGGTGCCAAGATGGGTGTCGGCGTGGGCTTTGAGGGTCAATCTTACGCCATTCCGACAATGCAGGGCGGTGTTGAGACTATCCGACCTTATGTCGAGGAGTTTATAAATCTTGCACGCGAATGGGATCAGACCACATTCTACGTCACTCGTATCGGTTGTGGTATCGCCGGATTCAGCGACGAGGAGATTGCTCCGCTCTTTGACGAGGCTTATGATCTCTATAATGTCAGATTACCCAAGTCTTTTGCAGACATCATTGTGGCTCGCCGAAAGGAGCGAACATCGTTGTAGACAGATATTTCTCGGCTCTGTCGGGGAAGATGACGGCTATATTGCCATGGTCAATACGGGCTGCCGTGCGCATGGCTGCCAACATGGCTGCACCCGAACTCATCCCGGCAAATATCCCCTCCTCGCGCACCAGCCGACGCGCGGTCTCGATCGCCTCTTCGCTCGAAATCATCTCCTGTACATCTATCCGTGACGGATCATAGATAGCTGGGACGATTGCCTCCTTCATATTTTTAAGACCTTGTATATAATGCCCTTTGACAGGATGTGCGCATACCACTTTTATGTCGGGCTTGAGCGCCCTCATAAATTTAGACAGCCCCATTATGGTGCCTGACGTACCGAGCGCGCACACAAGATAATCTACTTCTCCGCCGGTCTGTGCCCATATCTCGAGGGCCGTGGTCTGATAATGGGCCATATAGTTTGCGGCATTGGCAAACTGATCGGGCATGAAATATTTACCGGGATTCTCCGCTACCAGACTGCGGGCCTTGCGGATAGCTCCGTCAGTCCCCTCTTCGGCCGGTGTCAGTGTGACTTTAGCGCCGTATGAGCGTATGATAATGCGACGCTCGACAGATACACCGGCCGACATGACAATCTCTACGTCATACCCTTTGACCACCCCTATCATTGCCAGAGCGATGCCGGTGTTACCCGATGTCGGTTCGATTATTGTCATGCCGGGACGCAGGGCGCCGCTCTGCTCGGCATCCTCGATCATTCTCAGTGCAATGCGATCCTTGATGCTTCCGGTCGGATTAAATCCCTCGAGTTTGGCGGCAATGGTCACCTTAGGGTTAGGTTTGAGTCTGTTGATCGTCACCATCGGTGTGTTGCCGATGGTCTGCAATATGTTTGATTTTACATCCATCTCGTTTAGATTGTTGAAAAGTGAACAAAAAAAGTAATGTCGCTATGTCTGTGAGTCTTGACGACCCGTTGACTATAACGACATTTATAACACATAGCCGGACAACGTCCGGTAGATTAACAATCCTTTATTAATCTTTGTTTTCGACCGGAAGAGCGCGTGAGAATACTTCGCGGAACGACACGATGGTCTCGGTGCGCATCAGACCCATAGGCTGGAGTTTGTCGTGAATAAGATGCAGCAGATGCTCGTTGTCACGTGCATAGATCTTGACAAGCATATCATACTGGCCGGTTGTGAAATGTACCTCTGTCACCTCGGGCACCGTGCGCAGTTTCTCAATAATCTCGTCAAACGAGGCGGCCTCCTTGAGATAGATGCCGACAAATGCACAGGTGTCATAACCCAGAGTGGTAGGCTTGATAAGGGCGCGTGAGCCTTCGAGGATATTGGTCGCCTGTAGTTTAGCGATGCGCTGATGGATAGCAGCGCCACTGACGCCACATTCGCGTGCAATTTCGAGGAATGGTTTACGTCCGTTGTCTACAAGCATCTGCAGTATCTTGGTGTCAAGCTTGTCAATCTGTAATCGGGCCATGGTGATTATAGGTTAAGATTAAAATTATTTTTCTATGGTATTTGCGGCGATTATTAGGGAGATTTTATGCTTCTTAATACACAAAACCGCATTCCGATACAAATTTAGCAATAAACATTATAAATCCAAAATTAATTCAACAAATTTTTCGTATCAAGCTAAGGCTTTTTACGGTTAAATTTAGAAATTTATTATTAAATTTGTAGTGATTAATATACCGGCATATATGCAGATAATTTTTAATCCGATCCATAACGCTTGTGATATCCCAATGAATATCACAGATTTATATCTCACATCATTTTGTGAACCCGAGCGGCGCGACTGGGACGATATAGTCAGGCGCATTGACTCTGGCGACCCGATTTTCAGGTTATATGTTTTACAACACAATTCTGAAAATATCGGATTTATTACTCTTTGGCGATTACCCGGGACGCTCTATTGCGAGCATTTCGCGATATTCCGCGACCTGCGCGACAAGGGGTACGGCACAGCTGTGATCGAGGAGGCGATCGCTATGGCCGGCCATAATCCGCTGGCGCTTGAGGTTGAGTTACCCGAGACATCAGACGAGGCTGCCCACCGAATACGCTTCTATGAAAAATGCGGGATGACAGCCATGCAGGATTTCCCATACTGGCAACCACCCTATCGCAAGGATCTGCCCGAGGTGCCGATGATGCTCATGGTATCCAAACCTCTTGCCGACCCGACAGCGTTTGTAATGATGCTCCACACCGTTGTTTATAATCAATAATCTCTGTCTATAATCGATAACTTAACGGCAAATGTTGACACCCCGTAGTCTGAGATTGTTGTTAGCCTGCACCGCATTATTTGTGGTGGCAGCGGGGTGCGCCAACCGCAACGGCAGGGCCGAGAATATAGACACTGCCAATCGTCACAGCGTTGTCGTCTCTATCCCACCCTTACAATATTTTGCCGAGAGCATCGGTGGTGAGCGGGTGAGTGTGAAATCGTTGACTGCATCATCGGCCGATCCGGAAACGTTGGAGTTATCTGTCTCGACACTTAAAACTGCCAGTGAATCGCCGCTGCTTCTTACTGTCGGTCTTCTCCCATTTGAAGAAAAGGTAAAGGATGTAATCAGTGCATCACGGTCTGATGTCGCGGTGGTCAGCCTCTACGCCGGTATCGACCTGATTGAGGGGACACATGACCACGGCAAACCCCATGATCATCACCATAATGATGAGTGCAATGACGGCGGCAGTCATTCGGCGAATGTAGACCCTCATATATGGACATCGCTGCGCAATGCTAGGATAATCGCCCGTAACACTTATCGGGCACTTGCGTCACGCTTCCCGGCCGACAGTCTCTATTTCAGGCATCGGCTCGACTCCCTCGATCATCGGCTCGACTCTCTCGACCGGGTCACTGCGATACGTTTAGCCCCCTATCGCGGAGAGGGTGTACTTGTATGGCATCCCTCACTCAGCTATTTCACCCGCGATTACGGTCTGAAACAGATAGCTGTAGGCCATGAGCATAAAGAATCGTCTATTATAGGCATAAAGGAGCGTATTGATCTGGTCATAGAGGAGCATCCGCGGGTATTTTTCTATCAGAAAGAATATGACAGCCGTCAGGCGGCGACAATTACCGAGGCTACCGGACTAACACCAGTCGTTATCGCGCCGTTATCACCCGATATAGAGCAGGCTATAAAAACTGCCACAGACGCGATCGTCAACTCATCACCCTATCCCGACATCAGATGACCCAATCAAATCCCGACATAACAGCCCATTCCCTCAAACGGATCATAGGCGAGCCGGCCATCAGGCTCAGCGGCGTCGATCTCACACGAGACAGACGCAGGATTCTCGAAGATATAAACTTCTCTGTCAACCGAGGAGATTTTATCGCCATAACCGGTCCAAACGGCGGAGGCAAGACCACATTGCTGAGAATCATGCTCCGGCTAATAAAACCCGATCACGGCAAAGTGGAATACCTCACACCCGAGGGCGTTGTCACAGACCGTCTCCCCATCGGGTATCTCCCCCAGAAAAACATGATCGACGCCCGATTCCCCATCACGGTCGATGAGGTGATTGCATCCGGTCTGCTTGCACAGAGCGATCTTTCGCGAGATCAGAAAAAGGAGATGATCGCATCTACTCTCACTAAGGTGGATCTTGAGGCACAGGCGCGACAGACCATCGGAACGCTCTCGGGTGGGCAACTCCAACGAGCTCTGCTCGGACGCGCTCTTATCTCCAACCCCTCGATACTGATGCTTGATGAGCCGCTGAGTTACATTGACAAAAGATTTGAGCAACGACTTTATGACATGCTCCGCGAACAGCCTCTGTCAACCACCATCATCCTTGTTTCACACGAGATGAGCATAGTGTCAGGGATGGCTACCCGTCACATCATCGTCGACCATACCATACGCGAGTGCACCTCGCACCACCACTTCATACCCTCACCCTGCCCATAACCAATATAAAACCACTCCTAATAAAACCTCAGGCCGGGCTGAAGCGCCCGGCCTGAGGTTTTATACGTAAGGGGGTATCCTGTGGAGGAGTTGTTACTTGTATTATTTGGCTTGGGAGAGGACTGACTTGTCGACGACGGCAGGATATTTTTTGTCAAGTTCTTCAAGCCAGTTGTTAAGCAGATAATCCTGATAATCGGTGATCACGACACCGCGGACATCAGCTGCCTCCTCGGGCTGCTCGATGATGCGGGGTTGGTATGCTTCATAGGCGATCCAACGACCGGAGGGGGCCGGTTTCTCGCCATCAAATCCGAGATAGTCGGTGATAGCATTCTCACCGCGGGCCGCCAGTACACGCTCGACTTTCACGCCCTTGCCAAACCGCTTACGCAGAGCGACTGCAACAGAGTCGGCCGATTCAGGATTTTCGGCGAGATACTTGTCGACCTCACTAAGAAGAGAGTCAGACTCGGCGAAAATGATTCGTGACTTAAAGCGCGGAGCATCCCAAAGATACTTATCTTTGTTGTCATTAAAGAATTTTTCGAGACCCTCTTTATCATTCTTGGCTTTAGTCCACACTTTAATATCCTGCACCTCAAACATCAGCATACCGTCACGATATTCGTTGACAAGGTTGCGATATGCCGGGTCTTCGGTCATGAGATTATCCTGTTTGGTCTCGAGCACAAGTGCGTCAAGACGACGGTTAACTGCACCCTCAAGTTGTGACACCTGCTGAGAGGCATCTCCGGCAAAGCCGTTGGGGAGTTCGTTAGCCATCACCTCGGCGAGAGTTATCTTGGTTTTACCGATCATGGCAACGGGGGTCTTTGAACTCATAAATGATGTGAGCATCACTGAGTCTACACCACCGGCTTTCTCAATCTGACGGGCAAGTTTCTGCATCGCCTTAGCGTCAACCTTGGCGTTATACTCCTTCTTGAACTGCTCGAGACGACGTTTTGCCGGGAGTTGCCCACGCTCATCGCGGGCGATAACCGATGCGATATTACTTTTGGCCTGCTCAAATGGTTCTATTCCCTTGCCGGCGAGACGTTTGATGATATGATAGCCATAAGCTGTCTCGAAGGGCTCTGAGATAGTGCTGTCGGCAAGAGAGAATGCTACATCCTCAAACTGCGGCACCATCTGACCCACGCCGAACCAGGGGAGTTTACCGCCCTGCGATGCCGAACCGGGATCTTCTGAGTTTGCAGCTGCAACAGCCTCAAAGCTGGCCCCCGATGTAACGATCGTATAGAGCGAATCGATATAATGTTTCTGAGCCTGCGCCTCCTCGGGCGATTTGCCGCGGGTAAGTCTAAGGATATGCTCAACCAACACCTGACCGCGGGCCGGACGGCGGTCATTGACCTTTACGATATGGTAACCTACCGGCGAGGAGATAACCCCTGAGTGACCGCCGACAGGGACGGTATAAGCTGCATCCTCAAAAGCGGCAGGATAACGGTTGGCCAAAATGTAACCCATGCGGCCGCCGTTACGGGCCGAACTCATATCTGCTGAGTATTTCACTGCAAGCGAGTCAAAGCTCTCACCGGCCTCGATGCAGGTAAGGAGCGAGTCCATCAGGGCTTTCTTCTGCTCAAGGGTGCTACCGGGCTGCTGAAAGAAGACCATGATGTGACTGACATCCACCTCCTCTTTCATCCTCTCATACTGGGCGGCGATGATACTGTCCTCTACTGCCTGATCGGTCATGTAAGGAGCAGCGAGATCGCGACGATAAGTATTGAACTCGTTGGCAAAAGTCTCTGATTTGTCAAGCCCCATTTCCTCGGCAGCAGCTACCTTCTGGCGATACGGAATAAAGAGTTTGAGATACTCCTCGATATCCTGAGGGGTTGACTGCTGGGCGTTGTTTTTGTGATAAAGATATTCAAACTCACTGAGTGTCACAGGCTTTCCTCCGACAGTCATCAGCACGGGGTCGGCAGGTGCCTTGGCTTGAGCCATAATGGCGGCTCCGACCAGCACAGACAGCGATATGAGTCCTTTTTTCATCGTAAACTTCTATATAATAATGTGTAAATTCTACTAAACAGCGTCACGCTATTGCAGTGATTATGACGCTATATCTTTAACGGCCCTCACCCCCTTTTATTATAGAACAGTAATATTTTTGTTAAAAAATTCGTAACTTTGCATCCATGTTATTTGAAGACTTTGATTTAAGCGACAACCTGCTTGACGCACTCGACGCGATGCACTTCGTTGAGTGCACCCCCATTCAAGAGCAGGCGATTCCAGTCATACTCGACAGACGCGACCTGATAGCAATAGCCCAGACAGGTACAGGCAAGACAGCAGCATATCTACTGCCGGTCATCGACCTGCTGACTGAGCTACCTGAGGCTGACGGATTTGTCAACTGTATCGTCATGGCCCCTACCCGCGAGCTCGCTCAGCAGATAGAGCGTCAGATGGACGGTTTCAGCTACTTCCTGCCACTGTCAAGCATCGCCGTTTACGGCGGTACAGACGGAGCCGGATTTGCCCGGCAGCAGAAAGGAATGCGCGAAGGGGCTGATGTCGTTATTGCTACCCCGGGCCGTCTCCAGGCACTCTTGCAAATGGGCGGCATAGACCTCTCAAAAGTGAGATATTTTATTCTTGATGAGGCCGACCGCATGCTCGATATGGGCTTCTATGATGACATCATGGCGATCGTGAAACATCTTCCCAAAGAGCGCCAGACCCTGCTTTTCTCGGCCACGATGCCGCCTAAGATACGCAAACTCGCCCAAAGCGTGCTTAATGACCCGGCCGAAGTCCGCATTGCTCCGTCGCGGCCCGTCGAGAAGATAAAGCAATCCGCAATATTCTGTTATGATGATGACAAACAGCGTCTGCTCACAGATATGCTCAAAGCCCGACGAGGCGAACGTATTATAGTCTTTGCAGCCTCAAAACATGGTGTCAGAGATCTCGCCCGAGACCTGCGCCGTCAGGGTCTCAAAGCAGCCGAGATACATTCTGACCTCGACCAGCAGCAACGCGAAGAGACCATACGCGGATTTCGCAGCGGCCGCATCGAGATTATCGTCGCCACCGATCTGCTGGCCCGCGGTATCGACATAGATGATGTGATGCTTGTGGTAAATTACGATGTACCACGCGAACCCGAAGATTACGTACATCGCGTAGGTCGCACCGCCCGCGCCAATGCCGACGGCGAGGCCGTCACCCTGGTTTCTCCGCGCGACCGCCGGGCATTCTCACGCGTTGAGTCAACCTTAAAAATCAAGATTGCTGCCGACAACAGACTCTCATCCTTACCCAAAGGTAATGCCGACCGATCAGACAGTGCCGCAAGCCGTACCCGAGACCGTAAGCCCGGCGGTGGGCGGCACAAACCGTCACCCCGGCACAAACACCCTGATCAAGAAAAAACTACAACTCAAGCTAATCAGCCTGATCAGACAAAACAATCAGGACACCCCAAAGCATCGGGCATCCGTAAATATTACGGTAAACGTTGTCTGGGTGGCAAGAAAACACCTCGCACCGACTCCTCCTCAGACACCCGACCGACACCTCCACAAAACAACCCCGCATAACACCAACTACACAAATAGAGCCGAGCGACCTCTCACCCGTTTGGCTTTTTTTGTGCCTTATTCCGCTTGCAGTTTGTATCTTTTTGCTGAAAACGATGCAGAATTAAATATTTTTCGTAATTTTGTAACGTTTTGCCAAAGCCAATCGTTTCAAGACACATAGTGGCAAATACTCAGTTATTGGCATTGAATCATTTTGAAAATATAGTATTTACATATAACAAGGTATGAAGAAACAACTTATGATCGGACTGCTTGGTGCAGCCTCAGGCCTCGGGCTCGCAAGCTCGCTGGTATCCTGTGACGACTACCGTCCGACTTCTGACTCCGACGGAAAGCTCCTTGTTTCAGTAGGTCTCGACAAAGATGTCGTCACCTCACCCTCAAACAAGCAGACAGCCGCCGCCTCTCGTGCCGAAGCGCAGTCGGTTTCAGCTTCCGACCTATCGCTGAAACTCACATCCGAAAACGGCTCTTACGCCCGCGAATGGGCATCAGCCGCCGAGTTCAGTGACCCCGTCACAGTTCCTGTCGGTAAGTACACCCTTGAGGCGTCTTATGGCTCAATTAACGATGAGGGTTTTGAGAAACCCTGTTATTACGGCAGCTCGACGCTGACCGTCGAGGAGAACCGTACAACCCCGGTCAGCGTCACCGCTTCTCTCGCCAACACCATGGTACGCGTCGAGATGTCTGACATGTTCCGCGACTATTTCGCAGCTTACACCCTTACCTTACGCTCTGAGACCGGCAACGAGATTGCGTATGCCGATGGCGAGACCCGTCCGGTATATCTCATGCCCGGTCATGTAACCGCCACAATCAATATCACCAAACAAAACGGCACCACAGCCAAACTTGAGCCCAAGAGCTTCACCGCCGAGGCCCGTCACAGCTACGTGCTCAAGTTTGATGTAAACGGCGGTCAGGCCGGCGACGGATTCCTCACCCTCACCTACGATGAAATGACAGCTACCGAAGATGTTGTCATAGACCTCAGCGACGAGATTCTCAATGCTCCCGCGCCCCGACTCACCACCGAAGGGTTTACCGATGGTGACTCATGGGCCGTTATGCAGGGGCAAACCTCTGAGAAATCACCCAAAGTAACAGCTATCGCACAGGCAGGTATTGACGGACTCATCCTCACCACCGGTTCGGCAGCCCTCGAGGCCAAAGGTTGGCCCAAAGAAATTGACCTCATCAACGGCGATGCCTCGACAATCGCAGCGATGCAGGCAATGGGACTGCGTGCCGGCGGCATCAACAAGCCCGGCAAGATGGCTCTGATTGACTTTACCGATCTGCTGTCAAATATCGAATACCTCACCGACGGTGACAACCTGACGACATTCTCGGTGCAAGTTCGCGACAAAAACTCACGCGTAGCCGAGACCCCCGTCGGTTTCTCTGTCGAGAGTGTTGCCACCACCCTGACACTTGTATCGGTTGACCCGATATATGACTGGGCTACTACCCTCGAATTTAACGTTGAGACTAATGCTGCAAATCTTGATGGCCTGGCCCTGCAATGCAAGAATGACCGCAACACCTGGGACAACTGCCAGATTACCTCAAGTGAGGTAGTTTCGCGTATGGGCGACACATATCATCTGGTAGCCACCGTACCCTCGTCGGCTGAGGATCTGACGATGCGTCTGGTCATGGGAGCGCTCAAAGTAGACTTCACGGTCAAACATCTCCCCAGTCCTTATTCACTTGAGTCAGTTGCCAACGGCGTATATGGCTGGCAGGCAGCTCTCGACCTGAAATATTCAGCCTCTGCCGCAGCAAAGCGTAAAGGCACATCCCGTATCTCGGAGAATCCTCAGGATGTAAAATTCCAGATCTCGGCTGACAACGGCCGCAACTGGACTCCAGTAACCTCGTCAAAACTTGCCGACAACCGCTACCTTGTCAAAGGATTCTCAGGTGGCACCACCTATAAGGTACGCGCACTCTGTGACGGCATCTATACGGGCATCTATACACTCCCGACCGAAAACGGCGATCAGATCCCCAACTCTGATATGGAGACATGGTCAAGAGTCAACGGCCAGACAAACTACTGGTGGATCGAATATCCCGGCGCTTCAAAAGAGAGTGCAGTATGGGCCACGCTCAACGAGCTCTCCACATCGACCGGAGGATCAGGTACATCAATGTTTAACCACACCGGTACTTCTTATAACGCATTCTCGGGCACACGTCAGACCACCGATGCTAACGGAGGTGATTACGCAGCCATTATCGAGACTGTCGGTTGGGGTAAGAATGACGCCAACGGCTCAACACAACCCAAATCGGTGACCGTGGGCGAGCTTTTCCTCGGCTCATACAACGGCACGGCCTCTTACGGCTATCCGTTTACCAACCGACCCAAATCGATGGAGTTCTGGTATAAATATAACGCCATAAATTCAAGCGATTACGGCTACGCATCGATCAAGGTACTCGACGCATCGAATAACGTACTCGCCGCAGGCGAGCTTAACCTCCCCGCAACCGCTGACTACACCCGCAAGACAATCGACCTGGCAGACCTCTATGCCGTGCCCTGCCCGGCAGCCGCTTCAATACAAGTTGTGTTCAAATCAAGCGGCAATCCTACCGCAGCCTCCAATAAATCAAAAGACTGGTTATCATTCCCCTCTTTCGGTAACCTGTCAGACGGCCGATTCACCGGGTCGTCACTCTATATCGACGATATAAAACTCAACTATTAATCAACACGCCAACCCAAAAGATATGAATACCAAGATATTTTCTATCCTCTTTTCAGTTGCCGCCATGGCCGGGTTCTCGGCGTGCGACTCCTGGGATCCGGAGAAGGAAGTCAACCAAAAGGGACAACTCAACACCACCGGTATCGGTGTCGAGGTAGACGGGGTCGAGTCATCAGTCAACGACAACGCCGGCGCGCTCAAGGTCAAGACCAATGCGTCGCGAGCCACGGTTGATCTTTCACACTTTATCATCACCGTCAATAACAGCAACGGCGAGCAGGTGAGCCGCTGGACATACGCAAATATGCCCGACCTTCCCACTTTCCCCGTAGGAGATTACACTATCTCTGTAAAATCACATGAGGTAGAACCAGCCGCCTGGAACGCCCCCTACTTTGAGGGGTCAAAGACATTCTCGATCGTTGCTGATAAAATCACTGATGTTGAGACCATTGTCTGCACCCTTGCCAACATCAGGGTGACAGTTTACTTCTCTGACAAACTCAAACAGGCTATCGACAATCTCGATGAGGCTTATGTCAAGATCACCTCAGAAGGTAACAATTCACTGATCTACACCCCCACCGAGACTCGGTCGGGTTACTTTGCCGCTCTTGATGATCTCGAGACCCTGCGCCTCGATTTCTCAGCGTCTGTCAAAGGTCAAGAGATCGGCTTCACCAAAACCCTCGACTATATCGCTAAGGGTCAGCATCGCAAGATCTATCTCAGCCTGACATCAAATGACAACCTCCCCCCCGAGGAACTCGGCACGATCACCAACGACGGTGAGGCTATCACCATCGACAACACCGTGTCTGAGGATGACCCCATCGAGAGCGACTACCCCTGGTATGAGGATAATCTCGACGGCTCGGGTCGTCCCGGCGGCGAAGACTTTGATGACAATAAGGGCGATGACGATGATCCTCCCACCCCCCCGTCTGATTACGAAATCTCTTTTAACAGCGAGACACTTAATCTCAGCGGTGTAAACATGGTGAGCGATTACGGCGTAGGTATTAAGGATGCCATCGTGGTAATTACGTCGACCAAAGAATTCAGCTCGTTGCTGGTCAAGATCGAGTCAAATATGCTCACTGACGATTTCCTGATGCCGGTCGGTCTGATATCAGAGTTTGACCTCGCCAATCCTCCGACATACGTCTATGACGGTGAGACCAAAGACACCACAGATGGTCTCAAAGGCCTCGGATTCCCTGTTAAGGACGAAGTCACCGGCGCCGGTATCACCACAATAGATTTCGACATCACTCAATTTGTACCCCTGATTCTCGAGTCAGGCGATCACAAGTTCCATATCACCGTCACCGACAAAGAGGGTCACTCAAACTCGATGACTCTGCTGTTACGTAAATAAAGAAAGGAGGATAAGCTATGAAAAAGTATCTTATTTTCGGAGCATCTCTCCTGGGGATAGCAGCCCTGACTGCCTGCTCTGACAATTTTCTTCCCGGCGGCGACACCGGTAATGGCGAGGGACGCGTGATGCTGAAAGCCACCATCAACTCTGACGTTAAGGTCACAGCCCGCACAGGTGAGACCAACGACGAACTCGCCAAATCGACCCTCATCTGGATCTCTAACTCAGCCGGACCCGTCAAGAAGTATAACGGCATAGACGAAGTTCCCTCTCAGGGTATCAAGCTCCTGTCTGGGCGATACATTGCCGAGGCTTGGGCCGGCGACTCGGTCTCAGCCTCTTGGGATGCGCGCTACTTCAAGGGACGTGAAGAGTTTGAGGTGACAAAAGGCTCGGCCACTCAGGTCAATATCGACTGCAAGATCGCCAACGTACTGGTCTCTGTCGAATATGAGACAAAGATTGCCGAACTCCTCACAGACGTCACACTCGAGGTCGGTCATGACAAGAGCACCGGCACACGCGACGGTATGCTGACATTTACCCAGGAAAAGGTCGATCAGCAGGCCAAAGGTTATTTTATGACCAATTCTCGCTCTAAAGACCTGCTCTATACCCTCAAGGGTACACTCATCGCTGACAACAAGCCGTTTGAGCTCTCAGGAAAACTCGAGGCAGTCGAACCTGCCACCGAATATCATCTGATCGTCAAACATAACGATCAGCAAGAGGAGCAGATCGGTGGTGCATGGATCACCATTGAGGTTGACGAGTCTGAGGTCGAGGTCGAGGACTCATTCGAGATCACCGCTCCCCCGACCATCAGCGGCATCGGTTTCCCCATCACCGAACCCGTCACCGGCATGGTTGGTGAATTACCACGCCGTTCACTCTGGATAGCAGCCACATCAAGGCTGACATCAGTTGAGATCAGCAGCCCCGCATTCCTGACCATCAATGATCTCGGAGGCGATGACTTTGAGGTGTTCGGTATGAGCGACCGCGTCAAAGATCTTCTCACTGCCGCAGGTATCAACTTTGTATACACTACTCATGAGGACACCGGATTCTCTGAACTCAAGATAAACTTTGAGAAAGAGTTTCTCAACACTCTTCCCGAGGGTGACTATACATTTAATGTGACAGCAACCGATGATAACGGCCGCTCGACCACAGCCCGTATGCGCGTTCTCCCCACAAACGCCAAAGTCATGCTTCAGGACATCGATCCTGACGCTATGACAACCACATCTCGCTCAGCCGTCATCTCGGCATCTGTCCTGCGCGATGATGCCACAAACTACGGCATCATGTATCGCAAAAAAGGTACCCAGCAGTGGGATAAGATTGCAGCCGTCACCACACGGGCCGCCGGTGATACCTACACCATCGAGCTGACCGGCCTCACCCCGGCCACTACCTATCAGGTTGCCGCATATTGCGATAACTTCGAGTCAGCCGACATCCGCGAGTTTACCACCGAGGGTGAGCCTCAGCTCCCCAATGCCGGTTTTGAAGAGTGGACAACTTCATCTGATAAAGCCGATCTCCCGGCAGCCGATGCAAACAATTTCTATTGGGACAGCGGTAACCACGGGTCTATCACGATGAATAAGAATATCACCACTCAGGAGACCTCGATCAAACATAGCGGCAACAGCTCGATCAAACTCGCCTCTCAGTTTGTCGGTGTCGGAGGTTTTGTCGGTAAGTTTGCCGCAGGTAACGTATTTATCGGTGAATATCTCGCCACAGACGGTACAGACGGCGTACTGGGTTGGGGTCGTCCATTCTCAGCCCGTCCCAAAGCTCTGAGAGTATGGGTTAAGTACCAACCTCAGGCAGTGACAGATGCCGACTCAAGTAATCCCGACGGAGTCGCCAAGGGTGACATGGACCGCGGTATTATCTATGTCGCTCTGGTCGATAACACCACCACCTCATACAATGGCAAGAAATGGCCTGTCGTGGTCAAGACCAAGAAAGCCGATCGCCACCTTTTTGACAAGAACGGCAGTCAGGTGATTGCCTACGGTGAGAAAGTCTTCACCGAGGCTACACCGGGCAACGATCTTGTCGAAGTGATCATCCCCATCGACTATAAGCGCACAGATGTCCGTCCCTCTAACATCGTTCTGGTCGCTTCGGCATCAAAGATGGGAGACTACTTTACCGGTGGACCGTCGGTAATGTACCTTGACGATATTGAACTGATATACGAATAAAACAACCTGACGTAACGGTCACAGCGACCGATACACGATAACGCCGAGAGGCCATGCCTGCAATCTGTCGGGCATGGCCTCTCTGATTTACCATACACATTTAATCACAAAAAAATCTTTTATCCGGCAATACTCAATAGTGAGTATTCTCTGACAAACATCAGGGAGTAAGGGGAGTCAGCAGATACCCAATATTAGGTATTTTACTAATAATCAACACTTTAGTATATTTTTATTGCGTATCTTTGTATTGTAAAAAAGATACGGTAAGTGATAAAACCAAGAACAGGAGTAATATTTGCGATCCTCACAATATATTGTCAGGTGATGACTGCCTCGGTCAAACGAGACTCGGTAGCAGTCGCATCACCGCACATACCTGTTGACTCAGTGGCATACATCGACTCTATTCTCCTTGCTGATCTTGATCGCCGTGAAAAGGAGATGGAGGCGCTTACCGGCAAGGAACTCGGCGAAGTCGTTGTGACTGCACGTGAGAGCCGCGGCGTCACCTCAGCATCTGTCATCGACCGACAGGCGATGGCCCATCTGCAGCCCTCAAGTTTTACTGATCTCGTGGAATTACTCCCCGGATTTGTCTCGACAGATCCAAATATGGGGTCGGCCAATCTCATCAAGCTGCGCCAATCACCTCAGATAATGGCCGACAATTATGACACGTCATCATTGGGTACATCGTTTGTAATCGACGGTGTCCCGATCAACACCTCCTCTGAGATGCAAACTACCTCAGACGCCAACCATACAGGACAACTCACCACCGGTAAGGGTGTCGATATGAGAGCTATATCAACCGATGACATCGAGAGTGTCGAGATTGTCAGGGGTATCCCCTCGGTTGAGTATGGAGAACTGACATCCGGCCTGGTTAAAATCAGACGCAAACAGGGAATAACCCGTCTTGAAACCCGCTTCAAAGCCGATATGCAGAGTCAGCTATTCTATGTCGGTAAAGGTTTTGCAATGCCGGTTGACGGATGGACGATAAATCTGTCGGCCGATTATCTCGACTCGAGAATCGACCCCAGGGATAACCGACAGAACTTCAAACGCGCTACCTTCTCACTGCGTAGCAATCTAAAGCGTTCGCTCTCTGATCTCAATCTTACATGGGATAGTTCGCTGGGGTATACCGGCACGTTCGAGCGTGACAAGAATGACCCGGACCTGACGGTCAACAACACTATCGACTATTACACCAACGATATCAATACCGTCAGCTGGAACAATTCGCTCGCCCTGGTGTCGGGTAAACGCGGATTCTTTAACTCGCTCGGACTCACAGCGGGGATCTCTTACAGCGACGAGCATCTTTACCAACAGAAGACCGTAGCCCCGACCCGCCTCTACCCTCTCCCCGTCTCCACCACACCGGGGTCAAACTATGTGGGATTTCTGCCGATGCTCTACCTATCTGATTTTGATGTATACGGCCAACCCCTCACCCTGTATGCCAAACTTTCAGGGAGATTCCGCTACAGTGCGGCCGATCATATTTCGGGATGGCTCAAAGCCGGTATCGAGTGGAACTACTCAAAAAATTTCGGACGCGGTCAGGTCTATGATCTTGAGCGTCCTCTTACACCGGGCAATACCTCACGCCCGCGTCCGTTTTACGACATACCTTCCTTACAGCAACTCTCGGCCTATATAGAGAGTGAGTCAAATATCGCTATCGCTGAGCACGCGCTGCACCTGCAGGCGGGTCTGCGCGAGACACAGCTGCCCGGCCTTGATTCACGTTATTATCTCTCTAACCGTCCCTATCTCGATCCGCGAGTTAACGTCAAATTGACATTTCCTTACATCCCCGTTGCCGGCGAACCGTTGGTGCTCGAGCTGGGCGGAGGAGCGGGCCTACACACCAAAATGCCCGTTACGGCATACCTCTTTCCCGACAACGTTTACTCTGATTACGTCCAGCTCAACTATTATCATAATAACGCAGAATACCGCACGATGAACATAATGACGTACATCGAGGAGCGCACCAATTACGATCTTAAGGCTGCACGAAATTTGAAATGGGAAGTCAGAACCGATGTTTCTTATCGCGGTAACCGTCTGTCGGTAACCTACTTCAGGGAGAATATGTCAAATGCTTTCAGAATGGCGTCAGAGGTGCGATATCACACCTATAACCGATATGATGCCTCGGGCTATGACCCGACCGTATCAGGCGCTCCGGTCATCGATGATCTCCCCTACGTCACCGAGACCCGTATCTCGATGCTCAGTCGTCCCACAAATGCCTCGCGTATATATAAAGAGGGGATCGAGCTGACATTCTCATCACGTAGATTCCCGGTCATACGCACACGTGTGACTGTCAACGGCGCATGGTTCAAGACCACACTCACCAACTCAACAGGCCTGTGGTATCACCCTACCATCATCGTCAACGGACAGGAGTTGCAATATGCAGGATATTACAACGACCGAGACGGGTCGCAATATCAGTCATTCAACACTAACTTTACCTTTGACACCGATATTCCTCGTCTCAAACTCAACATCTCGCTCTCAGTGCAAAATATGTGGTTTACCTCACAACGCACCCTCCCCAAGTCAGGAATACCCGACAAGTTTGTGGGCGTAGACGGGGTTGAGACTCCATGGCAGCCCGAGTATGCCTTAGATCCATACCTCATGCAGCTGATACGCACCTACACAGCGACATCTTTTGAGGAGCGCCGCGTGCCGATCGCTTCATCATTTAACATCAAGGCCACTAAAAAATTCTGGGATGACCGCATCGGTCTTGCTCTGTATGTCAACCGTCTGATCAGCATCACCCCCGATTATGAGTCGTTCGGCACTCTACAACGCCGTTATACCAATCCTTACTTTGGAATGGAACTCAATCTGAGATTATAAGGGTGTCAAGAAAATTATTACATAATCAAATTAAAATCAAAATAAACAAATTAAATACTTACATGAAAAAAATTGCATTTATTCTTGCCTCTCTCTCTCTTTGCGCAGGCTTTACATCATGCTCTGACAACGACAACCCCGATGAGAACACCGTTACCTACGCAGTGACTCTCAACAACAATTTTCCGGAGGATTTCGACTCTGAGCAGGCCGAGTTTGTGAGCAGTTCGATAGTGTTTACAGAACTCAACACCCGCAATGTATATACCTTCAACTCTACCTCAGCCAACGATATGGCAATGGAGATCGTCGCCCTGCCTGTCGGTATCTATGACTACGCAGGCGAGATCAACTACACCGTCACCCTCGCCGATGATACCGAGAAAGCCATGATGCTCCGCACCATCGGTAACGCCGTCACTGTCGCAGGTGATTGCTCTCTATCGCTCGAATGGTTTCTCTCAAACCCCTCAGAGGGATTTGTCATCAGTGAGATCTACGCTGCAGGATCACCCAACGCCGCCGGCACAAGCGGTCTTAAAGATACCTATGTAAAAATTTACAATAACTCGTCAGAGATACTTTATGCCGACGGCCTTGCTTTCTGTGAGTCGAGTCTGGTAAACTCTAAAACCAATAATTACGAGATCCTCACACCTGAGAACAATATCAACGTCAACTTTACCGCCGGCACAATGTGGGTGATCCCCGGCAACGGTACGGATGTCCCGGTCAAACCAGGTGAATATATCACACTGGTTGACCAGGCCATCGACTGGAGCGAACAGGTCCCGGGCGCACTCAACCACACCGGTGCAGACTTTGAGTGGTATGACGATCACGCTCTCGACACCGACAACCCCTCGGTGTCCAACCTCGACAAATGGTATAGCTACTCAAAGACTATCTGGGTGATGTCAAACCAATGTAACCGTTCATACGCCCTTGTCAAGATCCCTCAGGGTATGACCGTCGAAGATTACCTGACCGAGTATCAGAAGCCATACGAATACATCAACCCCACCACCGGTACTCACATGACCAACCAGACCTCTTGCCGCATCCCCAACATCTGGATCATCGACGGTATAAACCTGGGCAACGCCGAGAGCTATGTCCACGGCGCTCTTGCTCGCTCTATCGATGCCTCATACGCCAAGATCTCAGATAAGAACAGCGATGTTCAGCGTTTCGGCAAGGTGTTCGTCCGCAAGACAGCCGCCACCACCGCCGATGGCCGTGTCATTCTGCAAGATACCGACGACTCAGCCGTTGACTTCATCCTGCAATCAGCTAAATGATTTTGCGAAAGATCCTGACTCTCATAGTTGCAATTACCATGCCGGCAGCCCCCTTTATGAGGGCTTCCGGCCCGGTAATGTCTGACTCTGTCGATAATGCAATTTCGCGGTTGTGGCAGACAGAAGACCTCAGCCTCACGTTACAACAGCGAGCAGTTGAGTTTAATGCGGCCGCCATGACATTCTCGCTACCGTTCTCGCTCACTACCTTACAGGCCACCGGGATATCAAGCCGCACAGCCGCTACCCGGCCCGCCCAGCTCGGCGATGGAGAACTAAGCGGGTCATTGCGTGCAGACTCATATCACCACCTCACACGTGCCACGACAGTGTGGGGACACGCTGAGTTCAGCGCAGGCAAAGTCCGTAATGTCTTATGGAATAACTCGGCAAACTACACCCTTGTCGCTCCATACGTTATCGGCGACCCCACGGGTGGAGATCTGACAGGAAGAAGTTATGATTTCGGAGGAGGCTACGCAGGTCGTAAAGCAGGATGGCTGTGGGGTCTCATGGCAGGTTACCGGGCTGCGATAGATTACCGCGGTCGTGATCCCAGGGATAAGATCATTGTCTCTGACCTAGACGTTTCCGCCGGGGGAGCCTACATACCTCCCCACACCGGTTTTGCCATCGGTCTCAGCGTTAAGCTGAGGGCTTACAGCCAAACCGCCTCGATCGAATTTTATAACCCGCTCAATGATATCCCCACTTACGCTATGACCGGCTTGGGCACTTACTATCCCAGATTCTCAGGCAACAGTGGCCGCAACACAGCTTACTCGGGAGTCGGATACGGCTTCACATTATCTCTCAGCCCGGCGACTACTCAATCGGTCAGCCCATTCTATGCCATAATCGGATTTGACCGTATGTCGATGCGACAGTTTATGCGAGATTTTAACAACCTCGAACTGACCCGCACCCGCGCCACTACCCTATCGTTTGAGGGCGGAGCGGTGAGGTCGCTCACTGGTGACGCCGCATACGGACTCACTATCAAGGCTTCGCATTACTCAAAGACGGGGACAGAGAATCTGCTCGGCACCTCGACCGGTAACTCTTATCCCAAGATCGGCGAACGCGACAATTATTCGCTCAAGCATACCTGCATCGCTCTCGATCTGCCGGTGCAGCTCACCCGAGGCGTTGATCGCTATAAAGGATCGGTATCTCTGGGGTGGGATAATCTCACCCAAAAAGTGATCGACCCGGTCAGACAAACGGCCGCAAACGATATTATCCCGCGGCTGACGGGTGAGTGGAGTCATCGGTTTGCCAAAGGCGCATCACTGACTATCGAGGCCGGATATTCTTACAGATTCAGCAACCCCGGCAAAATCATTCTGACCGGTCTGGATACAACCTCCCCGTTGGGTGAGGCGGTCTTACGCGATATTGACCTGATGACATCAGATGCCGGCAGCTATGGTATTGCGGTCAACACCGCGATACCGGTGACAGGGGGTGGTGGGGTGACTGTCACCGCCTCATGGCATCGCATTGATATGTCACGCCGCTGCGGATCAGCCGATAGGTTCACTTTGACCCTCGGGTTCGCTCTATGATATTAAACAGGCGATTACACTTTACATCAAATTAATATGAACAACGTCATTAGCGTCCGAAATCTGACGCAACGATATGGCCGCGGACGTCTGATATACGACAACCTTAATTTTGACGTACCGCAGGGAAGTATACTCGGATTACTCGGCAAAAACGGTACAGGCAAGACTACCACCATAAATATCCTGATGGGGTTTCTCAAACCACAGTCAGGCGAATGTCAGATCTTCGGTGAGGAGATAACCGCTTTACGACCTGAGACCCGCGCACGTATCGCTCTGTTGCTTGAGGGACACGTGCAATATTCATTCATGAGTATATCTCAGATCGAGGAGTTCTACGCCAAGTTTTATCCTCGCTGGAATCGTGACGCCTATTACGGCCTGATGGAGAAACTGCACGTCTCGCCGGGTCAGAAAATCTCCTCAATGTCAAACGGTCAGCGGTCTCAAGTGGCTTTGGGTCTCATCCTCGCCCAGAATGCCGACCTGCTTGTCCTCGATGACTTCTCGCTCGGGCTCGACCCCGGATACCGCCGTCTGTTTGTCGACTATCTGCGCGATTTTGTCAAGTCTGAGGGTAAGACAGTGTTCATGACCTCACACATCATTCAGGATCTTGAACGTCTGGTCGATGATTGCATCATCCTTGATTACGGCAAGATCCTCACTCAGCAACCCGTAACAGATCTTATGCGCGACCTGCATAAGTTTGAGTACCGGCCGGGGTCTGACAATGAGAAGATGCCCGAAAATATCCCCGGCATTTACTCGCCGTGGCAGGGCCACGACGGCCGTGAGTTTTACTCATTCCTCTCCCGCCAAGAGGTAGAGGCTCTTCTCAGCAACGAGGGGATAAAACCTGCCGGACTGACCCTCTCGCCGGTCGAGTCGCTCGAAGACGCTTTCATCGGTCTGACCGGCCGTTATTAATCTTTAGAGATTATTGAGTTATGACCAAAGCAATACTTATAAAGGAGTATATCAAGACACGGCGGGCATTCTGGTGCTCACTGTTGCTCTCTCTGTTCTTCACCGGCTACGCCATATCCGGAATAAACCGCGTGGTGGCCACACATGGCATAGAGCACGTTTGGCTAATCATGCTGTTAAAAGATCAGATATTTATCGACGCAATTAAATATGTACCTCTGCTGTGCGGACTGCTTATCGGTCTGTCGCAGATGATACCCGAGATGCAGCTCAACCGTCTTAAACTCACACTGCATCTTCCTGTCCCCACACTGCGGCTGCTGCTGACCATGACCGGCGCCGGAGTGGCCGAACTGACCCTTATTTATCTTATCCAGTTTGCCATAATCACAATCTATTATTCAAGTCTTATCGCCCCCGAGATGACATGGAGCGTGTTACTGACATCCATCCCCTGGTATCTGGCCGGCTACACCGCCTATTTCTTTTCGGCTGCCGTGTGCCTTGAGGGGAAATGGAGACGTCGGATCCTGCTCTCTCTCCTTGCCGTCGGCGTGCTCTCGGTTTACTATTTCCAGCCGATACCCGGGGCGTATAATGGCATGTTACTGCCGGCACTGGTGGTGACCCTGCTGCTCTGTCTACTGGCGTTCACCTCGGTCAACCGATTCAAACAAGGATTAATCGACTAACTAACGATGATCAGATCATGAAAAAATTATCAACCATTCTACTCTATATTCTCTCTATCGCCGTTTTAAGTTGGTTTCTCCCCTGGCTGTACGCCCTACTGACCCCTACCCCGTCGGCCGAACCGTTCTGTGCCTTTTCGCCCGTCAACGGTCAATGGATCATCAGCCGGTCTGCACCCGGTGAAAAACCGCAGATAACGGTTGCCTCGCCGTTTTCCAACGATCCGTTGAATGAGAATGACATTAGGCTCACGGTTGCGATGCGCGACTCACTCGTGCCGCAGCTTTATTACCGTCAGCTTATTGCGCACGATCTTCTGCCCGACTCTATTGCCGGCAAGGAAACATCGGTGCATAACCTGCGTACTAAAGAGGTATTCTTTAACAATTCTCCCCGTGAGATTAACAAGCACACACCCGGTGTATGGCTCATGATGGAGTCAATGCCTGTCAGAGTCGATCTGTCTGACCCCGAGGAGACGTTCCGATTTACCGCCGACGGCATCGAGTTTATCCGCATGGCCGACAATACTGTCAATACCGACCGCTCGTGCCGCTTTACCGAAGCGATGAAATCGCGCGGATTCACATTCCCCGCTATTGACCTTTCGGCCAACATTTCCTCAAAAAAAGCATACGACGAGGGTTATCTTATGACAGACTATGACGGTAAGCTCTATCATGTCAAACAGCAGGCCGGACGCCCCTATGTGGCCCAATTCTCTCTCCCTGATAGCGTAAAGATCAGCAAGGCAATTATTTGGGAGGAATCTGACCGCTCGCTACTCGGCATGGCTGTTGATACTGACGGGCATCCTTACCTGCTCAAGACAGATGGTCACCTCGCCGTCAGGTTGCCGGCCGGCAGCATTAAAGTCAATCCGCGCAGTCAGACCCTAATGGCGATGGGCAACCTGTTTAACATCACGTTAAGACTGTCGGACTCTGATGGCACGCAATGGCTCACCTTTGATGCCGATGATCTCAGTCTGGCAGGGTCGCTATATTTCCCGCGTCAGAAATCGGCGGCTGCGACAGCGGCACGATATATCTTCCCCTATACTTTGTCGTTTGTTTCTGTCTACGACTCTCTCGCTTACCCACGCATATCAAATCTGTCATGGCTTGCATTACCGCTCAATATACTGTTAGCGGTGATCCTAATGGCAATCGGTATCCGCCGCAAGAATTGCGGACTCAAGGCCGGGGCAGCCGTCACCGTCATTTTCGGCATCTATTCATTCATTCCGTTTATCCTTCTTCACGATTAATAATTCAATTAAATCAAATATGAAAAAGAGTATCTTACTTTGGGCCACAGCCGCCCTTATGACATTTGCAGGCACAAGCTGCTCAAGCAAATCATCAGACAACTCAGAGTCAGAAAATGTACTCACCGTTGACTCGGTCCTCGCCAACCCCGAGTCATACGTTGGCCAGACAGTGACCATCGAGGGTGTTGTGTCACATCTGTGCAAGCATGGTGGCCGTAAGGCTTTCCTATTGGGTTCTGACGACAACACCATGATCAGGTGTGACGCTACCGCCGATATGGGTGGCAGATTCCCCCAGGAGACTATCCACCAACCGCTCCGTGTCACCGGAGTGGTTATGGAGAGCCGCATTGACGAGAATACACTGCGCGAACTTGAGGCTAACCGCCAGGGGCAGATTGAGCGTTTAGAGCAGCAGGCCGGTGAGGAGGATGCAGCAAGTTATAGCGACGCCCCCACCGGATGTGAGACCGAACGTAAAGCCGCCGGCCAGGGTGAACTCCAATCATTCACCGCGCAGATGGCTGATTACCGCCGACGTATCGCCGAACGAGATAGCCTCGAGGGTAAACCTTACCTCTCATCATATTACATTCAGGCATCGGCCTACGAGATTCTACCCCGCTGACCCGCCTATACCAATTGACAGAATATAATGAGGGCGTGTCAAAATT
>CAMWLR010000038.1 GCA_947175215.1 uncultured Porphyromonadaceae bacterium
ATTCTGCCCAAAATCAGTAAGCCACGGCAAGATCATCAAGGCAATGAATCCCGACGGCACAAAACGTTACGACTTCCAGTTTGTCAACAAACGCGGTTACAAGACCACCATCGAGGGGTTGTCTGATAAATTCAATCCCGAGTACTGGAACTATGCCAAACTAATCTCGGGTGTTCTGCGCTACGGCATGCCTATTGATCAGGTACTTAAGCTTGTGTCAGGTCTCGAACTCGACTCTCAGAGCATTAATACCTGGAAGATGGGTGTTGAGCGCGCCCTCAAGAAGTACCTCCCCAACGGCACCCGTGCTTCGGGCCAGCGGTGTCCCAACTGCGGTCAGGAAACCCTGATCTATCAAGAGGGTTGTCTGATCTGCACCTCTTGCGGTACCTCTAAATGCGGCTGACCTGTCTCAAGGAGTAACTATTCAGCGAAAGCATAATCATGCTAAGACCATCTTAAAAATGAGATAAATTACTGACCTCGCACTCGTATAATATGCGAGTCACTAACATACGTCATCTTCTTTGGCTGAATAGTTACCTCAAGGATATTAATTGTTAAATAATGTTATATGGTGTGGCCTCGGTGTAAGCCGGGGCCACATACGTATGGTGAGATTGCAGAAAAATTGCGACCTTTGCAGAGTTATTATTAAGAATCAGTCCGAATTAAAGAGAAGCTGATCAGATGAGATTATCAGATTTGAAGATCGGTCAGGAGGCCGTGATTGTCAAGATACTGGGCCACGGCGCATTCCGCAAGCGAGTGATGGAGATGGGTTTTGTCAAGGGTCGTAAGATAACAGCCTTGCAGGCCGCCCCGCTTCGTGACCCGGTCAAATATCGCATAATAAATTATGAGGTATCACTAAGGCGCACCGAGGCATCGCTTATTGAGGTCATGCCTGTTGATGAGATCGGTGCTGACAGTCAGACGGCCAACAAGTCAAAGGCTGATCTTACGCTTGCTGACAGCGGTCTCGATAATCGCCATCACGGGGAGTTTGAGGGGCGCAGCCATACAATTAACGTAGCCCTGATCGGTAACCCCAACTGCGGCAAGACATCGCTGTTTAATATCGCCTCAGGGGCAAAAGAGCATGTCGGGAACTATTCGGGCGTGACGGTCGACTCAAAGAGCGGGACGTTTAGTTTCGGCGGTTATACCTTTAATATTGTTGACCTGCCGGGCACTTACTCGCTGTCGTCATATTCTCCTGAGGAACGTTATGTGAGGATGTATCTCAAGGATAACAACCCCGATGTGATTGTCAATGTCGTCGATGCCTCTAATGTCGAACGCAATCTCTATCTCACCACCGAGCTTATCGATATGGATCACTCGATGGTGATTGCCCTGAATATGTATGACGAGCTGAGGCGATCGCACGCCGAACTCGACTATGAGGCGTTGGGTGAGATGATCGGAGTGCCGATAGTTCCCACTGTCTGTAGGACAGGGGAGGGGGTTAACCGACTGTTTGACACGATCATCCAGGTATTTGAGGGGAAAAATGATGTGGTCAAGCATGTCCATGTTAAATTATGTCCTGACCTTGAGATCGCTCTGTCTGCTATAAAGGATGCAGTCAAGCAGGATAAGTCAATCAACCAGCAGTTCTGCGCACGATATATCGGCATTAAGTTGCTCGAACGCGATGCCGAAATAGAGGAGATGGTGGGAGAGTCTACCCATGGCCGTGAGATATTGGCAATCCGCGACCGTCAGCTTGAGAACCTCGAACGTCACAATCCCGGCGAAGATATTTCGTCGATGATCGCAGATAATAAATATGGATTCATCTCCGGCGCATTGGCCGAGACGATGAAGCACCCCCCCGAGCAGACGGCGACAACAACCCATATCCTCGACACCTTTGTCACGAGCCGGTTGTTTGGTTTCCCGCTGTTTCTCTGCGTGCTGGCTTTTATCTTCTGGGTGACATTCTTTATCGGTGCGTATCCCGCCGATTGGATTCAGGTCGGGGTCGACTGGCTCGCAGCGTTTGTCAAGGAGGAGATGTCTGCCGGCCCGCTCAAAGATCTGTTAGCCAATGGTGTGATCGGTGGTGTGGGTGGTGTCATCGTCTTTCTCCCCAATATCATGATCTTGTTTTTCTTTATCTCTTTTCTTGAAGATTCGGGATATATGGCGCGGGCAGCCTTTATCATGGACAGGCTCATGCACAAGATCGGGCTTCACGGCAAATCATTTATTCCCTTAGTGATGGGCTTTGGCTGCAATGTCCCTGCCGTGATGGCTTGCCGCGCAATAGAGGGGAGGTCATCAAAGATAATCACCGTCTTGATTACCCCATTTATGTCATGCTCGGCTCGTCTGCCGGTGTATGTTCTGATGATAGGGACATTTTTCAGCGCCCATGCCACACTCGTTTTCCTGTCGATGTATCTGTTAGGAGCGATCGTAGCGATGGGTACGGCCCGCATGCTCAGACGATTTTTCTTCAAGGCCGAGGAGACTCCGTTTGTGATGGAGTTACCTCCTTATCGTGTGCCGACCCTCAAGACATCATTGCGCCACATGTGGTGGAAGGGTAAGCAATACCTCCAGAAGATGGGGGGTATCATACTCGTCGCATCGGTGATAGTCTGGGCTCTTGATTATTTCCCCCTCGGCAATGCCGACGATCCCGACCGTGACTCGTGGCTTGAGTCGATCGGCAAGACCGTGCAACCCGTTATGAAACCTCTCGGATGCTCATGGCAGGGAACTGTGGCGATCGTTGCCGGTGTGCCTGCCAAGGAGATTGTCGTCTCGACACTCGGCGTACTCTACACCGGATCAGAGGAGGCGACCGAACAGGCGTTGTCGACACGTCTGACGGCGGTCAATCCCGCAACAGGTCATCCCGACTTCACACCGGCAGCTGCACTCGCGTTTATGATCTTTATATTGCTGTATTGTCCATGTCTTGCCACGGTGGTGGCTATCATCAAGGAGACCGGCCATTGGGGCTATGGCCTTTTTACGATAGTATATAATACGGCGGTGGCATGGGTACTCGCCTTTGCAGCCTACCGGGTTATGCTGCTGATTCAATAAAGATATATAATAGCGAAGTGAGATCTTAATTTTGTACAGTAGACAAAAATCAGAAAATAAATTCAGCCTCGGATGAACTATATCCGGGGCTGAATGTTTTATAGATAAAGCAGACGAAAGAACGCAATTTGATTACGTCCGGTTCATCTCATTAAAAAATAATTAAAAAAATAATTAATAATCAAAATTCAAATAAACTTATGAACACAGCTCCTCTTCAAGGTATCAAGGTCATCGACTTTACAGAAGTTCAGTCAGGCCCCTCATGTACTCAGATGCTCGCCTGGCTCGGCGCCGACGTGATCAAAATCGAACGTCCCGGTGTCGGTGACGCAACCCGTAAGGAATTACAGTTTAATCCCGACGAACCCAGCTACTATTTCTTACAGCTTAACTCAGACAAGAAATCTCTCGCGCTTGACGCAGCTACCCCCGACGGTAAAGAGATTCTTACCAAACTTATTCAGACCTGCGATATCTTTGTAGAGAACCTCCACCCGGGTGCAATGGATAAACTCGGTTTCAGCTGGGAGGTGGTTCATAAACTCAACCCCAAGTGTATATACGGTACTATCAAGGGTTTCCCTGTATCGTCAAAATATAAAGACCTTAAGGCTTACGAGCCTATCGCACAGGTGACTGCGGCAGCCGCATCAACCACCGGTTGGTTTGATGGCGACTATAACATTCCGACCCAGTCAGGTGCCGCTCTGGGTGATTCGAATACAGGTATGCACCTGCTGATCGGTCTGCTTGCCGCCCTCGTGCAGCGTGAAAAGACCGGCGAAGGATGCTACGTATATCAGTCAATGCACAACGCATGTCTTAACCTCTGCCGTATTAAGACACGTGACCAGCTCACACTTGATAAGATCGGTTATCTGACACAGTTCCCCCAGTATCCTAACGGTAAGTTCGGCGATTGCGTTCCCCGTTCGGGTAACATTGAGGGTGGTGGTGTCCTCGGTTGGACATATAAATGTAAACCCTCGGGTGGCTACGACTCAGAGCAGGATGCCAACAACTATGTATACATCATCCTGCAGCGTGGCGAGAAAGACTTTGAGCTCGCCTGCAAGGGTCTCGGATTTGAAGATTGGCTTACCAACCCCGACTTCAACACCGCTGACGCGCGTGACCGTCACAAACAGGAGATTTATGCACGTATCGGTGCCTGGACTGCCGACAAGACCAAATATGAGGTCACCGAGATTCTGTCTAAATATGGTGTGCCTGTCGGCCCCGTTATCTCAACTAAGGAGATGATGACAGATGAGACCCTTTATGATGGCAATACACTTGTCAAGATCAACCAGGGTGGCAACATCGGTGAATTCGTCACCGTCGGATGTCCGTTCACGATGTCAAACTACCAGCCTACCTACGGTCCTTGCCCGACACTGGGTGGCAACACCGATGAGGTGCTCAAGGCTTATGGTTACACCGACGAGCAGATCGCAGAGTTCGCTAAGAACGGTACGACAGCTCCGCTGCCCAAGACTGATGCACCTGCAGCAAAATAAAGTAAACATGATAAAGGATTAACAGCGAGCTAACCTCAACTTCCTTATCATCAATGTATAGAGTTGTTAAGTTTTTAGGTTTAGGTTGTTTCGTTTTCGGCACCTGCGCCGTGACCGACCCCCGGTCGGATCGTCGTCAGTGGCCGGCTCGGACAGGCGCTTGAAAACTTAACAACTTAATTTTTAATATAATCGAGGGATCAGACAATTTCCTCAACACACGATATCATCAACAACAACTAACCAAAATTCACAATTATGGCTGACACAACTTCATCAACCGCTACCACCCCCGCTGCTCCCAAGTTTCCCGAGCAGGTGACGGGTATGTATATTCTCGCCGAATCATTACGCCGTATGGGTGTCGACACCGTCTACGGTCTGGTCGGCATCCCTGTTACCGAGGCCGCTTATGCGATACAGGATCTCGGTATGAAATTCGTTTCTTTCCGTTTTGAGCAGCAGGCCGGTCACGCCGCCGCTACCCACGGCTATCTGACCAAAAAGCCCGGTGTATTCCTTACTGTAAGTTCACTCGGATTCCTCAACGGTCTGGGCGCGACCGCCAATGCGACCGTCAATTGTTACCCTGTCATCCAGATCTCGGGCGCATCTGACCCTACTATGGTGGATATGAATATGGGTACATACGAGCAGCTCGATCAGCTCAATACCGCCCGTCCTCTTGTCAAGGCGGCCTTCCGTTGCTCGCACGCCAAGGATATCCCCTCGGCTGTCGCACGTGCATTCCGCGCCGCAACAAGCGGCCGTCCCGGTGGTGTTTACATTGATATGACCACCCCTGCTCTCGGCGAAATCATGGATGCCTCAGAGGCTGAGAAACTCTTCTACACCCCGGTTGATCTTGAGTCAGCCGTAGCTCCTAACCAGGCATCAGTAGAGCGTGCCGTCGATTTGCTGACTTCAGCCAAACGTCCGGCCATCCTCCTCGGTAAGGGCGCCGCATACGCTCAGGTTGATGAGAAGATCAAGGAACTCATCGAGACCTATAACATCCCTTATCTGCCGATGTCAATGGCCAAGGGTCTTATGCCCGATGCAGGGCCTCTCTCGGCCCTGTCATGCCGCTCAATGATTATGGAGCAGGCCGATGTCGTAATGATTATCGGCGCACGACTCAACTGGATGAACTCATTCGGCCGCGGTAAGTGGAATGAAAATATGCAGTTTATACAGCTCGATGTCGAGCCTCAGGAGATCGACGTCAACCGCCCGATCGCTGCGCCTGTCGTGGGTGATATGGGGCTGTCGCTTGACGCCATCCTCGCTACTATGAAGGGTCGCAAGATGTCGACCGATCCCACTTGGATTCCTGCCCTGCAGGCTCATACCGCCGAGGAGAATACCAAGTTTGCCGCCCGCCTCAAAGAGGCTGCTACCGCAAGCCCGATGACACACTGGTCGGCTCTGTCAGCCATCAAGCCTGTTTTGGCTGCCAACCCCGATGTAATCCTGGTCAACGAGGGTGCTAACACGCTCGACGATACCCGCGATGCCATCGATATGTCGCTGCCTCGTCACCGTGTCGACTGTGCCACCTGGGCGATCATGGGTATGGGTATGGGCTCGGCCATCGGTGCCGCTGTCGCTACCGGCAAACCAGTCGTCGCTATCGAGGGTGACTCGGCATTCGGTTTCTCGGGAATGGACTTCTCGTCGATCTGCCGATTTAATCTCCCTGTTACTGTCGTGATATTCAACAACGGCGGTATCTATAACAACATCGGTGTCAACCCGTCGCATAATCCCTCTAACGACAACGATCCCGCACCTACCACTCTTGATCTCGCAGCCCGTTATGACAAACTCGGGCAGACATGGGGCGCTCAGACCTATTACGTGACTACACCTGCCGAACTGTCAGACGCTCTCACCAAGGCTATCGCCTCTAAGAAGCCGACTCTGATCGATGTACAGCTTGCCGGCGATTCTGGCAAGGAGAGTGGCCACATCGGCTATCTTAACCCCGCTCCGCTCATCGATTATACAGTCTGATGACGAGTCACAAATAAGTTAACGTAATTAATAATTAAAACACGTTTCACGCCCTATGTTACACATTATATTATACGCCATCGTCCCTATTATCGTGGTGATGCTTGCCGGATATATCTCGGGCAAGAAAGGGGTATTCACGGGAGAGAACGCCAAGGCCTTTAACAAGGTGGTGCTCGATTTCGCATTGCCTGCAGCCCTGTTCGTCTCAATCGTAGGCGCATCGAGGGAGATGCTGGTCAAAGACATCAAACTGTCGATCATCTCGCTGGTGGTCATGATGTTCTGCTTCATGCTCGTTTACTACGTCTACAAGTGGTGTTTCAAGAAAAATACCGGTGCTGATGCCGCCATCATGGCCCTTATCAGTGGTTCATCTACCATCGGCTTCCTCGGGTTTGCAGTGCTCGAACCTATCTTCGGCACAACCCCTTATGTAGCCCTTGTGGTTGCCATCGTCGGTATCGTCGTCAACGCCGTCGGCATCCCTGTGGGTCTGTCACTGCTCAACGCCTCTCTTGAGAAGACCAACCCTCAGCCCGCCGGCAAGAAACGCCCGTCAGCATGGGCACCTGTGCTCCACGCACTCGCTCAGCCTGTAGCCTGGGCTCCTATCCTCGCCGTTATCTGGGTAATCGTCGGTATACCTTGGCCTAAATGGGCATCGCCCTCATTTGACCTGATCAAGGGTGCCAACGCCTCACTGGCCGTATTCGCCGCCGGTGTGACCCTCTCGGCCGTCAAGGTCTCTATCAACTGGCAGGCTGTGCTCGGCTCTATCATGAAACTTATCGTGATGCCGGCCCTGCTTCTTATCGTCGGTCTTATCTTCAAGATGGATCCCCTCAACCTTAAGATGCTGGTTGTCGCCGGTGCACTTCCCCCCGCCTTCTCAGGTGTGATTATCGCCGACGAGTACGATACCTATGTCGCCACCGGTACATCTTCTTTGGCTCTGTCAGTCATCCTCTTCATAGCTTTCTGCCCGCTGTGGATCTGGGTTACCGACCTATGCCTCAAAGCATTCTGATGACACATTCCCTCTGAGCCGGTCACTGTGACCGACCTCCGATAAATCCAATAGCGTATCCGCGCCATCCTCCTCGACCCGATATCGAGAAGAGTGACGCGGATACGCTATGTCATATAGTGATGAATTTTTTGTCGTCAGGGCTCAACAATTTCGCGCTTTATTCGTTAATAAATTAGAATATACCCTAAAAACTGATTTTCAACCAAATCACCAACAACTATTTAGATATGAAAAAAGCTCTATTAATGTTGACATTCGTGCTGGGTTGCGTGAGTGTCTTCGCCCAGAAATTTGACAAGAACGAATTGCGTCAGCTGCAGGCATTTATGGCACAGCCGGCCGAAAAAGCCGCAACCAACGCCGAGGCTCTCGGGATTACAGACCTCAAGTCTCCCGCCGCATGGGAGGGTGTTACTGTCGAGAACGGCCATGTAACAGCAATCGACTGGAAGGACAAGAAGCTCGCCGGTGATCTCAATCTCGCCGGTTTCACCGCACTTACCAAAGTTGATGTTTCTCGCAACAAACTCGTTTCGCTGTCAGTAGCCAATGACGCCGCGCTCGCTGATCTCAACGCATCGCGCAACGTCCTGCGCACCGCCGATCTCACCGGTTGTACAGGTCTGGTTACACTTAACATTTACAAGAACCGTCTTACCGAGCTCGACATCACAGCCACTCCGTTGATCGAGACCATCAATATCTCAAACAACCTGCTCGTTGACCTTAATGTCTCTAACTCGGCGACCCTCAAGACCCTCAACTGTCAGGGTAACCGTCTCGAGAGCCTCGAGGTGACCAATTGCACCAACCTCAAGAATCTCTATTGCGGTTATAACAAGCTGTCGGGTATCGTGCTGGCCGGTCTGACTAACCTGCAGAACCTCAACGTTGATGACAATGAGATCCAAAAGATGGTGGTTTCAAACCTCCCGTCGCTCAGCTCATTCCTCTGCACAGACAACAATATGCAGCAGCTCGCTGTAGACAACTGTCCCCGTCTGCTCGATCTCGTTTGCTCATACAATGATCTGACAGCCCTCAACGTCAGCAACTGCGGTAACCTCCTCTTTGTTGACTGCTCATACAATGACCTTACCGAGCTGACACTGTCTAACCAGACATTCCTGCAGCGTCTGCTTTGCAACAACAACCAGCTGACTATGCTTGATGTCTCATTTGACCAGGCTCTCACATATATCAATTGCCGCTACAACATGATTACCGACCTCCGCACTATCGGTGATACCAACTTAGGTATGATTGCCTGTCAGTGGAATTATTGATAAATACAATGCTTACTCTTGAATAATAAGAGCTCAACCATAGGGGCTGATGACCCTTAAGCCCCACTAAAGCATGACCGCCGCCTGTCTTAAGAGACGAGCGGCGGTCAAGTTTTGTTTAGTTAGATTGTAGATTTTACCATGGAGAGTTCTTTTTGCCCGGCGCAACTACAATTTTTGCTACACCTCTGGCATCCGACCGCTGGAGCCAATGTATACCCTCTAATGACGTTGCTGTGCGATTGATTACATCGAAATTAGCGTAGGTATATTTCTGAATCAATTCTTCTTCGGAAATAAGGTTGCCGTCTTTATCATAGTATTTAATCATAAGCGCTTCGGGATCGAAAGGCTGGGCTGCGTTAACCCAGACATGCAGTTTTAACCGGTGATCTTGTTTTAACTTTCCGTTCTCGACCTCATAAGGATGGACGGTTATCCTAACCGATGATAATGATTCAGCAGCTTCGGCCGGAATTTCTGCATTGGCTATTTTATCAGCTTCTTTGAGGAGTATCTCATTAAAATGATCAGTTACCATATCATAGGCAATCTCACGTTGTTTTGTAGCTTCCTCCTCTAATTCCTTGTCTTTGTTGTTTCGGGCATACTCAATAACCGGATAATACAGGCTTATAACGCCGCTACCGGCTAAAACACTTCTTTCCTGCCAGGAGTTGAAGCTACCTAACACCGTATTGTTGTCGATAGGGATGGCAGAGTCGACTTTTTCGATAGCATATTTAACCGCGTCTTCGGGTTTTGGCACTTTAGGCTTTGAGCTGCAAGCTGTAAGCAGTGCCATACAGATAATCACTGATGAGAATAGCAATTTGTTAATCAGCTTCATAATATATGTATTTGGGGTTAGATTAGTCGAGCTTAAGGACAGCGAGAAATGCTTTCTGAGGAACTTGCACCGACCCGATCTGCTTCATGCGTTTCTTACCGGCTTTCTGTTTCTCGAGTAGTTTACGTTTTCGCGATACGTCACCACCGTAACATTTTGCGGTAACATCCTTGCGTACTGCCTTGATGGTTTCGCGTGCAATGATTTTAGCACCGATGGCGGCCTGTATAGCTATGTCAAATTGATGCCGCGGGATGAGTTCCTTGAGCTTCTCGCACATCCGTCGACCAAACTGCACGGCATTATCGGCATGAGTTAGAGTCGAGAGAGCATCGACCGGCTCTCCGTTGAGCAGTACGTCGAGCTTTACAAGACGCGAATTACGGAAATCGTGCAGGTGGTAGTCAAATGATGCGTAACCTTTTGAAATAGATTTTAGCTTGTCGTAGAAGTCTATCACAATTTCACCCAAGGGTATGTCAAAGATGAGTTCGACACGGTTTCCCGAGATAAATTCCTGTTTGACAAGTTCACCTCGCTTACCCAGACAGAGGGTCATTATAGGGCCGATAAAGTCTGTGGTGGTAATGATTGATGAGCGTATGTATGGTTCTTCGATATGATCGATCATGGTGATGTCGGGGAGTCCGGAGGGATTATGCACCTCGGTCTCATTTCCTTTCTTATCAAACACCTTGTAAGAGACATTAGGCACTGTGGTTATGACATCCATGTTGAACTCACGACTCAGACGTTCCTGTATGATCTCCATGTGCAGCAGCCCCAGAAAGCCGCAGCGGAAACCAAATCCGAGTGCCATTGACGACTCGGGCTGAAATGTCAGAGATGCATCATTGAGCTGCAGTTTCTCAAGTGAACTGCGCAGATTCTCAAAGTCTTCGGCCTCGATAGGGTAGACCCCCGCAAAGACCATAGGTTTGACCTCCTCAAATCCGGCAATGGCTGGTGCAGGGCGGTTTACATGGGTGATTGTGTCACCGACTTTCACCTCTTTAGATGTCTTGATACCCGAGATAATATAACCGACATTTCCTGCCGACAGTTCTTTGCGGGGCGAAAGATCCATCTTTAGCACACCTATTTCATCGGCGTGATATTCTTTGCCGGTAGCAACGAATTTCACGAAGTCATCTTTATGGATAGTGCCGTTTTCGATCTTGAAGTAGGCTATGATACCTCTGAACGGATTAAATACCGAGTCGAAAATCAGTGCCTGCAGGGGGGCTTCAGGATCGCCTTTTGGTGAGGGAATCCGCTCGATGATGGCACGCAATATTTCGGGAACACCGATGCCTGTCTTTCCGCTGGCCCTTATAATCTCTTCTCGCTTGCACCCGAGCAGGTCGACGATCTGATCCTCAACTTCGTCGGGATTGGCGCTCTCGAGGTCTACCTTGTTTATTACCGGAATGATCTCAAGGTCTGAGTCGATGGCCATATATAGGTTTGATATGGTCTGTGCCTGGATTCCCTGTGTGGCGTCAACTATAAGCAATGCTCCCTCGCATGCAGCTATTGATCGAGATACTTCATAAGAGAAGTCGACGTGTCCGGGAGTATCGATGAGATTCAACGTATAATCCTCTCCGTCGAGGCGATAATCCATCTGTATGGCGTGGCTCTTGATAGTGATTCCTCGCTCACGTTCGAGATCCATGTCATCAAGCACTTGGGCTTGCAGATCCTTTGAGTCGATGGTCTTGGTATATTCGAGAAGACGATCAGCCAGAGTACTCTTACCGTGGTCTATATGGGCGATGATGCAGAAGTTACGGATATTTTTCATTTTTTGAGAAATTCGGTTATAGCTGTCAGACACTCGCGGGGAGTAGCGAGGTCACGGCAAATGGTCTCGACGGGACACCAGCCGGTGTTGTCGCGGTTGACAATATGGTCGACAACCTTGTCATAGCTTGCTTTGATGTCATATCCGCCAAGTATCTCAAGTGCGAGCCGGCTGATGACAGGGGTATAGAATTCTTTAACTCCGCCGAGAATCATCAGGGCTGCCGCGCCTTTGCCCACTATTTTGTCGGCGACACGGGCGCCTTTGAGTACGCGCGGATGTTGGGTAAGTAATCTGTGCAGGTCTGCAACTCCGCGCTGAGCATAGGTTGTCAGTCGGCCGTTGTCGACTACCAATGTAGTGTCACCTTTGTCAAGCAGTGCGACGAGTACACTCATAGCCGGGGGTGTACCTCTCTTGAGTGTCTCGGCAATGACATCGACACGGGCCAGTTCGCCGGGTATATCTATCTTCTGAGGGCAATGACCCACACACTCGCGACAACCGACGCAATGTGATGCCTGACGAATCTTTGGCACAGCCTTATCATATCCGGCCAGAAATCGTCGGCGAGCTTCGGCATAATTCTCGGCCTCAGGTGAATCTGGCACCTGCCCCTGATTGACACACTTGTTATAATGAGAGAATATCGCCGGAATATCGAGGCCGTAGGGGCACGGCATACAGTACTGGCACTCGTTGCACGGTACGGTGGGGTATCCCGCAATGATGCCGGCTACCTTATGCAGGAATGATGTCTGGGCGTCGGTCAGCGGCACAAGCGGACAAAACGATCTCAGGTTATCCTGCAGGTGATCCATATATGTCATGCCTGACAGCACGGTCAGCACCTTGGGATAGGTGCCGGCATAACGGAATGCCCATGAGGCGACCGATTTCTGCGGTTCTTGTTCCTTGAGCATTTTGACGACATGGTCAGGTAGCTTTGACAGACGACCGCCGAGCAGCGGCTCCATGATGACGGCGGGAATGTCACGTTTGGCAAGCTCATTATATAGATATTCGGCGTTGGTGTTGCGCGGATTTATCTCGCGGGCGTGCTCCCAGTCGAGATAATTAAGCTGTATCTGCACAAAGTCCCACTTATATTTGTCATGCCAATCAAGCAGCATGTCAAAGAGGCGTATGTCACCGTGATATGAGAATCCGAGATTGCGGATGCGTCCGGCGGCACGTTCGGCAGCCAGAAAATCAAGCATACCGTTGTCGATATAACGGGCGTTGAACTCTTTGAGCGGTTCGTTCCCCATGCCGACGGCGTGTAGCAACATATAGTCGATGTGGTCGGTGCGCAGAAGGCGCAGAGAGTCGCGATACATCTGCTCAGACTGCTGATGCGACCATGTCGACGGGTCGAAATTTGAGAGTTTTGTGGCGATGAAATAGCTGTCGCGCGGATGACGGCTCAGTGCAATGCCCACAGCATTCTCTGACCGTCCTTTGCAATAAGCTGGTGATGTGTCAAAATAATTGACACCGTGAGCAAGCGCGAAGTCGACAAGGCGGTTAACCTCATCCTGGTCTATCTGATCTTCGCCGGGTTTTTCCGGGTCAGGTATGGTGGGCCAACGCATACAGCCATAACCGAGGAGCGATACCTTGTCACCTGTGGTGGGGTTGACACGGTGAGTCATCCGGTCGGTGGGTATGTCGGTCTGCGGCAGGTCGTCGTATGTTTCTTCGGTTTCCTTTTTCCCCGAGCAGGCGGTCAGCAGGGGCGAGGCTGCCAATGCACCTAAAGTGGCTTTACGGAAGAAGTCGCGGCGAGATATGTCGATTTTCATATCGGTAGTTATCAGACGGTTCGGTGTACTTCATGCCCCTCGACATATATAGCCGAGAAGGGGCGGGCAGGGCAGAGGTTCTCGCAGGCGCCGCAGCCGATACAACGGGTCTCGTCAACGGCTGGAATCTTGCGTGAATCGGGATTTGAGGGGTCAGACGGCACCATTGTGATCGCGCCGACGAGACAATGACGGGCGCAGTTGCCGCACTCGACCTCATCGGTCAGTACCACACAGTTATCTGGCAACCATACGGCATGACCGATCTGAGTGGCACTTTTATCCTCCCAAGTGATAGGCTTTATTGCCCCGGCCGGACAAACGTCAGAGCATGCATGACACTCTGGGCGGCAATAGCCACGCTCAAATTCCATTTTGGGTTGCATGAATGTCTCGATATCGGTCGAGGGACGTAGCACTCCGTTGGGACACTCTGACACACAGAGTTGGCAGGCGGTGCAATGCTGCGCGAAATTCTTGACGCTGGCAGCACCCGGGGGGACGAGGCGGGTGACACGTTTCGGCACTTTCTTATCGAGTACCTCGGCCAGACCTCCGTCAACGGTCTTCTGAGCTTTCACCGCGACAGCGGTGCCGGCAGCCAGCGCCCCGGTGATCATAAATGATCGGCGTGATGTATCAACTGATTTAACCTCGGGGGATTTGACGGCGCGTCGGGTAGTGAAACTGATGGCACCTTTCTTGCAATCATCGATGCAATCCATACAAGCCACGCATCGGCTCAGGTCGATGGTGTGATTTTTGGCATCGATGCACGAACTCTTGCATCGGCGTGCGCAACTGCCGCAATTAACACACTTGGTCGTGTCAATGACCGGACATAGCAGGCTGTATCGCGAGATTGCCCCCAGGATAGTGCCGACTGGGCAGATAGTGTTGCAATAGATGCGGCCGCCTCGCCAGGCTGCCACAACGATCACTATCAGGGTCACCGCGGCCACGATGAATACCGGCAGTGATCTGATCCATATATCGCGGGTGTAAATGACGTAGCTGTCATAATGCTCAGCCACCGGCACGAGCGTGTTGTTAATCCAGATGACGACAGGTTGACCGAGATTCTGAACCATACGGCCATAGGCGCTGTATGGGGCAATAAGGGCGGCTACGGCGGTCAGCCCGGCTATGATAAGGATGACGAAAGCGCACAGGATGACAGTGCGTAATATTATATGGGCGCTCCGGTAATGAAACCGTTTCTTCTTACCTTTACGCTTTGATGAGCACCATGAGACTATATCCTGAAATACTCCTAACGGACAGATTACCGAGCAGTAGACGCGCCCGGCGACAAGTGTCAGGATTATAAGTCCGACGATCACGGCGACATTCAGCGCAAGTACAGCGGGGATAAACTGCACACATGCCATCCATCCCAGCCAGCGGTGCAACGTGCCGGTGAAATCAAGAAACATAGCCGTGATGAGTGTCCAGAACAGGACCGCAAGGGTTATGCGGATTTTCCTTAGCATGATATTTAATGATTGGTGGCAGTAATGTAATACAAAATTACAAATAATCCGCTGTTTGCCCGTGTAGCGGCGGGCGGTTTAACATTTTTTGAGGAATATGTCCCGTCAGAGATTAGAGTTGAAGTATGCCGGGTCATGCGATACCTCCCGGCCGACAAAGGGGGGGAGTGGCAGCTCCGCATCAGCGAGATCTGCCGGCAGTTCGACCTCAGCCACGGTCATCTTGACAGGGCTAATAAACTCATCCACCTCCCACACAAGTCCGTCCCAATTGACGAGATAGCGGGTTTTTTCTATTATGTTACCCTCGCAGACGCGGTCAAGCATTGCGCGGGCATCATCGGCCGGGATGTCAAATTCCCATTCGTCGCGCGATATCCCTCGGGTTACCCCTTTTACGGTCAGGTAGGCGCGTTTGTCGGCAATGCGGACTCTAACCGTACCCTCTTTGCGTCGCGATATATAACCTTGTGTGATATAGCGGTGAGCGTGGGCGAGCTGGCGATATGAATTATCGGTGACGAGAAATTTGCGTTCGGTTTCGGTTGCCATTACGGTATATTTTATTGACCGTATTGCCTGTCACGGGCAATCGGTTTTGTGTGACTTGCGAAATATGAGTAACTTTGCAAAGTTAAAATTAAAGTTTGGAAAAAGCAAGATTACATATAACCCTACTTATTGCCTTTATAGCGGGAGTATTCTCTGTATGGTCTGCCGTGCCGTCAGGGCGCTTGGTGAATGGCCGTCGTGTAGCGGTCGAGGCGATAGACTCGGTCTCCGGCGAGCCGGTATCGTTTGCCGCCGTTTATGTCGTAGGCACAAATCAGGGTGCGATGGCTGATGAAAACGGCCGCGCTGTCTTGACTGTCAATGCGCCCGAGGTCGCGTTTGAGTTCTCGGCAATGGGATATGCTAAGAAAGTTGCTAACGTGACGCCGGGTGTAGTCGCCATCAGGGTGATGCTGTCGCCGACCGGACATCAGCTTGACGAAGTGACGGTACGTCTCGGGCGTGAACATTACTCAAAGCGCAATAATCCGGCGGTGGAGTTTATGCGACGTATACGCGAGGCCGACTCGATCACCGATCCTCACAGACGTGATTTCTATAACTACAAACGGTATGAGCGCATTACACTCGGCCTTAACAAGGTAGAGATGAACGATGTAGACTCGGCAGCCGGGGGGAAGAAACCCGGTAGGTTTGATTTCGTAAGGGAGCATATCGACACCTCGGCCGTGACGGGCGAACCGATATTACCCCTCGCTGTCAAGGAGAAGGTCTCGGAGGTGTTTTATCGCCGTGACCCTAAGTCTGAGAAAACATATTTGCTCGGGGTGAGATCGGCGGGGGTCGATGAGATCGCCGATGCCGGCAGTATGCAGACCCTCATGGAGGATATTTTTCGAGAGGTAGAGCTGTATGACGAGAATGTCAATATATTGCAGAACAGATTTGTATCGCCGTTGTCGCGTATTGCTCCTGATTTTTATAAGTTTTATCTCACCGATACGGTCAATGCTCCCGATGGGTCGAGGCTGATCGAACTGAGTTTCGCCCCGCGTAACCCGGCCTCGTTTGGTTTTGTGGGGCGTCTGTATGTGGCTGAGGGAGACACAACGATGTTTGTCCGTAAGGTCAGAATGAATGTATCTCCATCGATAAATCTTAATTTCGTCGAGCATCTGCAGATTGTCCAGGAGTTTGAGCAGGCACCTGACGGCGCGCGCCTCAAGACTCTCGATGATTTTAACGTCGAGGTGGCTGTTATCAAGGGTACCCAGGGGTTGTATATCCATCGCAGCACGGCATATAAGGATCATAATTTTGAGGAGTCACCGCGGGCCGAACTGTTCGGCCGCCTCGGTGATACGTTCACAGACCCCGCGATGTATGCCCGTGACGACACTTTTTGGGAGCGCGAACGGCTTGTCAAGGCTACTGATAACGAGAATCGTATCTCACAATTGATGGCACGTCTGCGCGGTGTAAAGCTGTATTATTACAGCGAGAAGATACTCAAGATTTTTTTCAATGGTTATGTCAATACCGGTAAGGTGTCAAAGTTTGACTTTGGCCCGGTCAACACTCTTGTCAGCGGCAATACCATCGAGGGACTGAGACTAAGGTTGGGTGGGACGACGACCGCAGCGCTCTCGCCCCACTGGTTTGCCAGGGGGTATGTTGCATACGGTTTTCATGACCGTAAATGGAAGTATGGCGCGGAGATAGAGTACTCGTTTAACGAGAAGCGGATGCATCAGCGAGAGTTCCCCGTACACTCGATAATGCTGTCAGAGAAGTATGATGTCGATCAGATCGGTCAGCATTATCTGTTTACAAATCCTGATAACGTCTTCCTGTCACTTAAACGCACAGATAACACGCTGATGACTTACCGCCGTCAGACACGTCTCGACTATACGCTCGAGCTGCCGAATAACTTCTCTATAAAGGCGTCGGCTAATCTTGAGCGGCAGGAGGCGACCGGATGGGTGCCGTTCGTGACAAACCGGGGTATGTCGGTTGGTCATTATGACCAGGCCTATTTCTCTGTTGAGTTGCGCTATGCCCCCGGTGAGAAATTCTTTCAGACCAAGACCCAGCGTATCCCCGTCAACCTTGATGCTCCGGTGTTTATCCTGACCCACTGCTATTCACCTAAGGGATTGTTCGGCGCTCCGTTCACCGTCAACAAGACCGAGGCAAGCGTCTCAAAACGTTTCTGGCTGTCGGCATTCGGCTTTGTCGATGTGATGGCCAAAGGCGGTCATGTATGGAGCCGGTCACCGTTTCTCAGTCTGCTTGTGCCAAATGCCAACCTCTCGTACACAATCCAGCCCGAGAGTTTCGCATTGATGAATCCGATGGAGTTTATTAATGACAGTTATGTGAGCTGGGAAATGACATATTGGGCCAACGGTGCTCTACTCAATTACATACCGTATATAAAGAAACTCAAGCTGCGCGAGGCTTTTTCGTTCAGGGGATGGCTCGGGTCTCTGGAGGATAAGAATAATCCGCTTTTGAATGATGACCTTTATATCTTCCCGGTATACGCCCCCTATAAACCGATGCACGGCAAACCGTATATGGAGATTTCGGCAGGTCTCGATAACCTCTTTAAGTGTCTCAGGGTTGATTATGTCTGGCGTCTGACATATCGTGAGGGGCAGACGGCATCGGCCCGGTCGGGTGTACGCATCGCCCTTCACGTCACGTTCTAATCCGGCGCAATGGGCTATAATACACAAGCCCCGGAACGTGTTGTGATGCACAGTGCCGGGGCTGAGTTTAACGTGGTGGTTATGAGCCGGTTTAACTCAATGCGTTAGCTGGTTGGCAGTTTAGAAATCAAACTTGGAGACGGTCCAGCCTAAATCCTCGTAGTGGATAAACGAGACTTCAACACTCTCGAGATAACCTTCTTTGGGAGCGCCGAATACGTATCCAAACGGAGTCTTGTCTTTGAATGTTATGATGGCGGTGCAAGTGCCGACACCGTTCTTAGCCATATCTTCGGTGCAAAGTATCTCCTTGACTTTCTCAAGCGAATAGCGGCCGAGCAAGACATAAACCTCGGTGATGTTGACTTTACCGCACGCTGCCTCATAGGCGGCGTTTTTGTTATCGGCGGCGGGTGCGGCTTTTTTCGGAGCGGGCTGGGCCACCACTGCTACCGTATCATCGTCGTCAAAGTCCTCCTCTATGACTTCAACGGCATCAATATCTTCGACGACGGGAGTCTCGACCACCTCCGTGACTTCCTCAACGACACCACCGGTGGCGTTCATATAGTCGGGCATGACCTCCTCGTAATTCTCGTTGGCCTTGAAATCGTTGACCAGATCTTTGCGCAGGGTAGTGGGGTTGTCGACGACGAGTTTGCTGCCATCCTCGGTCAGCTGCACATTGGCAAAGGTATGCTCGATGTCAACCGTGTAGTATGTTATACCGCTCCAATAGTTGTAATTGCTGCGGGTCGCTTTCTCGACAATTTTCTCGGTGGTGAATGTGATCATGCCGGCGGCTTTGAGCTGATTGAGCTTGACAAGGTCGGCATCTGTTACCTCATAATACCCGATGTTAAACTTGCCGACCGCATAGTCATCGGCAAACATGGCTTCTTTTTTGATAGCTTTTCTGGCAGATGATTTGCTCAGGACAGAGTCGTCGCAGCTCGATAGGCCGATGGCTGCTATGGCGATGACCGCCAACAAAATCAATTTTTTCATGACAAAAATGTGTTTGGATGGTAAAATGTGTTTTTAGATATTATATCGGTTTTTAAGGCGAAAATGAGTGTATTGATATAAGATGAGGCGGCGTATCAGTTTGTTGTGATGATACACCGCCTCAGAAGGTATCAGGTTTATGTTACTTTATTTGAGACGTAACTTGGTGCCGGGGGTGAGTTTTGACTTGGTGGTCAGGCCGTTGAGTTTGCAAAGCTGACGCACTGTGATGCCGGTGCGTGATGCGATGCGGCTCAGAGAGTCTCCACGCTTGACCGTATAGGTCGAGGGACGTGAGGCAGCTGCTTTTGACGAACTCTTTGATGCTGCCTTGGGGGGATTGGCGGCAAGATATTCCTTGGCATACTGGCTGTTTGCTCCGGGATCGAAGTTACGCGGCTGGGTGTATGTCTTTTTGTCAAAGGTATATTCGTCGGTGTGGACGGTCTGGTTGGCAAAGTCAAAGATCGCTGCGGGATTGATGGGGTAACCCATGAATCGGGTCTCGAAGTGGAGGTGGCTGCCGAAGCTGCGGCCTGTGTTACCGCCGAGCGCGATCGGTTCGCCGGCCTTGACATACTGGTCTGGCTTTACGAGGAATTTCGAGAGGTGACCATAGACGGTTTCGAGGCCGTTGGGGTGGCGGAGGATCACGTAGTAGCCGTATCCTTTGCGCTCAAAGTTGGTGAGGCGGACGCGTCCGTCAAAGGCCGCGCGCACGGTATCACCTGTCTGGAGCTTGAGGTCGATACCTTTATGTACACGTTTGAATCGGGGACGGTAGCCATAGGGCGATGTCACATATCCGGGGGTAGGCATCGCGAAGTTGCTGACGTCTATCACCTTGGTGTCGGGCACATCCATGCCGGCATAGGCGTTGACTCGCTTTGACTCCCAGCCCTCGGTGTAGATGTCAAGCTCGGGTTCTTCCTCCTCTTTGAAGAGGTTGTCGACAAACGCCTTGGTCTCCTGTACAGAGATCTGGTTGCCGATGTTTTCCTGCTTGGCGATCAGGTCTTGATGCTCTGCGTTGTGGGCTTTAGGGAGTTTGAATGACTGCGCCACGGCTGACATCGAGAGAAGTCCCGTGGCGGCTAATATTACAAATTTATTGATATTACAAAATCGCATTATGGTATGTCGGGTTGAGAGAGGTTTATGCGTTAAGTTCGTCGGGTGAGTAGAGGGCCGGCAAGACGAGCGGGGTGTAGTCAAACACTTCATCGGCCGAGAAGAAACGGGCTATCTCGATGGCAGCGTTCTCAGGAGAGTCAGATGCGTGTACAATGTTCTCTTGGCCGCTCATGCCGAAATCTCCGCGGATTGTGCCGGGGAGTGCCTTGCGGGCATTTGTGACGCCTGTTATGGCTCTTACGACCTCAACGGCATCCACACCTTTGATTGCCATAACGATCACCGGTGTAGCCATCATCGACTTGAGAAGCAGGGGGAAGAAAGGCCGCTCTACGAGGTGTGCATAATGCTCGCGCAGGAGCTTTTCGGTCAGTCTCATCATCTTCATTCCGGCGATGATAAGGCCCTTTTTCTCAAAACGGGAGATGATCTCTCCGGCTATCTCCCTCTGTATTCCCGAGGGCTTGATGATTACAAGGGTGGTCTGCATGGCAAGATTCTTTTACATCCCAAAGTTACTGAAAATTTGGCTAACGACGAAATATTTTAGTATTAAAATAGCTTAAAATCAGGATATAAGCAAATCGCAACCTCTAAATGTCTATGTTATAGAGAGATAAGAAAATATGTTGTACAGCATGTTTTTGATAATCAGACAACCGTCCAGGTGTCAAACTGTGATTTTACGAGATGCGACTCATATCGGTCTTCCGGGCAAAAAGATGGGTCAATTCGGGTATCAGCATACCGTGTCCCTGAGCAGTCAGTTGAGGATCTGCACTGAGCAGTCTGTCGACGGTATCACGGGCCAGCTGTATGATCTGGCCATCGGTGGCGAGGTTTGCGACATGCAGCTCCATAGGCATACCGCTCTGCATTGTCCCCTCAATGTCACCAGGTCCGCGGGTCTTGAGGTCGGCCTCGGCGATGAGGAAACCGTCTGTAGTACGGGTCATCAGTTCGAGGCGTTTGCGTGTGTCGGCACTGATCTTGCGTTTTGACATCAGCACACAGAAGCTCTGATCAGTCCCGCGCCCCACGCGGCCGCGCAACTGGTGCAGTTGAGAGAGACCAAACCGCTCGGCATTCTCTATCACCATCACCGAGGCGTTAGGGACATTCACCCCGACCTCGATGACTGTTGTCGCCACCATTATCTGCGCTTTATTCTCGGCAAACAGTTTCATCTGATGGTCTTTTTCCTTGGGCTTCATCTTGCCGTGGACATAGACGACGTTGTATGACGGGAACGTCTCGCGAATAAGTTCATAACCCTCTTCGAGGCACTTCAGATCAAGTTTCTCATTCTCGAGGATCAGGGGGTACACAATGTAGACCTGACGCCCTAGTGCGAGTTGCCGACCGATTGAGCGGTAGACCTGCATACGCTGATCGTCATAGCGCAGCAGGGTGGTGACCGGCCTGCGCCCGGGGGGGAGTTCGTCAATGACCGACACGTCAAGGTCGCCGTAGAGCGTCATGGCGAGGGTGCGGGGGATAGGGGTGGCGGTCATAACGAGCACGTGCGGCGGTATTCTGTTCTTACTCCACAGACGGGCACGTTGCATGACGCCGAACCGGTGCTGCTCGTCTATTACGGCGAGTCCGAGGTCTTTGAACCGCACGTTATCCTCAATAACGGCGTGAGTGCCGATGAGGATATGGAGTGATCCGTCGGCCAGTCCGTCGGCGATCTCTTCGCGCTCTTTCTTACGGGTTGATCCGGTCAGCAATTTGACATTAACGCCGGTTTTGGCCACCATCGCGCTGATTGACTCATAGTGCTGTGTAGCGAGGATTTCGGTGGGTGCCATCAGGCAGGCTTGTGTACCGTTATCGAGGGCTATAAGCATTGCCATCAGTGCCACGATAGTTTTACCTGACCCGACATCACCCTGCACCAGCCTGTTCATCTGTTGGCCTGACCCGACATCGGCGCGAATCTCGCGTAGTACCCGCTTCTGTGCCCCGGTCAAGGGAAATGGGAGGACTGAGGAGTAAAAGTTATTGAAGAACATGCCGATGCGCGGGAATCGGCGGCCGACGACGGCGGCCGACCGTTTGAGGGCATAACGGCGTATGTTGAGTTGCAGGTAAAACAGTTCCTCAAATTTAAGGCGTAACCGCGCCTTATAGAGTTCGTCAGGATTGTGTGGATTGTGGATGGTGCGCAGCGCGGTATCTCCGCCGATGAGGTTATGTTCCCGGATAATTTCTACCGGTAAGGTCTCGTCAAATTGTCTGACGGTTGTTAGCGCGTTGTTGATCCACTGATACATCATGCGTGACGTCACCCCGCGGTTACGCAGCTTCTCGGTGAGGGGGTAGACTCCGCGTAGACCTTGCGCGGCGGTCACCGATTCGGGTAAATCGATCTCGGGATGCACCATACTCCAACGTCCGTTAAACTCTTTGGGTTTACCAAAAAGTATATACTCGGTGGCGGTGTGATAGGCTTCCTGCAACGCTTTGATACGTTGAAACCATACGATCTCAAGTGTCGCGCTGCCATCGGTAAACAGTCCGGTCAGGCGGCGTTTTGCCCCCTCGCCATGTATGGTAAAACTGACAAAGCGTCCCTTGATCTGGACATACGGCATCTCATCGGCAAAACTCCGTATCTGATAGATTTTAGAGCGGTCGACATAGTGGGTCGGGAAATGGTGCACCAGGTCATAAAGTGACTTGATGCCGAGTTCGTCATCGAGCAACTTGGCTTTCTGAGGGCCTATCCCTTTGATATATTTTATGTCAAACTCGCGCGGAGATGCCATGTGGGGTCACTCTTAATTGTCAGGAGATGCTTAATATCGCCTCGGCGATGGCGATGTCGCGCGGGTTGGTGATCTTGATATTGTCTACATTCCCCTCAACCAGACGGATATTGTCATATCCGGCGGCGCCCATCACTGATGCGTCGTCGGTGAAAGTTTCTTCGTAGGGGAGCGAGTAAGCCTCGCGCAGACGCCAGAGAGTAAAGCCCTGGGGGGTCTGGACGGCTCTGAAATCATTGCGGTCGACAGGCTCAGATCCGATATGGTTCTCGTCGAGGCGGCGCAGCGAGTCGCTGACTTTCACGGCAGGGATGGCGCCGTCGGTGTTTACCGTCGCGGCACAGACCCGTCTGACAGTCGCGGTGTCAACCAGTGGTCTCGCGCCGTCATGTATCAGCACTGTCGAGTTGGGGCGGGCGTCGGCCGGGATGACGCCCATGCCGTTTTTGACAGACTCCCAGCGGTTATCGCCTCCGAATGCGATAACGGGTGAGGTGAAGTTATACTGACGGCAGAGTTTATCCCAACGGTCTTTTTCAGACTCTGAGATGACGATGATGAATTTGCCGTCGGGGAGAGCCGCGCGCAGTCGGTCGATGGCATGCATCACCACCGGGCGACCGTCAAGGAGGCAGAACTGTTTGGGTATATCCGCACCAAACCGGCTACCTTTGCCGCCGGCCACTATTATTATATATGTGTCAAAAAGAGCCATAGCGTTGATTACAATCTCATGCAAATGTACAAAAAAATATTGAATGACGGGTCTAAAACCTGCAGGGTGTGTCATGCAGATTTTGCGTGACACACCCAGCTGGCAGGTTATAGATTATGTCGGAGAATCAATAATTGTTGGGCTTGCGCTCGAATACGGCCTGAGGCTGGCCGCATACGGGGCATTTGCCGGGAGCGGCGTCACCGGTATGAACATAACCGCAGACGGTGCAGATCCATTCGGTCGGCTCATCCTGCTTAAACTCGGTGCCGGTCTCAAGGCGCTCAAGCAGTTTGAGATAGCGTTTCTCATGCTCGATCTCTACCTTAGAGACGAGGCGGAAAGTTGCGGCTACCTTGGGGAAACCCTCATCAAGGGCAGTCTTGGCGAAATTCTCATATAGGTCGCTCCACTCCTCGCGCTCGCCGGCAGCAGCCTCGGCAAGGTTGGTCTTGGTATCGCCAACCACACCGGCGGGATAACCGGCGGTGATCTCTACATTACCCCCTTCGAGAAGATTAAAGAAGAGGCTGGCGTGTGAGAGTTCGTTTTCGGCTGTTTCGAGGAAGATGTCAGCGATCTGATTATAGCCCTCCTCTTTGGCGCGACGGGCAAAAAGTGTATAACGTGAGCGGGCCTGGCTCTCGCCAGCAAAAGCAGCGAGAAGATTCTTTTCGGTCTGCGTACCTTTGATGCTTTTGGTTTCCATATTTCTAAGTGATGTAATGAGTATCAGAGTTAGACTTTACATTGAAAACATTAAAAGGATCAATAAGGTTCACTCCCCTGATAAAAATCCGTGAGAGATGATTAACGCGAGGGAAGATAAAGTTTAGCCGCGTGATAAAGACGGAAATATCTGATAAAAAGCAGGTGTGTCAAGAATCTCTTGACACACCTTGATTAATAGTAGCGGGACCGAGAATTGAACTCGGGACCTCCGGGTTATGAATCCGACGCTCTAACCAACTGAGCTATCCCGCCATTTTT
>CAMWLR010000039.1 GCA_947175215.1 uncultured Porphyromonadaceae bacterium
GGTGTTCACCTTTCCGCGACATCCGCTTTCGGTGATAAATCCCGGCAAAGCCCCCGCCCTGCTCACCCCCCCCGCCGAAAAACTCGCCAAACTCAAGACGACAGGTTTCGGCACGGGACAGATAGCCTTTATGGTGTTTGACCCCGGGATGAAATCGCTGACGGCAGCACAGTTCATGCAGATGCTCAACACCCGTTACGGGGTCAGGTATATCCTCAGAGGTTTCAACAACCGGTTTGGCACAGAGCGAGATCTCACCAATGAGGATTATCGCCGTATCGCCGCCGACAACGGCATAGAGTTGGCCGAGGCCGGGAGTTTCTGTCACCGCGACAACGCCGGGTGTCCACCCGTCTCATCGTCACTGATACGGCAGAGCCTGCTGCAAGGTGACATCGAGGAGGCCAACGCCATGCTCGGCGTTCCCTATCACCTCGCCGGAAAAGTAGTCGGCGGCAAACGATTGGGTCGTACCCTCGGTTTCCCCACCGCCAATCTGCTACCCTCTGACCCGGACAAACTTATCCCCGCCGGCGGGGTATATTTCTGCAAAGCCACACCCGAGGGTAACGCACCTCATCGCGCCATAGTCAATATCGGTACACGCCCCACTGTCGACGGCGACAATCACCGACCCACCATTGAGGCGCATATTCTTGATTTCGACGGCGATATATATGGCCACCGCGTCGACCTCCACTTTCTCAGCCGACTGCGCTCAGAGCAAAAGTTTGACAACATCAATCAACTGGTCAGCCAACTCGAGATTGACCGCCTGACCGCGATGTCATTGCCATTACCCTGACTTACACAGCTAACATCATCCCTCCCCCACTTTTATATGACGATATAACCCTGTCTTAATGAGTAGCCATTACAGATCAGACATAGATGCAATCAAAGGGCTGGCGATCATAGCGGTTATCTTTTATCATATCGGTATGTTGCCGATGGGGTTTCTGGGGGTGGAATCCTTTCTGGTTGTCAATGGATTCCTGATAATCCCGCCACTCGTCTACCAACTGCAGACCGGCGAATTTTCCCCTCTGAGATGGCTCTCCAAACGCATCTTCAGGCTGTGGCCCATCGTACTGGCCGCTTCAACGGTCTGCCTCTTTGTCGGTTATCAGATGATGATCCCGGATGACTATGAGAATCTGGCCGAGAGTGTCGTGGCATCTAACCTGTTTGCCAACAATATCCTGGCAGCCATCACCACCGCCAACTATTGGGATGTCGTCAACGAGTATAAGCCCCTGATGCAGATGTGGTATATCGGGGTGATAGTACAGTTTTATCTACTGTACCCGGTGATCCTTGTCATTCTAAAAAAATCTTTTAGGCGACAATCGGTTAAGCGCCGCTTTTGGTTAGCTGCTGTCAGCTTGATCGGGGTAATATCATTGGGGATGTATCTGCTTTACCCCGATACATTCAGCAACAAATTTTACTACGTGCAATACCGCGTCTGGGAGTTCTCGCTGGGCGGAGTGGCGGGCATGACAGTCAGCCGTCTGCGCATATCCGGTCACACGATCGCCTACGTCGGCTACGCCTTGTTGTGCGTTCTGTTCCTGATCGGTTTTAAGTCTCTGTCGCAGGTTGACACATTGACAATAGTGGGGATGGAGACAGCCCCCGGCGGTGATATGATCAAGATCACCCTCACAATTGCAGTGGCACTGCTCACCTCCATGCTACTGCAGACCGATGTCAAGACAGGCCGACTGCTCCCCCTCCTCGGCAAAATCTCGTTAAGCCTGTTTATATGGCATCAGGTAATTCTATCCTTCGTCAGATATGGATGGATCGGCTCATTCAACCCGCTGCAAATTGCTATCTATCTGCTTTTTACCCTTTTTATCTCATTGCTGTCACATAAATACATTGAGCGGATCAAAGTACAAAGATTATCATCCCGGCTGATAATATCCACACTGTTCATCCTGTCTACCGGGTGTGCATTCGCCATCTATCGCAATGCCGGCGTGGTGAGAGATGTACCCGAGTTAGGAATCACCCGAGAGAATCCATATGCCAACCACAACACAGAGTATATCGACCAAATATATGCCCTGCAACAACCATTCACGTCCTCCGGGCCACATGTCCTGATTGTCGGCAACAGCTTTGCCCGCGACTTTGCCTGCATCATAAGCGAATATGATGTCGATAATAACCTCGAGATGTCATACTCACCCTACGTTGACAATATCGATCCCTCGACATTAGCTGATGCCGACTATCTGTTTATCTTCGGGCCTAAAGACGCAATCCCTGCAAAGCTATTCAGTAAACTTAAACCGAGCTGCAAAATCTACGGTATCGGCACCAAGAGCTTTGGCAAGAATTTTGGCATCTACTATGCCCGACGCAACACCCCCGGCTATTTCTCTCAGACAATACCATCCAACCCCACTGTCGACAGCATCAATGCCAAGTGGCGTCAACAATGGGGCGCCGAGAATTTCATTGATATAATGGAGGCTGCCAAACTCAGCAATGGCCGCGTCCGTATCTTCACCCCCGACCACAAAGTCATCTCATTTGATTGCCGCCATTTAACCCCTGACGGCTGCAAATTCTGCTCCACCCGCCTCTCCCTCGACAAAATATTCACCTCACACTCTAATGAATAATTCTTTACTCCAGAATAGTTAAAACATTGATTTACCGAGCATTATCCATATTGCGAATGTAGTTTGGCGGCGGTGCAAAATGTTGTAAAACAGCTTTTTGAAAAAATTATTCAAAAAAATTTTGGCCGTACCGAAAATTCATATTAACTTTGCATCGTTTTTGAAGCACAAAAAAAAATTGTTTTATTACTTAACTTGAAAAGAAAATGAAGAAGTTATTCCTTTCTTTCGCTGTCATCGCCGGTATGTCGATGATCTCTTGCGGCAACAAGGCTGCTGATGAGAACGCGGCTGATGCTGCTGATACTGTAGCTGTTGAGGCTGTTGAGGTTGTTGAGACCGTTGACACTCTCGCTGCTGACACCGTTGCAGCTGACACCGCTGCCGTTGTTGAGGCTGCTGCTGAATAATTCAGACAGACATCACCAACTCATCGCTGAGTCTCAAAGACTCATGAGATGACAGCTGTAAAGATTTACAGTCACATAAGGCCACGGATTTTCCGCAGGCCTTTTTTTATTACCTTTTATTACCATATTTACTTATCGTGGCATCCTTTTCGCGACGGGCAACTTTTTTGCTCAGCCACTCTTGCTCCCCCGATTTTTATTTGTATCTTTGTTGTCTGATATATGGAAACTAAAAAACCGCTCATAGGTCTTACCTTACAGGAGTTGCAGAAAGTCGCCGCCCTATACGGGTTGCCGCGTTTCGCTGCCAAACAGATAGCCCGCCGGTTATATGTCAACCGCGCCACATCCATATCAGAGATGACAGAGTTGCCCAAACAGGCCCGTGCCCGTCTCGAGCAGGATTATCAGGTGGGACGTCATCGCCCCCTGGCCGAGGCACGCAGCGTCGACGGCACGGTCAAGTACCTCTTTCCAGGCGTGGGCGAGCGCAATGTCGAGAGCGTATACATCCCCGACGGCGACCGCGCCACCCTCTGCGTGTCATCACAGGCGGGGTGCAAGATGAACTGCTCATTCTGCATGACCGGGCGTCAGGGTTTCCACGGCAATCTCACCGCAGCCGACATCATCAACCAGGTACTGTCGATACCCGAGAGCGAATCGCTCACAAACCTCGTGTTTATGGGTATGGGCGAACCGCTCGACAACCTGCAACCCGTTCTCGACGCCATCGAGATCCTCACCGCTCCCTGGGGTCTGGCCTGGAGCCCCAAGCGCATCACCGTAAGCTCGATAGGGAAAATCAGGGAACTCAAGACGCTTATCGAGACCACCAAGGTACATATCGCCATCTCACTACATGCACCCTACCCCACTGAACGACTGCGCCTGATGCCTGTCGAGAAAGGCATGCCGATCAAGGAGGTACTCGATCTGCTGCGCAATTATGACTTCTCACACCAGCGACGTCTGTCATTTGAGTACATCATGTTCAGGGGCGTAAATGACGATGCACGTCATTGCCGCGAACTGGCCAAACTGTTGCGCGGCCTCGATTGCAGAGTCAACCTCATCCGCTTCCACGCCATCCCCGACAGCGACCTGCAACCCTGTTCGATGGCACAGATGGAGAGATTCCGCGACCAGCTCAACGATGACGGCATTACCGCCACCATAAGAGCATCACGCGGCGAAGACATCATGGCCGCCTGCGGGATGCTCGCCGGACAGAAGCGCACCGCCTCAGAATCATAAACCACTGACATTCAAGTAATCATAGCCCGTTATGAAACTTAAAATATCACTGCTAACAGTCCTCATTTTCACGGCCCTGACCATCACAACCCGTGCCGAGGAGATCCCCGCCGGCTCTCCGGCAATATCATTCGCTCAGACCACCCATGATTTCGGTGTCATCAGCGAGAACGGTGGTCCGGTCACATGCGACTTTGTTTTCACTAACACCGGTGACGGCCCGCTGGTGATTTTAAGCGCATCTGCATCATGCGGTTGTACCCGTCCTGATTACCCAAAAAAACCTGTCAAGGCCGGTAAAAAAGATAAAATCACTGTCACTTATAACCCCAAAGGCCGCCCCGGCGAATTCACCAAGAACATCACCGTGCGCACCAATGTCAAGGGTAAGAAGAAAGTAACCCTTAAAATCAAAGGTAACGTCACCCCGGCCAACTGATCACAGCGATGGAAAGATTTATCAGATCATTTCTACCGGCGATTATAATGACCATAACAGCTCTCGCCGCGGCGCTGTCAGTCAGTGCTGATGTCAGATGGCTCGCCACGCAGCATGATTTCGGGGCATTCAACGAAGATGACGGTAAGGTCTCGGCCACATTCAGCTTTATCAACGAGTCTGATGCTCCGCTCTCGATCGACCATGTCAGATCATCATGCGGCTGCACCGTGCCCGAATACTCCCGTCAGAACGTCAACCGCGGCGACACCGCCACCATCAAGGTTGTCTACAATCCCACCGGACGTCCCGGGCGTTTCTCTAAAACACTCGCTGTCAAACTGTCTGACGACTCGACATACCGCCTGCTTATCAAGGGGGTGGTGATAGGGGCGCAGAACACACTGCGGTCACGATTCCCCGTCGAGGCCGGCCCTATACGTATGCGCGGCAATATGACGACATTCGGAGCCGTCAAGACCGGCAATGTCAAATCTCAGTTTGTCGAGGTCTACAATGCCTCGACATCGCCTGTCGTACCCAAATGGACAGACATCCCCCCCTATCTGCGCATCACCGCAGCCCACGACACTATCAATCCCGGTGAGCAAGGGGTCTACTCATTGGTGTTCACCCCCGGCAGGTCTACCCCCTACGGTATCCTGACCGACTCCCTGACATTCAACGTGCCGGGCGCCGACCCTGTCAGATATGAGATAGCGGCGATAGTCGAGGAGGACTTCTCAATGCTGACCGAGAAACAGCTCGCCAACGCTCCGGTCATCTCGACCGACACCGATATGCTTGATTACGGAGATTTCACTCCTGGAGACCAACCCGTCACCCTGACATTCAAAATCACCAACAAAGGGAAAGATGACCTCCTCATAAGACGGGTCTATACCTCAGAGCCGGGTTTCACGATCGACACCAACGTCTCAAAACTCAAAAAAGGTAAATCAGGTACGGTCAAAGTGACTTTTGATCCACGAGGATTCTCGGCACCGCTGCTCAACTCACGCCTGCAGGTTATCACTAATGATCCGTCTCACCCCCTGACCACTGTCCGTCTGGTCGGTATTCCCCGGTAATTGACCTATGGCCCGCGATCTGCTCAACCGTTATATCTGGATAGTCGACACAATCAAACGTTTCGGTCGCATCTCACGCAAGGATCTCGACAGCCGGTGGGCCAACAGTCCGTATGCCAACGGCGAGTCGCGCATACCGCGCCGTACATTCTACAACTACCGTCAGGCCATCGAGGAACTGTTCTCGGTCACCATCCTCTGCGATCCGGTCACATACGAGTATTATATCGAAGAGGAACCCGGATCGGCCGGCGAGAAGATCACCAACTGGCTGCTCAACGCATCGGCCACCAGCACCGTGCTGCAAGGCTCGCGCGAGATAGCCTCGCGCATCATGCTCGAGGATGTACCATCGGCGCGCGACCACCTGTCGGGAATGATGGAGGCGTTGCGCGACCGCCGTGCCGTGACATTCGACTACCACTCACACTCGCGCGTCAACCCCACCAAAGGGGTCGAGATCGAGCCGTGGTTTCTGCGTATCTACCGCCAGATATGGTATGTCACCGGGCGCGAAACTTCGTCAGGCAAAGACAAGACATACGCGCTCGACCGCATCAGCAATCTCAAACTGATGACACGATCATTCAAATTGCCGGCAAATGCTGACCCTAAGACATACTTTAAGGACGCATACGGCATAATGGTCAGCCGTGGCGAGGCCCGCAGGGTGGTGCTAAAAGTTGATTCACGCGCCGCCAAATATCTCCGGGCCCTACCGCTACACCACTCGCAGCACGAAGATGAGATCAACGACGGTTACTCGATATTCTCATACCGTCTCTGTCTGACCGATGATTTCGTCTCGGAGATCATCTCGATGGGGTCACAGGTGACCGTCGAGGAACCGCGCGAACTCAAGGCAATGGTGGTCACACGCCTGCGCGAGACTCTCGCCAACTATGACGAGTCGCCCACCTGATTTGCCAACTCTTTATTTCTCAACCTTAAACGTAATTAACAACCCCAAGATACCTTAAATAAAATGTCTGATAAAATAAAGGTGGGTATCACCCACGGCGACTATAACGGCATCGGCTATGAGGTTATACTCAAGATGCTCGATGACAACCGTCTCTATGAACTCTGCACCCCGATCATTTACGGGTCGGCAAAAATTGCCGCCGGATACCGCAAGCAACTAAGCCTGCAAGGTCCCGCACCGGTGCAGATCAAGGATGCCGACAACGCAGCCCCCGAACAGGTCTCTATCATAAACGTTATCGGTGAGGACGCCCGTGTCGAGCCCGGCCACGCATCGGCTGAGGCCGGCAAAGCCGCTTTCGAGGCTCTTGAGAGAGCCGTCGCCGATCTTCGCGCCGGCAAGATTGACGTACTGCTCACCGCACCGGTCAACAAAGCCACCATCCACAGCGAACTCTTCACATTCCCCGGCCACACCGAGTACCTCCAGGCCTCTATCGGCGATGATAGCCAGGCACTGATGATCCTCTTTAATGATTCGCTCAGGGTTGCGCTCGCCACGATACATATCCCCATCTCAAAAGTTGCCGAGGCGATCACCACTGAGTCTCTTATCGATAAAATCACACTGTTAAACCAATCACTGATCAGCGATTTCGGTATTGTCCGCCCCCGTATCGCCGTGCTGGGTCTTAATCCGCACGCAGGTGATGACGGCCTGTTAGGATCTGAGGAGAAAGATGTCATCCTCCCTGCCGTTGAGGAGTGCCGCACACGCAAGATCCACGTATTCGGCCCCTATGCCGCCGACGGCTTCTTTGGCAGCGGTAATTACCGCAAATTTGACGGTATCCTGGCGATGTATCATGACCAGGGACTTACACCTTTCAAGACTATTGCCGCCGGAGCAGGTGTGAACTTTACGGCCGGTCTCCCATACGTGCGCACTTCGCCCGACCACGGCACGGGATTTGACATCGCCGGCAAGGGTGAGGCCAACCCCGACTCTATGCGCCAGGCCCTCTATGCCGCTATCGACATATTCCGCAACCGTCAGCGTCACGGCGAACGTACAGCCAATCCGTTGCGCAAGCAATATGTCGACAAATCAAAAGATAACGTAGTGCTTGATCTTACCAAAGACAAGTAACAACCCTGAGCTTGCAGATATACATCTAAGGCAAGTTATCCCCCTGTCAAATTTTTTAACATCATTGCGGTTGCTGCCCCTCTGAAATCAAAACAGAGGGCGCAGCAATTTTGATATTCCGGGCAGAGATGCCCCACGGTATCTGACGGCAAGCCGGTAGAGCATCCTATAACACGGCTTTTTCTCCTTTTTCATCACCTCGGCCATCAATCTGTGTGACCGGTCGGTCGCACCCTCACGGCGGTAATCCCCCGCCAGTATCGCGCGGCGAAAATTCAGATACCTTTTAAGACGTATGTCTCCGGCACGGTCAGCCGACTCCTCCATGACGTCAAGAGTATGTTCCCATACCGCCGATTTAGCTGAGAATGACGCGCCGGTGATACTGTCGGCAGTGTGGATAATGTTGACCGTTATATCGCCACCGAGTTTAACCACCCTCGGCTTTCGCAATAATATTCTCAGCCCCAACTCAATATCATTCCACCCCATGCAGCCGGCGTTCCATCCTCCGGCTTCGCGGAAAATCCCGGTACGTGCAACATATCGCTGAGTGGCCATCGCCCCCTGGAATACATCATTCCATAAGAGATCACGGTCAGCAAAGATTACTTTACGCGTACTGCCGTCGGGAAACACAGTCATGCAGTCCCAACCGATAATGTCGGCCTCGGGATGTGACTCAAACGCCTCAACCACCCTCTTGCAATGGCCGGGAGTCATGAGGTCATCGCTGTCAAAAAACATTGTCAGTGGGGTAATGACCTCATCTAACCCTCGGTTACGCGCGGCGGCTGCTCCCGGGGTCTTCTCACAGACGATTTTGACTCTAAAATCGTCTGTGGCAACCTGCGACTGCCATCGTGATAACGTCACGGCCGTATCATCATTTGAGTTGTTATCGACTAACACGATATCAAGCGGGCGTAATGTCTGAGCCTCAAGTGAGCGCAGTGTCGACATCACACGTTCGGCCCGGTTATATACAGGGATCACCACTGTCATCCGTGCCTGTCGCACGCGGTCTGATGATACATCTCTATTCATCACAATGGTTGCTTGAGATAACGTGACGCGATATTACCGGGCAACGCGGCGAGAGTGCCGGCAAACATCAATCGTAAATGGCGCAGGAATGACGCTTTTCCCTGCCGGCTGTTGCGATAGCTCACCAGCGGTATCCTTAGTATGGCCGAAAAGGGGTATTCAACCGCAACGCAAGCGCCGAACGCCCTGATCGTGCCGTCACTCAGGCGGGATGCCACACCGGTTGTACGCGCGGGATGCAAGGCGATCGTCACCGGGAAGAATCGGCAGTCAAGTCCGTTAAGGCGTGCTTTCTTGAGAAACAGTCCCTCCTCGCCCGCCATATATTTTTCGGCACCGAGCCCGAAACTTTCGCAAAACCGCAATCTTCCTGCACGCGATTCGCGACGCAGCGCAATCTCAATAGATGCCTGATAAAAGTTCTTGGGCAGATGCGCGAGACTACAAGCATGCGCAGGGTACTCCTTAGGGTAATCTGAGTCGTATCTGAATGAAGCATACTCCAGCGAGGGATTCTGAGTAAAAATACGTCTTATCTCCTGCAATCCCTCGGGATAAAATTTAAGGTCATCATCAGCCACCAGCAGGATATCTCCGCGTGCATGATCGAGACAGTTGTTGCGGTTGCGACTCAACCCCCGACCCTCAAGAAACAGGAATCTCACATCATCACGACGAGCAAGATTCTCAGGGACAATCTTATCTGCGCAAACTTGCCATGACACAAGATAGGTGACTCCCGACAAACGCGGGAGATTCATAGCCTCGATCTTACGACCTCCGTCAGGGCCGCACGTCGAGATCATCACCTCTAATATAAGCGGAGAGCCGTCCATACTTTCATAACGTCATATCGTTATGCAAAAGTATCGGCGGCCTCAAAAATTTATGAGGTTGTGTCACCAATATAGAAATTTTGATGCAGTCTCTTTGTTGTAATCCGGATGGTGTGGATGCTGTCAGATAAAATATAGAGGACATCCCTGCGACACCGGAGCGATCGATCCCTGGGGGTATGAGAACACCAGCCGCGAATTATATGAGGCAACGTATGCAATCGGGAAATCATCGACCGTAAAGACCTTTTCCGCACCGGGATTGATATAATCGGTGAGCCATCCGAGATATTCATCCGTCGGCTTTCCGGCATCGCGGGCCATTTGATTGACCAGTTCCTCCCTCACCTGACGGCGGTCATTCTCGGGTACAAGATCGTCAAATGTGAGCTGACGGCCCAGACTGTTTGAGAAGCTGACATAATAGCATGAGATCTCGGCCGGTGCGCCCCCGGTGCATGATTCCTGATAAGAAGAATAAGTGTAGATATCGTTATCGTCAGACACCCATGCGGGGCGCAGGTCGACATTAACATAAAAGCCGTTGACAACCGACTCGCGCAGCTCGGGGAGGATGGTGTCATTAAACACCTTGCCGTAATAATCTATCTGGTCAGTGACGGCGCGTGCGGTCGTCTCATGCATATCATAGCTGACATCGCCCCCGGCGACGGTCGAGAAATCTTCGCTGATAATGCGGGCCAGACCGTTATTGACCGGCGACTCACCCTTGAGGGCGAATACCCTGATCGAAAAATAGACATCAGAGTGCTCGGTCGGGAAGATACGCGCTATCTCCATAGTCTCCACATCCTTACCGTCAAAATTAAAGACCGTGTCAGAGTTATACGGCTTGGTGACGATAGACACCACGCCGGCCAGTTCCTCATCATCGGGAAAATCTACAAACGGGTCATTGATGCTCTTGTTGCCGTGACATCCGACCATAAGGAATGCCGATAACGTTAGAATTGCTGCGGAGAATATCTTATTGAGGTGCATAGTCAAATATTGCTTTTTCGTTTACATATCAACATCCGAAAAGCCTCAATTGTTGTAACACCAATGTAACTTTGTGTGATTTTGTGTCAGTGCGTGCGATCTATGATAAAGTCAATCAGTGTGACGAAGGCGTCGCGCGTGTCTGACGGCGGGAAAGTATCGCAGAGCAGCTTGCAGGCCTCATCACGGAGCCGTTGCATTGTCTCGCACGCATACTCTATCCCCCCGTTACGCACCGCATAGTCGATCAGCATATCGATCTCATCGGCCTCGAGCATCTCCTTGCGTGCAAGCTCGAGCATCTGCTGATGTCTGTCACTGTCATCAACCTCAAGCACATGCAACAACGGCAAGGTTATCTTGCCCTCGCGCAGATCATTTCCCGTCGGTTTGCCGATCTCCGAGTCTGAGAAGTAGTCAAATATATCATCTTTGATCTGGAAGCAGAGTCCCAACAGACGGGCAAACTCGCGCAGCACCGCCAGTTTGTGGTGGTCGGTCTCACCGGCAGCGGCAGCCCCCACCTCGGCACAGCTGACAAACAGCGATGCTGTCTTGCGGTAGATGATGTTAAAGTAAACCTCCTCGGTGAGATTGTTGTATCGTGCGTTATATATCTCGTCGAGCTCACCTATAGAGAGCAGTCGCCCCAACGACGCGATCGACTCGACTATGCGTATATCACCGGTCTCTGAGGCGAGGATGAGGGCGTTTGACAAGAAAAAGTCTCCGATAAGCACCGCCAGATGATTATCCCAGATGCCGTTGATGGTCTCGGCATTGCGGCGCGTCTTGGTGTCATCGACCACATCGTCATGTATTAGTGACGCATTGTGCAGCAACTCGACTGACACCGCGCCCTTGATGACATTATCATTGACACCGCCGAGCAGGCGGGCACTCAACAGCACCATTATCGGGCGTATCTGCTTCCCTTTCTTCTCAAGATAAGTGTTCACCACCTTATTCATCAACGCATTAGGTGAAGTCAGCGTAGCCGAAATAAGATCATTCAGCTGAGCTAGCTCAGATGCCAGTGTTTGACGAATGGATTGGAATGGGGTCACGTTCTCGAAAATTTTAGCGCAAAATTACGAAAACTTCTCGGAAACACTATAAATTCCGACCGAAAAAAGTTAACTTTGCGCCCAAATGCCATCTCCATTAACCTAAATCCTATCCTAAGGAAAAAGATCATGGATAACACAAACCAACGAGTCAAAACCCTTGACAAAGTCGCCGTCAGATTCTCAGGCGACTCGGGCGACGGCATGCAGCTGGCCGGAAACATTTTCACCAATGTCTCGGCAGGCCTGGGCAACTCCGTCTCGACATTCCCCGATTATCCCGCAGAGATACGCGCTCCGCAGGGATCTTTGGGTGGCGTATCAGGCTTTCAGGTCAGTATCGGCATCGGGGTACACACCCCGGGCGACAAGTGCGATGTACTGGTAGCCATGAACCCCGCCGCCCTCAAGCAGAATGTCAAGTTCCTCAAACCCGGAGGCGTCATCATAATCGATGCCGACTCTTTTACCGAGGAGGGACTGCGAAAAGCCCGTTTCACAACCGATGATCCGATTGCCGAGCTCGGCATCACGGCACAGGTGCTTGAGGTACCCGTAACCTCTATGACACGCGCCGCACTGACCGACTCGGGGATGGACAACAAGGCCATCCTCAAATGCCGCAATATATTTGCCCTGGGCCTCATATGCTGGCTCTTTGACCGCCCCGTCGAGAGTGCCATCGCGATGATCCGCAAGAAATTTGCCAAGAAACCGGCCATCGCCGAGGCTAACAGCACCGTCATCAGCGCCGGATATGACTATGGTCACAACATCCACGCCGGCGTCTCGACATATAAGATCGAGACCGAGCCGATCAAACCCGGCGTATACACCGATGTCAAAGGTAACGAAGCCACCGCATGGGGTCTGATCATGGCCGCCGAGAAATCGGGCCTACCACTCTTCTTGGGCTCATATCCCATCACCCCCGCCACAGATATCCTGCACGAGCTGGCCAAGCGCAAGGACCTCGGTGTCAAGGCGTGCCAGATGGAGGACGAGATAGCCGGCGTCTGCTCGGCCATCGGCGCGTCATTTGCCGGAAACCTCGCCGCGACATCTACATCAGGCCCCGGGCTCGCCCTCAAGGGTGAGGCTATCGGCCTCGCAGTCATGGCCGAGTTACCCCTTGTGGTGATCGACGTACAGCGCGGCGGCCCCTCGACAGGCCTCCCCACCAAGACCGAGCAGACCGACCTCGCCCAGGCTCTCTATGGCCGCAACGGCGAGTCACCGCTGGCCGTGGTCGCCCCGGTATCACCCACCGACTGCTTCAACATGGCTTTTGAGGCGAGCCGTATCGCCATCCGCCACATGACCCCGGTGATACTCCTCAGCGACGCATTTATCGGCAACGGGTCATCGGCCTGGCGTATCCCCGAGGCCGACGAATACCCCGCCATCGACCCCCGATTTGTCCCCGCCGACCTGCGCGAGGGATGGACACCCTATATGCGCGATGAAGCCTCGCTCAGCCGATACTGGGCTATCCCCGGCACACCCGGTCTGATGCACCGTCTGGGCGGCCTCGAGAAGAACATGCAGACCGGCGCTATATCGACTGACCCTGCCAATCACGCCAAGATGGTCGAGATACGACGCGAGAAGATCGCACGCATCGCCGATGATATCCCCATGCAGGAGGTCAAATGCGACTCACCCGAGGCTGACACCCTGCTAATAGGATGGGGTGGCACATACGGGCATCTCTATGACGCCGCCGAGGAACTCAACCGTCAGGGTAAGAAAGTAGCCCTGGCACAATTCCGCTACATCAACCCCCTGCCGGCCAATACCGGCGAAATATTCAGCCGCTACAAACGATTCATCGTGGCCGAACTCAACACCGGTCAGTTTGCCGATTACCTGCAGGCACGCTTCCCGCAATATGAGTTCCACCGTATCAACAAAGTCGAGGGCCAACCCTTTATGGTCGAGGAGGTCGTTGACAAAGTCAACCAAATCTTATCAAAAGCTCAATGACAATGGAATCTAACGCAACAACATATAAGCCGGGCGATTTCAAGAGCGATCAGCCCGTGCGCTGGTGCGCCGGATGCGGCGACCATGCAGTCCTCAACTCGCTGCACAAGACGATGGCCGACCTCGGCATCGCCCCCGAGATGACTGCCGTCATCTCAGGTATCGGATGCTCGTCACGCCTTCCTTATTATATGAACACATATGGCTTCCACACCATCCACGGACGCGGGGCCGCCATTGCCACCGGGTTTAAGGTAGCCAACCCCGCCATGACCGTGTGGCAGATCTCGGGTGACGGCGACGGCCTCGCCATCGGCGGCAACCACTTTATACATGCCGTCAGACGTAACGTCGATATAAACATGGTGCTGCTCAACAACCGCATCTACGGCCTGACCAAAGGGCAGTATTCACCCACCTCGGCCCGCGGTTTCGTATCCAAGTCATCACCCTACGGCACGACCGAAGACCCCTTTATCCCTGCCGAACTCGTATTCGGCGCGCGCGGCAACTTCTTTGCCCGCTCGATCGACGTCGATCTGGCCACCACACGCGAGGTAATGCTCGCCGGTGCCCGTCACAAAGGCACATCGGTCATCGAGATATTGCAGAACTGCGTGATATTCAACAACGGCATACACGCCGCCGTCACGGATAAAGAATATCGCGCTGACCGCACCATACACCTGCGCGACGGCGAGAAGATGCTCTTTGGCAAAGATAACGACAAGGGTATCGTCGCCGACGGTTTCAACCTCAAGGCTGTCACCCTCGGTCAGGACGGTTACACCATCGACGATGTGCTGGTGCATGACCCGCACACGCAGTCAAACTTCCTGCATCAGCAACTCGCCATGATGGACGGCACCGATCTGCCGATGGCCGTCGGCGTCATCCGCGATGTTGACTCACCCGTCTATGACCGCGAGGTTTCGGCCCAGATCGAGCAGGTAAAGGCAAAGAAAGGATTCTCGACGCTGCGTGACATGCTGCTCGCCGGCGACACCTGGACCGTCAACTGACATACCGATAAAATCACGTAAAAATCCCGGTCGGTAAAAACTTTTTTGCCGACCGGGATGTTATCAGTTTCGGAGCAACCTTGATATGACTCTGTAAAATTATCGGGCCGCATCCATAAAATCACATTACAAACAATTAAAGAATCACGTTATAAACTATCAACGGTATGGGAAAATTCATCTCTGAGTTCAAAGAATTTGCTATGAAGGGCAATGTTGTAGACATGGCTGTCGGTGTAATCATCGGCGGTGCCTTCGGTAAAATCGTCAGCTCACTCGTCAACGACATTATCATGCCTCTGGTCACCCTCTGCACCGGTGGCGTCAACTTCTCTGAAAAGAAAATTATCCTGCGCCCGCTCACTGACGGCAGCGGCCACGAGATAACACAGCAAGTGGCCGATCAGCTCACCGCTGCCGGCCAGACCGTCAACCCCGAGATTTATCTCACCTGGGGCGTTTTTGTTCAGAGCATCGTCGACTTCCTGATCATCGCTTTCTGTATCTTCATGGCCATCCGTTTTATGAACAAACTCAAGAATGCCACCAAGAAGGCCGAAGAGGAAGCAGCCGCAGAGGCAGCCGAACCCACAAAAGAGGAAGTTCTCCTTACCGAAATCCGCGACCTGCTCAAATCACAGGCTGCCGATAAAAAGTAAATGATCTTTCTGATAGGTTTCATGGGGGCGGGTAAAACCACCCTCGGACGCGCCCTGGAAGCCCGGCTTCCGGGGTGGCGTTACATTGACCTCGACCAAGAAATAGAGAAAACGGCAGGCATATCAGTCAGCCGTTTTTTCGCACTCCATGGCGAGGAGGCGTTCAGACAACTCGAGCGCGTCACCCTGACGCGCGTCACCCATGTTGACGGCGACCTCATCATCGGTTGCGGCGGGGGGACCCCCTGCTACTACGACAACATGACGCTGATGAATAACCGCGGCCTCACCATCCTGCTTGAGGCGTCACATCCCACCCTGCTCAGACGGTTGCTCGAGGCTCAGGGCCGCAGGCCCAAGCTCGCGGGGTTGTCTCCCGACGAGGTCTCGTCATATATCCGTCAGGCCATTGACGAGCGCACCCCATATTACAGCCGCGCAGCCCATACCTTTGCCACCGATCGCCTCGAGAATATCGACGAGATCAATGAGACCTGCGCACGGTTTATCGACCGGTTCATCTCACCCGCCGACAAGTCACCCGACCTCATCTCTCCCGCACAATCATAACACCCCAACACTATCACTTATGAATTGCCCCACCCCACTTGAGTCGCCGATAGAAACGATGGTGGCCCGACGCAGTCTCACCATCGGACTCCCCCGATGTGTCAACTCCTCTGAGCAGCGCTTCCCCCTCACCCCCGAGGCAGTAGCCACCCTTGTCAACCGAGGGTTTGCCGTCATTATGGAGAAAGATGCCGCCGGCCATATCCATTATCCCGACAACGCCTATATGAGGGCCGGGGCACGCATCGCGTCACGTCACGAGACACTTGAGGCTGATATAGTCATCCATCTTGCACCTCTGCCGCTCTCTGACATCTCATGCCTGCGTCGCGGAGCGTTGCTGCTGAGTCTCGCTAACTTCGCGCGCAGTAACGGCGCCGAAGTGATCCGCCGCCTGCTTGACCGTAAGGTGATAAACATAGCCCTCGACCTGATCGCCGACGAGGAGGGGCATCACCCCTTTGCCGACATCCTCTCTGAGATCGACGGACGCGCCGCCATGGTGCTGGCCTCGTCGATGATGGCCGATCCGCAAAACGGCAAAGGGATTCTCCTGGGAGGAGTCGCAGGTGTCAACCCCTGTGAGGTGGTCATACTCGGCAGTAATTTAGCGGCAAGTGCCGCCGCCAGGTCGGCCATCGGGTTAGGGGCTACGGTGAGAATGTTTGACGACGACGTATACCGTCTGCGCCGCGCGTTACGCCGTCTGGGCGAGGGAGTTATCGGGTCATCTGTCCATCCCAACGCCCTCGAGAACGCCATCCATTCGGCTGACGTTGTCATCGCCACCTCTCTAAAATGTCGCGTCGTGGTCGATGCCGAGGGTGAGCGTATCATGAAGAAAGGGGTACTGGTCTTTGACCTCTCTGACGAACCCGGCAAGGCATTCCCCGCCATGCCCCTCGTCGACTTAGGCGAAGAGTCACCGCGCTCCCCTCTGTCAGGCAGGCATTATTGTCACTGCAATGTCGGCAGTGCCGTACCGCGCACAGCAGCCATGGCCCTGAGCGACACATTCATCACCATGCTTGACGATATTGCCGGATGCGGAGCCTGCTCGTCGGCCATACAGCTCACTACCGGCTTGCAGAAAGCCGCTTTGACATTCCTCGGCAAAGCCGTGTCACGTAAAGTCGCCGAGATCGCCGGCGTCAGATACACCGATATAAACCTGCTGATATCGCTCAGCTGATATAAACCTTATATTGCTCTCTCCGCTGACACTTTAATCTTTTGCAGCTTATACACAAATTACTCATTTGACCTGCCTCTATGGCTCAGAAAAACAAATATTATGTAGTGTGGCAGGGCCGATGCCCGGGCATATATGATGACTGGGAGGATTGTCTCGAACAGGTCAACGGATTCCCCGACGCCAAATACAAATCTTTCAAGTCTAAAGAGGCGGCCGTGGCCGCATTCCGCGGCACCGGTGAGGAGGAGGAAGAGATACTGACACGCATCGCCCTGAAGAATCTCGAGATGGAGGACGGACGGCGCGACTATACACAGATCCCCGAGATAAATCTGTCGGCTATCGCCGTCGACGGGGCCTGCTCGGGGAATCCCGGCATGATGGAGTATCGCGGTGTCAGGGTGATAGACGGGCAGGAGATCTTTCATGTCGGGCCGCTACCCGACGGCACTAATAATGTGGCTGAATATCTTGCGCTGATACACGCGCTGGCGCTGCTGTTCAGAAACAACGACTCTACGACCCCGATTTACACCGACTCGGCTACGGCGGTGGCATGGGTACGCAACCGAGGCTGCCGCACACAACTCGCCCCGACGCAACAAAATCAAAAGATTTTTGAGATGTTGGCCAGGGCGAATGTATGGATACGCAGTCACTCTCCGATGAATCCGATACTGCGGTGGAACACGCCGATGTGGGGGGAGATACCGGCCGACTTCGGGCGCAAATAATCTTTGGGCGAATTATCTTTGGGCGATTGTCTTTGGGCGCGAAGAATCGCGCCCCCACGGGTTGTTGACCCAAATTATCGCGGATGTTACCGGATGGCGATGGCGGTGCCAGAATGGTCCGGATGGTAGATTAGAAGCTGTAGCTCAGACCGATGGCGGGAATAATGGCGTGGGTCTTGTAATCAGCCGTAAACTCACCCACGGTGGGGAGCGCGGGGATCATCCCGGTCAGATTATTCTGCTCGAGAAGCGAGTTATAGGTCGGGGCGAGGAAATCGCCGTACTGACCGGTGCCGGTAGCGCCGCAACCATGCACATACATAAACGCAACATCTATCGACAATCCTTTGAGAGGCTTGAATGACAGTCCCACCGACGGTTCGATCTTGGTCATACCCGGTGTCTCGGGGTTATAATGCTCTTTGTTGCAGGGTGTGCAGTCGATCATCAGACCGGCGCGTACATCGAGCATCGGGGTGACGTTATACTCCGCGCCGATATGATAAGTCATCGCGTTGTGATAGTTTTTGGGCAGGTGCTGATTAAATGCCTCGGGCAACTGGTCAAAGGTGATGTCGAGCTGCTTGTATGCTCCCCATCCGTTTAACTGAGCGTCAAAAGCCACCAGCAGCCGGCTTATCGGTTTGTAAGACACACCGAATGTCAGCACGTATGGGCACGGCATCGAGGCATCAAAGTTGGCATAGTTGAGATTATCGAGTGTCTCGCCAAGTATGAGACGGGCCTGATCGTTGGCATAGGTCACCGATGCGTCACCGGCCTTGACGTGCATATTCATCTTTGAGCGGAATGATGCGCCAAACGAGAGGTTGGGGAGCGCATCCCACAGCACGCCGACGTTGACACCCACGGCGAGTTCTGAGTTGCCGTTGAGGTTGACCGACGCAGGCGGTATCATGCCGTAAGGCTGGAATACCACAGGCTGTCCCTGCATCTGGGCACTCATATTCATAAGGTCTACCAGGCGATCCATTGAGGTTGCGGGCACGAGACCTTTATTGAGGTTGACGCTACCCCACGAAATCATCAGTCCGGCGCCGACCGATAGATTCTTGAGCACGCGCCACGACACCGTGGGCTGCAAGGTGAAGACCTTGAGATCTACCGACTGGTTGAGCACAGCCCCGGGCCACGCCGTACCCCAGTTGATCGACGATCCGTAAGGGGTATAGAGTGTCAGGCCGGCATAGAGATCCTTACATACCTTAAATGAAGCCGAGAAATTCATCGGGGTCGACACCTTGTTAGATGTCGTATAGTGGCTGCCGTCGGCAAGCGTGGCCTCGGCAGTGGCCTTGATGGCGCTGACGCCGGCCGAAATCTCGAATGTATCGTCTGAGAATGCGAGTGCACCCGGGTTGAATATCTGACTTTCTGAGCCGAGTTTCATTGCCACACCCACGTGGCCCATACCCTCTTGACGAGCGCTGAATGTGTTGACCTGATAACCCTCGGCCGAGACCGACAGGGCTACCGCCGCCCCCGTGAGGGCTAAAATTACTTTCTTCATGTGCATTGAAAATTTTGGCCAAAAGTACCAATATTATTACTTTTGGCCAAATTTGTGCACAGAAAATATGTTTTTGAGCAACTTTTTACCCGTTCACTGACATCTCTCCTATCTATCCTCAACGCAAGAACTGCGGCGCGTGGATGTAGAGACCAAACGAGATACCGACATTCCAGTTATGGGCCGGATAAGTCAGGTAGTTGACATAGCCGCATATTGATGCAAACGGCAGGTTATAGACCAGATCCAGCTCGGCTATCATCTCGGGGTTGCGGAACCATTTGCCATATACTGCATGGCCGTCGGTCTCATCCATCTCAATGCGGCGGAAGGGTAAGAAGAGATTGGCGCCGAGTCTCACCTGGGCACGCGAGAAGGGTCGCCACACCGGCACGACACCGACAGCGGCAAACGAATTGGCGTGGAATGCCTTGTTGAAAACACCTGTTGTGGCGGGTGTAGGCGTAAAGCCGGGCGCAGTCACCAGCGACGCGTAATAAGAGTCCATCAGCTTGCGGTTTGACACCAGCACATCATACGTTGTGCCGATCGAGAAATTCTTGCTCAGGGGGAAGTATGCGCCACCTTTGGCCTCGGCCTGGAACCAATGGGCGTCACCATCATCGGTAACCACCGGCCCGTCAGGGATGGTCTGTCTGAAGTGATACTTACCGAGTGTCTGCATCACCGTGAGATGCAGGTCATAACCTGTGGCAGGATAGTTCTGGTTATCGAGGTTATCAAAATCGAGACGGCCTATTACCTGGCCGAGATTAAATATGGTGCGCTGTTTGCCCGACGCGCTGAAGTCGCCGTTGTCTGACGAGTAGAAGTTGTCGCGGCTCTGTCCTCCACCGATACCCACCGAGGCCTTGCCGCTGCGGGTGACAGCCCAGGCATAGCTCAGACGCCCGAATCCCTCATTATGGGTGATGAATGCCGGCGAGTTATCCTCATAAAAGAGTTTGTCGCTCTCATAGAATTTCTGTCGCGAATAGACACCCTCGAGTTCAAACGCCGACGGCAGATTGGTCGACAGATATAGACGCGATGTAAATTGGGCAGCCATATAGTTCTGACCTATCCACCCCATCGCGCGTACTTCGGCCGAGCGGAATGACATGGCCGAGTACTCGGCAGACACGAAAATCATCGAGTTGATCGACGATGACAGATAGCCGCCCGCACCGAGAGCAAAGTTGCTCTTGACATACGCATCGAGATCGAGCGTAAACAGACCCGTCTCGGGGTTGAAAACGGCCTGAGGATAGAGGTTGCGCAGACGTCCGGGCGACAAGGCACTGTAATATGCCAGGCGCGCCTTCTCGATGCCGAATGTATCAACCCTGGTAGATTTGAACAGGCGGGCTATATAGGCGTTCTGCTGGGGCGTGCCGCCGGTGACATGCACCGAGTCAAACCTCACATAGGGGCTCTTTGACTTAAACACCTGACGGCGCAACTCGCGGGTCTTTGCCGGGATGCGGCTCGTTACCCGCGATTTGAGTGAGTCCATATTCTCCATCGCCGTCTTGTAACCGATGGCATTGATCTCGTTGGCTTTGCCGAAATCAAGCAGCGAGAACCGACCCACATCGACATGTATCCTCATACCCTCCTCAGGGGGGATATAATAGTCATTGTTCTGTATGATCATGTTCTCGAGCTGATTGATGATGCTGTTGCTCTGGGGAACATTCTCGGCATGCACATCTATACCGATTATAAAGTCGGGGGCGAAATCTTCGCGCATCACGTCCACCGGGAAGTTATCATATATACCCCCGTCATAGACATACACCCCGTCGATTTTGATTGGCTCAAAGACCGGGGGGAAAGTCATCGAGGCCCTGATGGCATCGCTCAGTTTACCTGAGCGGCACACTATCTTATGCTTGGCCTCGACATCTGAGGTCACGCAGCGAAAGGGCACAAAAAGGTTATCAAAATTCCCCTCGCACTGGGCTGTATACCCCGCAAATAGATCCATGAACGCAAAGTTCATCGGCAGCGGCGAGATGAGGCTCGACGGCAGCAGCGACGCCGCCTTGTCGATCGAGTCCTGACGGCCGACATTGATATTCAGCTCGCCGAACGCGGGGGTCTGGGGCTTCTTGACAAAATAATATGTGAGATTAGGATCGATACGACCTGTCGACCAGTCGGCAAACCCCGGCGAGTTGATCAGCGCGAGCATCTCATCGGGGGTGTAACCCGAGGCATAAAGACCGCCGATAATTGCGCCCATCGATGTCCCCGCCACGTAGTCGATCGGTATATCATTCTCTTCAAGAGCCTTGATGACACCGATATGGGCGATACCCTTGGCACCGCCTCCAGACAGCACCAGACCCACAGACTGACCCGTGGGGTAGATTTTAACCGAGTCGGGTGTCGACTGTGACGCAGGCGCATCGGCCGAGATCGCCGACGTGGATGCAAAGACAGCGGGGGTGATCATAATCATCCCTGCTAAAGCGGCCCCAAGCCCTGAGAGACATCTCATAATATTCATAGTGTGAGGTTGAAACGTGATCTGATATACCACACGGCCGATAGCCGGCCCGGTATCTCTATTTTTTAACACGGCAACTATCCCCTATGTTCGCCCCCGTGGCAACAAAAACTAATAAATATTTGTATCTTACGGAGATAATGCTTAAATTTGCAAGCACACTTATCAACACTTACCACTGCATCTTATTTACCAATCAATAATTTCACACGACAATGGACAATTACCAACCCCAGGGTCCCGACGGCCAGCAACCCTATCAGCAGGATAATCAGCAGCAGGGTTACCAGCAACCTTATCAGCAGCAACCTTATCAGCAGCAGGGTTATCAGCAGCCGTACCAGCAGCAAGGCTATCAGCAGCCGTATAACAACTTTGTTCCCGAGGCTCCCGCAATGAGTTTCGGCACGGCCATCTCTACCTGCTTCCAGAAGTATGCTACATTCTCCGGTCGCGCCACTCGCGCCGAGTTCTGGTGGTGGCAGCTCTTTACCACCCTCGTTGGCCTTGCCACATTCTGGATTCCTTTCGTAGGATTCATCATCAGCCTTGCATTCCTTATCCCCAACCTCGCCGTAGCATGGCGTCGTCTCCATGACATAGGCAAAGCCGGCGGCTGGTACTTTATCGGCCTTATACCCCTGGTAGGCTGGATCTTCATGCTTATCTGGTACTGCACCAAATCCGAGCCCTTTGACAACCGTTTCGGCCCCTACCTCGGATAATCGGATAACGATATAAGATATGACTGACAGAGGAGGTTGCGCCAAAATTTTGACGCAACCTCCTTGTTGTAATCGCTATGGCAAAGTGGTTGTGAACATCTCGCCCCCCGGAGTTGTTGCTCTGTTATAATCACTGTTCACCACAAATTACAATGGGAATCATCAACGGACTCATCCTGCTTACAGCCTCAAAGACACCCGAGAGTGTCGTGGATTTTGAGAAAGTTTCGCATAACACGCTAATACCCAGCCACGACTTTGCCGTGTGGCTACTTGGTATCGTCGACAATTTTCTTGACTTGATCGGCCTCTCGCATCAAAAGACGATAGAGGAAATCATTTACACCGCCCTCATACTGGGTGTGTCACTGCTCATCGGCGTCATAATAAAAAAGGTAGCGCTGTTTATCGTACAGAAATTCGTCGCGCTGCGTCACGGCACTATCGCCCATGAGCTGCTTGAGCAACGTGTCTTCACCAAATGCGGTCACTTCATCCCGCCGTTGGTATTCCTCTGCCTCATCCCCTTTGCATTCACCTCTGACCATCAGATTCTCAGCTGGATACTACGCCTGGGCGGCGTTTACCTGCTGGTAACAATCGCCATCGCCATCTGCGCCATATTCGAGTTTATCTGGTATCATTTCAACAAACATGACAACCAGAAGAATCTCCCCCTCAAGGGTATCCTAAACGTAGGTAAAGGTATCGTCTGGATCATCATCACCATCATCGCCATCTCGATACTCGTCGATAAATCACCCATGGCACTGCTGGCCGGACTCGGTGCGTTTGCCGCCGCCCTGATGTTGATATTCAAAGACTCTATCCTCGGCTTTGTCGCCGGCATACAGCTCTCTAATAACGATATGCTCCGCGTGGGTGACTGGATTGTCGTACCGTCGACAATCGCCAACGGTATCGTCATCGACGTCACCCTGTCAGTGGTCAAGGTACGCAACTGGGACAACACCATCGTCATGCTCCCACCCTACACACTGGTCTCGACATCGTTCCAGAACTGGCGCGGGATGCAAGATTCGGGCTACCGACTCTTTAACCGCAGCATCTATATCGACCAGTCGACCATAACCCCCACCACAGACGAGATGCTCGACCGCATGGTCAAACTCTATCCAATCCTCACCGACTTTGTCAACGCCCGCAAACTCGCCCGTCAGAAAGGTGAAGGCAACACCTACAACCCCTCGACCGAACCCAACGGCACGATTGACACAAACCTCGGTCTGTTCAGAGCCTACATCTGCCTCTACCTGCTCAATCACCCTCAGGTAGGTGCCGGGCAAGACCTGCTCGTCAAGCTCGAGGCTGCCACCGAGTACGGCCAGCCCCTCAACATCTACTTCTACTCAAAACTGACCTCATGGACACCCTACGCCGCCCTCGGGTCAGAGATATACGAGCACATCGCAGTCGTGGCCAACGACTTCGGTCTGACCCTCTACAACGCCCCCGACCGCAACCGCTTCATCGTCGACCGCCCGCAGGCCGCGGCGGCCCCTACGCCGCCCTCGGGTCAGAGATATACGAGCACATCGCAGTCGTGGCCAACG
>CAMWLR010000040.1 GCA_947175215.1 uncultured Porphyromonadaceae bacterium
CCCCATCCCCAATCCGCCATTAAGTCTCGCGCCTCAAAAAATATTGGGCTATTCAGTTCGAAGATTTTTGCACTTCGTTGTTGAATCTTCGTAATGGTCCGTTCCTGAAAGAGGGTGACTCGGTTTAAAATGTTTACTGTTTGCTCTTCATCTAAGTATATATGAATAAGGACATTAATTGACTAATTCCATGAATATTGTTAGAGCGGTATTTAATCGTTGATAGCAGAGAACTATCCCTAAATGAGAGGCACATAGATGACCAGACGTAAAGTATTTATGCGAGTCAGATAGTGGGGACGGTCAGTAGGTGAGTGGCGGGGAAGTGCTTGGTCAGGTAGCGTGTGAGGAAGCTGAGTGTATCCCGGGCGATGAGCGGGTCTGTGTCAAAGTGGGTGTTGTAGAGGACTATCGGCATCTCAATAGAGTAGTTTTGGATCGCCTCAAAGGAAAGAAGAGCATGGTTGATTGAGCCTAATGTAGAGTTAACAACCATTATCAGAGGCAGGCGACGGGTGGAGATATAGTCGATTGTCAGGAAATCATCAGTAATGGGTACCATCAGTCCGCCTGCTCCTTCGATTAATAATGTGTCATAACGGTTGGCGAGTTCGTCAGATGCACGGTCGATGATTTCGAGCGGGATCGCCCGGTTATCGAGCCTGGCAGCCAACTGAGGTGAACAGGGATGAGTATATATCAGCGGAGCTGTGAGGAATCCGGTATCAGGTGATATTTCTTTAAGGAATTCAGGGGTCTCGGTATCTTCTGGCAGATAACCCGTCTGCATGATACGGCGGTGGATGTCAATGTCTTCAGAGAAGCCGGTATTGCCTGTCTGGATAAATTTCTGAGTAATTACCGATTGGCCGGTATCTATCAAACGACGGGCGAACCAGCCGGTGCAGTATGATTTGCCGGCATCTGTATGTATTCCGGATACAAAGTATTTCATCTTAATTTTTACAATGTTTTGACAAGATTATATATACCGGGCGGAAAGTCAAAGTGGCTTTTAGGTCAGGGGTCACAGGCCAGTCTGCAAGTAACTTGCGAATTGCTGTTGGAGAGGAATTGCCCGGGAGTGCGTTCACACCGGTGAGACGCAGGTGACGCAATGCTTCTGTGGGGGTATCAAAAAGCAATACTTCTTCCTCGGTCTCGACAAGATCAACAGACAAACCTGCCTCGCTGGCTGTGCGTGACATCCATTCGGCCGATGGGTATTTAAGTCCTGCACCTGCTATATGTTGTATTTCGCGGCAAGTTCCCGGGCCATAAAATGAAAGCGCCATTATACCGCCGTGACGCAATGCTTCGGCACAACTGCGCAGCATCGTAGCCGGAGAATTAAGCCATTGGAACATTGATGCCGAGAAGATCAGGTCATAAGAAACGGGTAAAAGATATTTTTCGCGCATTTCAACCGATTCGGCATCCCCGTGGATAAACTCACATCTGACGTTGGCTTTCGCCTCACAGTCAGTGATGAAACGGCACAAGCTCTCATCAGGAAAAGATTTCTGTATGTCACTAAGCATCATCTTTTGACAGTGACCGATCAGTTGAGGAAAGTATCGGCGCGTAAAAACGCCGCTACCAACCCCGAGTTCGATCAGTGACATATTGTTGTCGCTATATGTCGCGCCGGCTTTAAGTTCTGAATGGTCAAATATCTGCCTGAACTTGCTATATAGTCTTTGCGCTACATGCTGCTGACTAAGAGCATTGTCTGAATAAGAGCTTACAGCAAGTGAGAATTTTTCACTGACCTTTTGCTTATCGACAATGAAATTGTCTAAAATCCATTGGAAGTCAGGCGTATGCGCCATATCATCAAAGATGAATACGTCGTTACCATTCCATGATTTGCGCTGGTTGTCAGGGGGGAAAATACGATCTTTTTCTCCAATGATTATTTTATCCCATACATTTTTTCGGTCAGAAGAGGCCGATGGTGTACGACTAAACAAGGCAAGCTCCTCCTTTACACGGTCAATATCATCCGACAGCGTAACATTATTCATGAGTCGTGTCAATCGGTCACGATCCGAAACGCAACGCAATCTGAATTTCGCGAGGGTGCTCCCGTCCAGTCTGCTGAGAGTCCCCCTAAAAATAGACTCAGGAATACCATTATGGTCATCAATATGAGATATAGTGCCGTTGATAGCTAAACGTAGAGTGACAGGTAGATTTGTTTCAGCAAGGAACTCGGTGGCTGCTCTTACACCAAAAGACCATCCGATGACTATTATCTCGTTATAGCAGTCCTCTCCCGGGCCATATACCCAATCCTTAATTTCGCGGTCGAGTTCTTCACCTGCCATAGTAGTATATCCGCTGAGTATTAACAAGTCGAATCCATCTTTATGTAAACCTGCGAAAGCCTCGGGCGGGAAACCCCAACCGAGAAACAATATAAGCAAAGAGTGAGATGAATGGTGACGGATAAGCAGATGGTTCATTGCAGATTACAGAGTGAGGTCTTACATCTCATTACTTGAGGGGATTCAACACAGGCAACAGATCACGCAGCGCTCTGTTGAGGATATTGATGTCGTCGGTTGACATAGCGGCCGAGAGTGAAAACCTCAGACGGTCAGTGCCTGCGGGGACAGTCGGTTTACGAATCGGCAATGCCTTGATGCCGTAAAACATAAGGCGGTTTGAGAGATCTACGGCCTCTTTGGGGTCGCCGATAATGAGAGGCTGTATATGTGATACTTCGATCGGGATAACAGAGAACTGGCTCAGTACGCGCTGTAACTCTATGGCAAGAGCATTGAGATGAGTACGTTTGGCATCACTGTGCAACAACTGCCCCAGTGTAAACCTGCTCCATGCGATCTGCATCGGCGGCAACGCCGTTGAGAAGATAAAACTCCGCGCGGTATTTATCAGATAATCTCTTGTAATATTAGACGTTATGGCAAAAGCGCCTATCGAGGCGGCTGCCTTGCCGAAAGTGCCGATGACAAAGTCAACCTCCCAAGGGGCTGATGATTCGGCAACGAGTCCGAGCCCGTGAGGCCCGAGAACCCCGAAAGCGTGAGCCTCGTCGACATATAGAGACACACTGGGGAATTCGCGGCGCAATCCCAGTAAGGCCTCGATGTCGGCCCTGTCGCCGTCCATTGAGTAAACGCTCTCGACAATCACAAGGATATTTTTGTGTTGCGGAGCATTCTTGATCAACAATTCACGCAAATGGCCGTAATCATTGTGACGGAATCTGGTAAAAGGAGCTTTAGCCAATATCATGCCGTCGATGATAGAGGCGTGTACCAGGCGGTCTGCAATAATATATGTATCTTTTGAGGCGATAGCAGGGATCAGTCCGGTATTTGCATGATACCCCGAGTTAAACAGCAGAGCACCGGTGTCATCACCGCGACGCTTTGAGTATAACAACTTTAACGCAACCTCGAGGTTTTCGTATTCGATTTGCCGGGAGGCCAGTAGGCGGGATGCCGAGGATGTCATCGGGACTTTGAGAGATGCCGGGTCAGCAAAGAAGCGTGCCTGCAACTCAGTGTCACTGCCCAATCCGAGATAATCGTTAGTCGAGAAATCAATGAATTGTTGAGTGGACATCCGTGGAAGTTGACGCAGATTACCCTCATTGCTGAGGTTATCAAGATATGCTGAGAAATTCATTTCAGTTAGTTATCGAGTGTTCTGACGATGTCTATCATTTCATCACAAAGAGTAATCAGGTCTGTCTCAGGAGTTACATACGGAGGCATTATATATACATTTCGCCCGAATGGACGAATCCATACACCATGTCTGACACATTCTTTTTGGAATCGCCCAACATCGACCGGCTGGTTTACCTCGATGACGCCGATCGAACCGAGCACCCGCACGTCCTTGACGTTGTCGAGATCGCGAGCCGGTGAAAGAAGGTCTTTCATCGTTCGCTCCATCGCTGCTATGACTTCTGACATATTGCGCTCGGCCAGCAGGTCAATTGACTTGCAGGCAACGGCACATGCAAGCGGATTTGCCATGAATGTCGGCCCGTGCATCATAACACCTGCCTCCCCTCGTGAAATAGTGTCGGCAACCTCTCTGGTGGTCAATACGGCGGCCATTGTCATATAACCGCCTGTGAGACATTTGCCGATGCACATGATATCGGGTTCAACACCTGCGTGTTCCCATGCAAACAATTTTCCTGTCCGCCAGAATCCAGTGGCAATCTCATCAAAGATGAGATAAACGCCGTATTTATCACACAGACAGCGAGTTTGTCTGAGATATTCAGGATGGTAAAACCACATGCCACCCGCACCTTGTACTATCGGCTCGAGTATCACAGCGGCGATTTCGTTATGTTTCTCGGCAAGCAAATGCTCGAGTTCATGGATGTCAGATTCATCCCAATCTCCATCAAAACGGCTGCCGGGCTGTGGCACGAAATATCTGACAGGTAGCGCCGACCCGAAAGCCCCGTGCATGCCGGTAACCGGGTCGCAGACGCTCATACAATTCCAGGTGTCACCGTGATATCCTGATCTGATTGTCGCAAAATTTGTCTTTTTATGTGATCCGGAGCGGCATACTGCGGCTTGTATTGCCATCTTCATAGCTACCTCGACAGCCACTGATCCCGAATCGGCATAAAAAATATTGTGCATCGATGGAGGCGCAATAGTCAGAAGGCGTTTCCCTAATTCGATTGCCGGCTCATGGGTTATGCCACCAAACATAACATGACTCATTTTATTGAGCTGATTGATGGCTGCCGCGTTGAGTTGAGGGTGGTTATAACCGTGACAGGCACACCACCATGACGACATGCCGTCGATTAGCTCTCGCCCGTCGGCCAAAGTGAGACGATTCCCTTTAGCCGATATCACCTTATATGTCGGTAGCGGATCGATGGCCGAGGTATATGGATGCCAGAGATGTGTCCTGTCCCATGAATCGAAGACAGGCGAACGGTCAGCGGCAATATTCTCTTCAACAGTCATGACTGAATACTCTTTATTGATGCAAAGATACGAATAATGTTGAAAACTTTTGGCCTTAAAAGGGTAATAGAATCGCAGATAATGCCTAAATTCGCGACAGGAAATATCTTTACCTATAAGAAAACTTACCACGAAAATGCATCGCAAAGGGAAACTATACTTCAGATACGGCACCATGGGGTCTGCCAAGACCGCTATGCTGTTGACGACCGCATACAATTTTGAAGAGCGCAAAATGCGCTATCTCTGCATGAAACCGGCCATCGATACCCGTGACGGAGAGAGTGTCATTAAATCACGTATAGGCATTGAGAGACGTTGTGAATGGATATACCCTGAGACAGACCTCTATGCGTTCGCAAAAAAATATTTCAGGGAAATAGGCGAGGTGGTCGATTGGTTTCTTGTAGATGAGGCTCAGTTCCTGAGTGCTCGCCAGATAGATCAGTTGTCGATGATTGTTGATGATTTCGGCTCTAACGTGATCTGTTACGGTCTACGTACAGACTTCAAGACACAATTGTTTGAAGGATCAAAGCGTCTCTTTGAAATAGCAGATACGATTGACGAGATAAAATCGACATGTACCTGCGGACACAAGACCATCGTAAATGCCCGTATAGACGCCAATGGCGACATTATCACCGAGGGGCAGCAGGTCGAGATCGGAGGTGATGACCGTTATATTGCCGTGTGCCGTAAATGCTGGCGTAACCGTCGAATCGCCCAGGCCGAGAAACTTGCATTACCTTTTTTTGACGAAGACCCTCAATTGCCAGAGGAATGAGATGATAATTGTCGCCTCAGATAAATTCAAGGGCACATACCCGGCGGGAGATATTTGCCGTATTATAGCAGACCGGTTTAGCGCCGCCGGTGAAGAGATATTGGTCATGCCTATGGCAGATGGCGGCGAAGGAACGGCATCAATTCTCGGTGCGATAAACGGAATGTCTCTCACCAAGATTGACGGCTATAATCCGTTTGGCGGCAAGATGGAGTGGGAGTTGTATACAGACGAGACGAAAGCTGCACTCGATTCGGCTGCGATCGTAGGGCGGGTAGCGACTCGCGATATACTTGCGCCGATGAGTGCCACATCATTTTATCTTGGGAGATTAGTAGGCTCACTAATCGCAGCCGGGAAGCGAGAGATTTGGATCGGTGTTGGTGGAACAATGACTACAGACGGTGGTTGTGGATTTCTGCAAGGATTAGGTTGGGAGATGATTGATTATAATGGTAAGTTGATTGACAGCCCCATGACCCCGGCAAATCTTATCGAAATACACAAAATTATTCCTCATCCTCTACCATCCGGGATAAAACTTTTCGGATTAATGGATGTGGATGTGCCCATGCTTCCGGATACCAATCGCCCCGAGAGACTGTCTGCACTCTCTTTTGCGCATCAAAAAGGAGTTAAGGATGCCGAGTTATCTTTACTTGCCTATGACCTTGAACATTTTGTCAACCTCGCTGAGGATGCGGTTAAGGAGTTGGAATGTCACTACCCTTCGCATTATTGTGGTGCAGGCGGGGGGCTCGGATTTGCATTGCAAGTGGCAGGAGGAACAGCCTTGCAGGGAGCAAATTATATCTGGCAAAATTATCTACATCCCAGCCATATACCGGACAGTGAAATAAGTCGGATATATACGGGTGAAGGCTGTTTTGACGCTCAGTCATTACGTGGTAAGGTAACCGGTATGTTAATCGACTACGGCCATAAGCATGACATTCCCGTGACCGTCATCTGTGGTCGCAATACATTCACCGGTGAGTTACCTGACAACGTCGAGATAATCACCCTGCACAACTTTCTGCACAATATCGTCTAACAAACGAGAGACTGCCTGATCGTGACAGGCAGTCTCTCGTTAAGGTATTGTCAATATGGTTTTATTGGAGTGTGCCGCTTTCGGCCTGCTGAATCATCTGCTGGTTGGCTGTGATGTAGATCTCAACACGACGATTCTGAGCACGTCCGGCAGCTGTATCGTTTGATGCCACGTAGTCAGCCATCGGAATACCCTGATAGCTCAGACGTGTGGGCGAGATACCGCAGTCAACCAGGAAGCGGTCAACAGCGAGTGCGCGTCCGTCGGCTACGCGGGTGTTGACCTGCAGTGACCCGGTGTTGTCGGTAAAACCGAAGATCTGTACGTTAGTCTCGGCGTTCTGCTTAAGAGAAGCTGCAAACTGGGCAAGTTCGGTCTGAGCATTTGCGCTGAGTGTTGTACCGTTAGTGGGGAAAAGAATACCGCCGGGGAATGTAACCTTGATGGCTGCAAGGCCGTTCTGATCATCTACGCGCTCTACCTGAGCATTCTGCAACTGCTCCTCAAGCTGTTTTGCCTGCTTGTCCATGCGGTGGCCTATAAGAGCGCCGGCTCCTGAGCCGACAGCAGCGCCGATGGCCGAACCGATAGCTGCACCTTTACCACCGCCAATCAGCGCACCGATACCTGCGCCGAGCGCACCGCCGCCACCACCACCGATGAGGGCACCTTTGCCGGTGTTTGTCATTGAGCTACAACCGGTCAGCAACATCCCGACCGCAATAAAACCGAGGCATAAAGTCTTTAATGCTTTCATTTTCTATAAATATTTAGTTGATAATTTACGTGTTGAATTTGAGCCCGCAGGCTCTCTGCCTATGTCAACAATTAATAGTGCCGTTTTGTCAAATGCGACTGCAAATTTAACTAATTTTTAATGAAATCAACTATTAAGATACAGTAAATTTGGAAAAGCCGGACGACTTGATTAACTTTGCAGGCAGAATAAAGTAAACTCAGGTTGCCGAGCGGCAACCTTAAAAATATACATTGTTGACAAATGCTTAAAAAAATCTTATCAATCTCCGGCAAGCCCGGACTATATCGCCTGCTGAGTCAGGGACGCAATATGCTTATCGTAGAAAATATTGCCACTGGTCGCCGCGCACCGGCTTATGCGACAGATAAAGTGGTTTCATTGGGCGATATCGCTATCTACACCACTGAGTCTGATATTCCTCTTGCAGATGTACTCGAGAAAGTCAAAGAGGCCAATGACGGTAAGCCTGTCGATGTCAAGGCTCTCGGAGATGATGCTAAAGTACGTGAGTATTTCAAAACCATCCTCCCCGAGTATGATGAGGATCGTGTTTATACCACAGACATCAAGAAACTCTTCTCATGGTATAATCAACTTGTTGCTGCCAATGTGACAGAGTTTAAGGACAATGAGATTAAAGAGGATGAGGCAGCTGAGGCAGCCGAAGCCGCTGACAAGGCAGAGACTAAATAATGTTCCCTGACATAATAAAGATAATCGCCCCCGATGAGTCGCTGTGACACATCGGGGGCGATTGTCGGTTATCAGTTAAATTCTCAGATAAGTGAGATCTCCAGCACCTCAGAGATATTGCTTACATAATGGAATGTTAGCCCGGTGATATAGGCTTCTTCGATCTGTGTTATATCTTTACGGTTCTCTTCGCAAATAATTATATCTGTGATGCCGGCACGCTTGGCCGCAAGGATCTTCTCTTTTATTCCTCCGACCGGGAGCACACGCCCGCGCAGAGTCATCTCGCCGGTCATCGCCAGACGCGGTTTGACCATACGGCCCGTATAGGTTGAGGCGATAGATACTGTCATGGTAATACCTGCTGACGGACCGTCTTTAGGGACAGCACCCTCGGGAACATGCACGTGCAGATTATAGTTCTCAAACTTCTCTGTGGGGATGCCGAGTTTATCTGCGTGGGCCTTGACATATTGATAAGCGATCGTGGCAGACTCTTTCATGACATCACCGAGATTACCGGTTAGTGTTAGCTTTTCACCTTTACCTTTGCTGAGCGAAGATTCGATAAAAAGTATTTCTCCGCCGTGAGCTGTCCATGCTAATCCCGTCACCACACCTGGTACGCCAAATGTCTCGTAACGTTGAGCCGAGTACTTCTCAGGCCCGAGAATAGCTTTGACATCCTCAGCCGTATTGAGATTTAATGATGGATTGAGGCCTGACATCACTTTTACAAGAAGTTTACGGGCGATAGATGAGAGTGTCTTTTCGAGCTGACGCACTCCACTCTCTGAAGTGTAGCCCTCGATAATGGTTGTAAACGCTTCGTCTGAGAGCGTGAGATCATCGAGTTGTTTACCGGTTAACTTCTTGACTTTAGGCAGTAGATGACGGCGTCCTATCTCGATTTTCTCTTCGAGTAGATACCCCGGGACCTCAACTATCTCCATTCGGTCGAGCAGTGGCCGGGGAATAGTGTCGAGAGTGTTTGCCGTGGCAATAAACAGAACTTTTGACAGGTCGTAGTCGATATCAATAAAGTTATCGTGGAACTTATGGTTTTGCTCAGGATCGAGAACCTCAAGGAGCGCTGAGGCCGGATCTCCTTTGAGCTCGCGTGTAAGTTTATCGACTTCGTCAAGTAACAGCAGCGGATTGTTGCTCTTGGCACGTTTGAGCGCATCAATGATGCGACCGGGCATAGCTCCGATATAAGTGCGTCTGTGTCCGCGGATCTCGGCTTCGTCAGATACTCCACCCAAAGATACCCGCTGATAATTACGTCCTAATGCTCGTGCGATAGATTCACCCAGTGAGGTTTTGCCGACACCCGGCGCACCCACCAGGCAGATTATCGGAGCTTTCCCGTTTGGATTGGCAATTGTCAATGCTACCTGCTCGATAATTCTCTCTTTAACCTTATCCATGCCGTAATGGTAATCTTCGAGCTTTTGACGCGCTTTGGGGAGAGAGGTGGTGAGACCGGTCTCGATACCCCATGGCAGGTCGAGCAGAGTTGTCAGATAATTATAGGTGACCGCATAGTCGGGTGCAGACGGATTGATACGTCTGAGTTGGGCGATACCTTTGTTAAATGCCTCGGCTGCATGCTTAGGGAGCGCAACACTATTGGCACGCTGGGTAAGCGCCTCCTCGTCATCGAGCTCACCGTATAGTTCACGCTGCATTATCTCCATCTGGCGTCTCATGAACATTTCGCGCTGTTCTTGCGACATCTCTTCGCGCGCTCGATCCATAATGCTCTTGGCAATAGAGTGCTTATGCAGCTCATCGTTGATGTATCTCAGCAATTTCTCACCACGGTTATATACCCTGAATGTAGCCAGCAGATTGATCTTGACCTCGGTCGGAGCGGGTAGATGGGTCGAGATGTTGTTGATAATCTCTACGGGTGATAGATTTGTGTCAGGTAAGATTGGCAGAAACTGCTCACTCTCAGAATGATCTACAAGCTCTTTATACCCGTCAGCAATCATCTTGACCATGGCGTCATAACTCTCTTTGTCACCCTGAGCATTGTCGTTTACACGACTGACAGACAGATAGAAGTTATCATCTATGCCCGTGGCAGTCGCTTTGACTTTGAATTTACCGGTTGCTCGAATAAAGGCCGATTTGGTGTTGTCGGGGAGATCAAAAATTTGCAGAACCTCGATAAAGACACCATAGGGAGCGATGTCTGACAGCAACCTTGGACGGTTTACCCTCGGATCAGTCTGGCAACACAGGCCGATTGTCAGATGTTCATCGCAAGCCCTTGTCGCAAGCGCAAGCGATGAATCCCTAACCAATGCGATAGGGATAGAGACGCCGGGAAAAAGCACGAGATTGCGGGTGGCGATGACCGGTAAATTATCGAGATCCGGTGATTTGAAGTGACCGGTTTTTGTAAGGTCAATCTGACCCATGGTGATGATTTTAGGTTCTTTCTTCATATAAAGAGATGAATACCCCGCGGGGTGAAAAAATCGGGTGCAAAGTTACAAAAAATCCCCCTTTTGGCAAAATAGGGATGTAAATAGCGATTTTTTCGACAAATGTGTTGTGTAACATATAAAAATTTATTGTCAGGCGGTAATTTCTTACTAAATTTAGACCGCAAAAAATCTTACCTCAACATAATACCTGATTACCATGAAGGTCTATCAAACAAACGAAATCAAAAACATCTCCTTGCTGGGTAGTAAGGGATCCGGAAAAACCACACTCGCCGAAGCTATGCTTTACGAGTGTGGAGTGATAAAACGTCGTGGCTCTATCGATGCCAAAAACACAGTTTCTGATTATTTCCCGGTTGAGAAAGAGTATGGTTACTCGGTGTTCTCGACTGTCTTTTATGCAGAATTTCTCAATAAAAAGCTCAATGTGATCGACTGCCCCGGAGCTGATGACTTTGTCGGCAATGCCATCACAGCACTCAATGTAACAGATACAGGCGTCATAGTTGTCGACGCCCAATATGGCGTAGAGGTTGGTACTCAGAATATCTTCCGTACCACCGCAAGCCTTAAGAAACCGGTGATTTTTGCCATCAATCAGCTCGATGGCGAGAAAGCCGATTATGAAAACTGCCTTGAGCAGATGAAGGAGATCTTCGGTTCGCGAGTAGTCCCCATCCAGTATCCGCTGACTTGCGGTGCGGGCTTTAACGCCATGATCGATGTGCTCCTTATGAAGAAATACTCTTGGGGCCCCGATGGCGGAGTACCTACCATCGAAGATATTCCCGCCGAAGAGATGGAGCGCGCCCAGGAGATGCACCAGGCTCTCGTCGAGGCTGCTGCCGAGAATGACGAGACTCTTATGGAGAAGTTTTTTGATCAGGGTCACCTGACCGAAGATGAGATGCGTGAGGGCATCCGCAAGGGTCTTGTTGATCGTTCGATATATCCTGTATTCTGTGTCAGCGCTCTCAAGGATATGGGCGTTAGACGCATGATGGAGTTCCTGGGCAATGTCGTACCTTTTGTAAACGATATGCCCGCACCCGTTGATACCGCCGGAAACGAAGTTAAGCCCGACAGCAACGGCCCGCTGAGCATCTTTATGTTCAAAACCACCGTCGAGCCTCATATTGGTGAGGTACAATATTTCAAAGTGATGTCAGGTACTCTCACCGCCGGTGTCGACCTTGACAATGTTACCCGTGGTGGCAAAGAACGCCTTGCGCAGATCTTCTGTGTATGCGGTCAGATAAAGAATCAGGTCGACAAACTGTGCGCAGGTGACATCGGCGCAACGGTTAAACTCAAGGATGTCCGCACAGGTAACACACTCGACGAGAAAGGCTGTGACATAGCATTCGATTTCATCAAATATCCAGAGCCTAAATATCAGCGTGCCATACGTCCCGTGACAGAGAGCGATGCCGAGAAACTTGCGGGTATCCTCACACGTATGCACGAAGAAGATCCAACATGGGTTGTGGAGCAGTCTAAAGAACTCAAGCAGGTTATCCTCAAAGGTCAGGGTGAATTCCACTTGCGCACTCTCAAATGGCGTGTCGAGAACAATGACAAACTCCCCATCATCTTTGAAGAACCCAAGATACCTTATCGCGAGACAATCACCAAGGCAGCCCGTGCCGATTACCGACATAAGAAGCAGTCAGGTGGTGCAGGCCAGTTTGGTGAGGTTCATCTGATTATCGAGCCGTATACCGAGGGCGCGCCTCTGCCTGATACTTATCGTTTCGGCAACCAGGAATATAAGATGAGTGTCCGCGATACTCAGGAGATACCTCTGCAATGGGGTGGCAAACTGGTCGTGCACAACTGCATCGTCGGTGGTGCGATCGATGCCCGCTTTATTCCCGCGATCATCAAAGGTCTCATGGATCGCATGGAACAAGGTCCTCTGACAGGATCTTATGCCCGCGATGTCAGAGTATGTATCTATGACGGCAAGATGCACCCGGTTGACTCAAACGAAATATCATTCCGACTGGCTGCCCGCAACGCATTCTCAGAGGCATTCCGTGCCGCCAATCCTAAAGTACTCGAACCCGTCTATGACGTTGAAGTAATGGTGCCCTCAGATGTAATGGGAGACGTAATGAGTGATCTGCAAGGTCGTCGTGCCATCATTATGGGTATGTCGTCAGAAAACGGTTTTGAGAAAATCTCTGCCAAAGTTCCCCTTAAAGAGATGTCAAGTTACTCGACAGCTCTTAGCTCGATCACCGGCGGACGTTCATCATTCACCATGAAGTTCTCAGGTTACGAACTCACCCCGGGCGACATCCAGGAGAAACTCCTCAAAGAGTACGCCGAAAAGAACAACGAGGACTAACCACTCCGAAGATTAATCCCCACAACCACCACTCCTGTATTAACAACATCTGATTATCAACCCAAGCGACCCGTAAGTCTTCCATCCCCGACTTACGGGCCGCTGCATATTACGCATACCATAGGCGAAACAAAGCGGTTTTCTCATAAAAAATTCATATATTTGCGACAATAATTGAAACTTCTATGAATATTTGGATTTTTCTGCCTCTTGTAGGTGCTCTTGTAGGTGCCTGCATCGGCAGCCGTGCATACAAAAATTATCAGAATAGACACAAATAAATCTATTCCTTATTGCGAGATGCGGTTTAATTTCGAGGTTTTTCCTCCACCATGCTTCGCTCCCAAGGGTTGCTTTGAATTCTTAAATCGAACTCAAGTTAAATATTAGCAGAGAATTCATGGCTTATCCACGGCTCTTTCATTTAAATGATAAATCATCGCACTATGCCCTTGCCCGATTCGGTCCGAGTCTGGTAACCTTTTATAATTTGTATATCAGCTATTTATCCTTGTTATGAAAGATTAAAATTTCTTAGTTTTGAGATAAAAAGTGTATTAGTATGGTAAAGCTCGTTGAAACATGCCTCATAAGTTCGGCCATCCACTAAGCCTTGTCAGAGAGTTTCTTACGGCGTCCTTTCCAGACTGAGAACAGAGAGTAAACGATCCGTTTGGCGAATTCAGTCATTTGCCAGGCAAGCTCCATTGAGTCAATGCCGTTCTCGACTCGATATAATGTGGGTTCTAACGGGACTCCGTTCCTGTGCATATTCATTGACTGGAATTTCCCGAGATTGTGTCTGCCGAATTCAATCATATCGGCGCGACCGACATATCGGTAATTTGTGGAGTAGATGGTTGTGGAGAGAGGAAAAATTATTAACTTTGCAGGTGGAAAGGATATGGGAACCCCGTGTGAGTCGGGGACAGTACCCGCTGCTGTAACTCCTTTACCCGATATTGACGGGTGACCCGTGCGCATTTGAGGTCATTGGAGAGTGTATTTCTCTGAGAAGGCGCGTAAGGGGGGAGAAGTCAGAAAACCTGCCTTCCGTTTATAACTTTAGACAACCTACGGGATTATGGGTAAACTAACTGAGGGCAAACAGGCCTTTGTTACGCAAAAAAAATTTAAGTGTTTTACGTATCGTGTCGCGGCGAGTTTGGTAGCGATACAGATGGTGGCGTCTCTATCAGCTGCTGTGACTGGAGAGATGGCAGATACGGTGCTTAAACTTGATGAAGTGTTGGTCGTGGCCCGCAGACCTGCCGATGATATAATACCGGCGCAGGTGCTTTCGGGCGAGGAGCTGAAACGGCTTAACTCTAACAGTGTGGCTGATGCCATGAGGTATTTCTCGGGTGTGCAGGTCAAGGATTATGGTGGTGTAGGTGGGATTAAGACGGTTAACATCCGCTCTATGGGTACTAATCACACCGGCGTGGTGTATGACGGTGTCGAACTTGGTAATGCCCAGAATGGCCAGATAGATCTGGGTCAGTTCTCGCTGGATAATATTGCCGAGATTTCACTCTATAACGGTCAGAAGAGTCAGATACTGCAACCGGCCAAGGACTTTGGAGACGCCGGGACGATTTACTTGCGGACGCGATCTCCTTATTTCGAGGAGGGGGAGACATACCATGCACGTGCCACTGTGCGGTTTGGTTCTTTTGATCTGATCAACCCGTCGGCTTTGGTGGAATTGAAATTGTCTGACAGGGTTAATGCACAGTTGAGTGCCGAGTGGATCAATTCGAGCGGTAAGTACCGTTTTAGATACCGGCGCGTAAATCCGGCCGGAGAACTGGCGTATGATACTACCGCAGTCAGAGAGAACGGAGATATTAATGCCACCCGCATTGAACTGAATCTCAACGGTTCGCTGACACATGGCTCATGGCACTTCAAGGCTTATAATTATAATTCAGAGAGGGGAGTACCGGGCGCGATCGTCAATAATGTTTGGCGACGCGGTGAGCGTGTATGGGATAACAACTCATTTGTGCAAGGGCGTTATACGGCAAGCTACGGCAGGTGGACAATGCTCAATAATGTCAAATATGCTTTTTACCGCACCCATTATGTCAACAATGACGATAAGCAGGTCAAGGTAGATAATCTGTATAAGCAGAGAGAGTTATATGTTTCAACGGCTCATGAGCTCAGCATATTTGACTGGTGGGAACTCTCGGCAAGTTACGATTTTATGTGGAACTCGCTGGATGCCGACATGTATGGTTTCGCCAAACCTGATAGATTCAGCAACTATCTCTCGGTAGCAACTTCGATGGATTTTGGTCGTCTCAGGATGCAAGGCAGTCTGTTAGGCACATTTATTAATGACAAACTTGTGGGGCAGAAATCCCCCGATGATAGAAATGTGCTGACTCCATCGATTTTTGCTGCGTTGAATCCGCTGAATAACCGGGATTTTTCGGTGAGATTGTTCTATAAAAAGTCGTTCAGGATGCCGACTTTCAATGACCTGTATTATGCCGACATGGGCAACTCGCAGCTTAATCCCGAGCAGGCATCTCAATATAACCTCGGTCTGGTGTATGACCATTCGGGATATGGTGTTATATCGGCTGCTCGTCTCTCGGCTGATATATATTATAATAAGGTAAAAGACAAGATTGTAGCTTATCCCAAAGGACAACAGTTCAGATGGACCATGCTCAATCTCGGCGAAGTGGATATCCGGGGAATTGATGTCAGCGGTCTGTTCACAGTTAACCCTGTCAAAGATCTGTATCTGACCCTGCGAGGTCAATACACATTCCAGAGGGCTATTGATGTCACAAATCCGGCCGACAACTATTATCGTGATCAGATCCCTTATATACCGCGTCACTCAGGTTCGGTTGTTGTTAATGCACAATGGCGAGGCTGGGGATTGAATTATTCATGGATTTACGTAGGCGAGAGATACAATCAGCAAGAGAATATCCGCTATAATTACACTCAGCCGTGGTACACAAGTGACATCTCGGTGAGCAAAGATTTCAGACTTGGCAGGGTATCGCTGCGCGGACTCATCGAGATCAATAACCTGTTAAGTCAAGATTACGATGTGATTCTCAATTATCCAATGCCCAAACGTAACTTCAGGGTAACATTAACCGTAGAAATATGACAGTAACCAAAATCAAAATACCGCATTATATTTATTTGATACCGCTTTTGACATTCCTCTGGGGATGCCGTAAGGATGATGTGGTAATCCCTGCCGAGTATGATATAATAACCGAGACCCCGGCTTCTGGTACGTCGATAAAAGGTTTCTATCTCGTTAATGAGGGGAATATGGGCTCTAATAAATGTACCCTCGATTATTTTGATTATTTTACGGGTGTCTACTCGCGCAATATATATGCCGAGCGTAACCCTAATGTGGTGAAAGAACTCGGTGATGTCGGTAACGATGTCGGTATTTACGGCTCAAAACTCTATATAGTAGTCAATTGCTCTAACAAGGTAGAGGTGCTTGACAGCAATAGCGGCATCAGGATAGGGCAGATCGATATCCCTAATTGCCGTAATATATGTTTTTTTGAAGGGAAGGCATATATCAGCAGCTATGTCGGCCCTGTACACGTAGATATCAACTCACCTAAGGGAGCCGTATACGAGGTCGACACATTGTCTCTGGCTGTTACAGACCGGGTAACGGTTGGTTATCAGCCCGAGGAGATGGCTATTGTAGACGGTTATATGTATGTAGCCAATTCCGGAGGCTATCGCGCGCCGGAGTATGACAACACCCTGTCTGTGATCAGGGTGGATGATTTCAAGCAGGTGCAGCAGATAACTGTCGCTACCAATCCTGCAAAGGTCAAAAAAGATAAGTATGACCGGTTGTGGGTAACAGCACTGGGTGACAGACTAACCGAGCCAGCATCACTGTATCTGCTGTCAAAAAAGAGCGGACAGACACGTATGTCTGTCGAGAAAAAGTTTGATATCCCATGTGCCGACTTTGCCATCAAAGATGATCTGTTGTATTATTACACCACCAGGGAGTTTTATAACAATTTGTCAGATGGCACTGTTTCCTATGGAGTCATAGACATATCTACTCTCGAAAAGGTTACTGACAATTTCATCACTGACGGCACGGAGAAAGATATTGCAAAACCTTATGGGGTAGCTATTCATCCCGAAACAGGTGACATATTACTGACCGATGCCAAGAATTATGTATCCTCGGGTACATTATATTGTTTTGATAAAGAAGGTAAGAAAAAATGGAGTGTCCGCACAGGTGACATTCCGGCACATATATGTTTTCTCACCAAGTAACTACAGACCTTTTAGCTATGAAAAAAAATAGACTGATACCATTATTAGGAATAGGATTAACTTTGGCGAGCTGTGCAGATCAGACGCCAACAGTTAATCTTGGGATAGATGATACCTACTATATTTACCGTATGCAGAAGTTGGCATTGAGTCCGGCCCTGACCGGTCAATCTTACCGCTGGATGACGGCCGACGGCGAGGTGCTCTCGACCGGTCGGGATTATATATTTCTTGTCGAGAATCCCGGTGTCTATCATCTCACTCTTGAGATAATTGATGATGAGACACCGTTCCAATATGATTTTACGGTTATTGTCATGCCTGAGGAGATAGCATATAGCCCGTATTTATCAAAGGTATATGATTATCATCCGGCTCCCGGGCAATTTGTAAATCAGATGCCCGAATACCGCCCTGGAGAGAGCTATGATGATATGCTTGCCAGGGTAGAGGAGTCTCTATGCGAGACTAATGATGTGCTGGTCACACTCGGTGGATTCGGAGGCTATATAACATTCGGCTTTGATCATACAGTGATTAACCGTCCGGGAGAATATGATTTTATGATTCTTGGGAACAGTTTCTATGAGCCTACCGGTCAAGACCGAAAAGGTGGCTCTGCAGAACCGGGAGCGGTAATGGTGTCATACGATACCAATTGTAATGGTGTCCCTGATGATGAGTGGTATGAGCTGGCAGGCAGCGAATATAATAACCGGGAAACGATTCACAATTATTCTATAACCTATCATCGTCCTGACCCTGACAGAGAAATTATATCGCAAGGAAACCTGATAGATATAAATTATATTACATGGTCTGACTCAGAGGGTCAGACAGGCACGATGCCCAAAAATAGCTTTCACCGTACCAATGATTACTTCCCGGGCTGGGTGAGCGATGAGACACTGAGTTTTAAGGGGACTCGTATCCCTGACAATGGCATAGATCTCTCAGGTTACGGAGGTTATTATGTGCTGTATTGCTATGGCCATGGTTATGCTGACAACCATCCTAATGAAGATGCCGACCTGAATAGTTTCGATATTTCGTGGGCTGTCGACAAGGATGGTATGCCGGTAGCATTACCCGGGGTTGACTTCATAAGAGTTTACACCGCCATAAACCAGTATTGCGGCTGGGAAGGGGAGACATCTACCGAAATCTGCCGAGCGCAGGATCTGCATATCAGTAATCAGAAATAGGGGGGATCAGAAATCGGGAGATAATCAGAAATAAGGGTTATGACGCACTTCGTCAGCTATGGTTGTCTCGGGCCCGTGACCGGGATAAACAATGGTTGAGGGGGGTAGTTCGACGATCTTTTTGTTTATGCTGGCAACGAGTTGACCGTAATTACCTCCGGGTAAATCTGTGCGGCCGATGCTCCTTTGGAACAATACATCACCCGTCAGGAGGATTCCGCTGTCAGGGATATAATATAACAGGCTTCCGGGGGAGTGGCCCGGAGCGTGCAGGCCATACACCTTGTTGTCTCCTAACTGCAAGACTTCACCCTCATCGATGAACCGGTCGAAAACTATCGGCTGCAACTCCATGGGTAAGTGAAACATACGCGCCTGTTCAAGACGTCGCTGCCCTAAAAACTCGTCAGCCTGATTTGCCATCAGCGGTGCATCATACTTTTCTTTCATGTGTTCGACGCCGAAAGTGTGGTCTATGTGCACATGAGTCAGTAAGATAGCCTTGACTTTAAGCTCTTTATTGGTGATAAAGTCATCGAGTTTGTTATCTTCATAAGGTGTTGACATACCCGGGTCTATAACAGCGGCCTCGCGCGTGACGGCATCCCAGATAATATATGTATTCTCGTCAAAGGGGTTGAATACGAATCGATGTATATGTATCATATCTGTGTGGGTTGATAATAATATGACAGCCACTTATAGCGGTTTGTATATCAGCTTCTTTGTCTCAAAGAACGGTTCGGTAAAGAAGTCTGAGAGGGGAATCTCGAGAGTATCGCCTTTTGTGGCTTCGACCTCAGATGTGAGGTCTCCACCTTTCAAACAAATAAGTCCGTTTGGAAGTTTGTTACGTGACTTGTCAGAGATATTGCGCTTGGCAAGAGGGGTAAGTGTCTCGAGGCGCATCACTGCGCGGCTGATCACATAGTCAAATTTTTTATGACACTCACCGGCATCGCCGTGCTGAAATGTTACATTAGTCAAACCCACGGCCCTGGCAACTTCTGTGGCGACCTTAATCTTCTTGCCTACTCGGTCAATGAGGTGAAACCGACATTCGGGCCAAAGAATTGCCAACGGGATACCGGGGAAGCCCCCGCCGCAGCCAAAGTCAAGAAACTCACTGCCGGCCTCAGGCGTCATGAATTTACCAATAGCGAGGCTGTGCAAGATATGGTGGGGATAGATATTGTCAATATCTTTGCGAGAGATGACATTTATCTTCTCATTCCACTCGGTGTAAAGGCGTCCGAGCATCTCAAACCGGGTGCGCTGGGCATCAGTAAGGTTTGGAAAATATTTGAAAATTATCTCTGCCCGTCGATCGGCTGAGGGTGTATATGAGGTTGACTGTTCCATATTGCAAAATTAACTTAAAAACCCGGGTAATCAAAACCTGGGGGCGATTTTTGGTTATGTCGAAAAAAATTGCCAACTTTGCAGATTATAAGACGAGGGTTATCGCAAGCAACTTAATCAGCGGGGATTCCCGCGAGACTTGTGAAGCAAACACACCTGATTTTATAAACCTGAAAATGCAATTCTCAGCTAATCAAATAGCCGCCATGATAGGCGGCAAAGTAGAGGGAGACGGCAATGTGGCCGTATCGACCTTTGCTAAAATCGAGGAGGGTCATCCGGGTGCATTGTCGTTCCTGGCTAACCCCAAATACGCCCACTATATTTATCAGACCAAATCATCGATAGTACTCGTAAAGGATGATTTCGTTGCCGAGCATCCCATTGAGGCAACGCTTATCAGAGTTGCCGATCCCTATGCCACTATGGCAATGCTGCTTGATGTAGCGGCTGAGGCGATCGAGCCCAAATACAGAGGTATTGAGCAACCGGTATATATCGCCGAGGGTGTTAAACTCCCCGACGATGTATATGTTGGCGCGTTTGCCTATATCGGACGAGGAGTCAAAATAGGTAAAGGTGTCAAGATTTTTCCCCAGACATATATTGGAGATAATGTGACGGTAGGTGATAACTCGGTGCTTAAACCGGGTGTCAAGATCTATCATAATTGCCGGATAGGAGAGCGCTGTGTACTTCACTCGGGTTGTGTGATTGGTGCTGACGGTTTTGGCTTTGCTCCCACAGAGTCAGGTTATAAAAAAATTCCTCAATTAGGTAACGTTGTAATCGAGGATGATGTGGAGCTGGGTGCCAACACCACCGTTGACCGTGCAATGATGGGATCAACCGTTGTCGGTCGAGGGACAAAACTTGATAATCTCGTACAGATCGCACACAACTGCCGTATCGGTGAACACACAGTCATGGCGGCACAGGTAGGTGTCGCGGGCTCTACCAAGGTCGGCGACAGATGTATGTTTGGTGGCCAGGTCGGCCTGGCCGGTCATATCACAGTCGGTGACCGTGTGCAGATAGGCGCTCAGTCTGGTATCGCATCGAGCGTGGCATCAGACTCGCGTGTGATGGGGTCACCGGCTATAGATATGAAAAAATACGCCCGTAATCTCGTCTATGAGAAAAATCTCGGCGAGTTGTATGAACGTGTCAAAAAACTTGAAAATTCAGCAAACAATAATAAATGAAACAGCTTACTCTTAACGGCGAATTCTCTGTAAAGGGAAAGGGCCTCCATACCGGGCTTGAAATTGAAGCTACATTCCTGCCCGCTCCCGAAAACCACGGTTATAAAATTCAGCGTATTGATCTCGAATGTGAACCGGTTATTGACGCGGTTGCCGAGAATGTCACCGATACAGACCGTGGCACCGTGCTTGCCCGTGGCGATGTAAGAGTCTCGACTGTCGAGCATGCGATGGCTGCCCTGTATGCTGCCGGCATAGACAATTGCCTGATTAAGGTAAATGGCCCTGAGATACCTATCCTCGATGGCAGTTCGCGTCAGTTTAGCGAAGCGATTGAGAAAGTCGGCCTGTTAGAGCAGAATGCCGATAAGAATTTTTACGTAGTCAAACGTAAGATTGAGGTACGTGATCCTGAGACCGGCGCTCATCTGACAGTGCTGCCTGACAGCGATTTCTCGGTTGATGTTATGATCTCTTATGATTCGCCTGTGTTGTCTAACCAGTTTGCGAGACTTGAGAATATGGCTGAATTTAAGCAGGAGATCAGCGGTAGCCGTACCTTTGTGTTTGTCCGCGAAATTGAGCCGCTCCTCAAGGCTAACCTAATCAAGGGTGGCGATCTCGATAATGCCATCGTGATCTATGATAAGGAGATGTCTCAAGAAAATCTTGATCATATCTCTGATCTGGTAGGCGTGGAGCATAAGCAGGTAAGCGAGCTGGGTTATCTTAATAACCGTCCTCTCGAGTTTGAGAACGAGCCGGCCCGTCACAAGCTGCTCGATGTACTCGGTGACACAGCGCTGATCGGTCGTCCCCTCAAGGGTCGTATCATCGCCTGTCGTCCGGGGCATAAGATCAATACCACATTCGCCAAACAGATTCGCAAGGAGATACAGCGTCAGGAATTACAGGCTCCCTCATACAATCCCTCGCAGACTCCGCTGATGGATATAAATGACATCCGCGATCATCTGCCTCACCGTTATCCGATGCTCCTTGTTGACAAGATAATTGAACGAGGCGAAACATATATCGTGGGTGTGAAGAATGTCACTGTCAATGAACCCTTCTTCCAGGGCCACTTCCCCCAGGAACCTGTGATGCCCGGTGTGTTACTGGTTGAGGCTATGGCACAGACAGGTGGTTTGCTCGTACTCGCTACAATTGATGATCCCGAGAAGTATTCGACCTATTTCATGAAGATAGACAATGTCAAGTTCCGTCAGAAAGTCGTTCCGGGAGATACGCTGCTCTTCCACGTATCTTTCCTTACCCCGCTGCGCCGTGGTTGCGCATTGATGAAGGGTGTGGCTTTTGTCGGTGACAAGGTCGTATGCGAATGTGAGTTCATGGCCCAGATAGTCAAAAACAAGTAATACCGGAATCTGATCTCAAGATGAAACAGCCTTTTGCATACATACATCCTGCCTCCAAGATACATCCGAGTGTTGTCATTGATCCCTTTGTGACAATCGATCAGAATGTAGAAATTGGAGAGGGGACACATATTTGCAGCAACGTTACGATTATGGAGGGTGCCCGTATAGGGAAACATTGCACCATTTTTCCCGGTGCAGTTATCTCGGGTATCCCTCAGGATCTCAAATTCAAAGGTGAGGATACCGTAGCCGTTATTGGCGATAATACCACAATCCGCGAATGTGTCACAGTTAACCGCGGTACTGCTGCCAAAGGTAAAACTGTCATCGGTAACAACTGCCTGATTATGGCCTACTCTCACGTTGCACACGATTGTATCGTTGGTAATAATGTTATTATATCTAATGCGTCACAGCTTGCAGGCGAGGTGCAGGTAGATGATTTTGCCGTAATCGGTGGCGGTACGCTTATCCATCAGTTCAGTCATCTCGGTACCCACGTGATGATTCAGGGCGGATCACGTATCAATAAGGATATACCCCCGTTTGTAAAAGCAGGGCGTGATCCTATCGCATATACCGGTATAAACTCTATCGGTCTGCGTCGTCGTAACTTCACTAACGATCAGATACGCGAAATCCAAGAAATATACCGCTATCTCTATCTGTCGCGTCTTAATGTGACAGATGCTGTAGATCGCATTGAAGCAGAGTTACCGGCCACAAAAGAGCGTGATGAGATTATAGAATTTATCCGTAACTCAAAGCGTGGTATCGTCAGAGGTTATGTGTAAAGAATAACACACAGACCATACTCAAGTCAAGAAAAGACCGAAACAATAAGTAATAAATTAAGCAACGAGGAGACCGTTATATGGCGGCCTCCTCGTTGCTTGTCTATCTTAGGGAGATTAATCTACACATCGGGCAGAAATGATTGGAAAGAGTTGTCAGAATAGAATACAACAATATTCGTGATCTTCTTATGAGCATCTGCCGAGATTTGGATGCTTTTTCCCTCGTTAGGCCGAGATTCCCGTGATTGAGTCTGACCTGATATCTGTCCTGATACTTGACCAGAGAGGGTACGGGTAATATCATTTGAGGTCACATTTGCATTGCGGGGTGTAGCAGCAGGTGATACGCCAAAATCATTTCTTATAGAAGAATTGACAGG